>NZ_JBSGWV010000010.1:0-115494 GCF_053609105.1 Streptomyces sp. NPDC054975
ACCTTCGATCGATCATCGCTCATGTGTGACCGGCGGATTGCATATGAGTGAAATTGTTGGCACGCAGTGCCTTGTCAGGTGACACGCGGTGCCATACGTTGATGTTGTCCGGGCGGTCGGCGCGCAGAGGTCTCCTCGTGCGCCGGCTGTCCCCACAAGCGATCGTGATTGTGCGCCCGGACGCCTGCGTCACAGGCAACGTCGAAAAGCGCCCACCCGGCGCAGCCACCGCTCCACCCGCCGAACCGACGGCACACCTCCACCGCAGTAACTCCCCCTGACGTAACGCACCGCCGGAGGCACCCCGTGAAGGACATCCTGGACGCGATCCAGTCCCCGGACTCCACGTCCTCGGACTTCGCCAACATCAAGCTTCCCGAGTCGTACCGCGCCGTGACCGTCCACAAGGACGAGACCGAGATCTTCGCGGGCCTCGAGAGCCGCGAGAAGGACCCGCGCAAGTCGCTCCACGTCGACGACGTGCCGCTCCCCGAGCTCGGCCCGGGCGAGGCCCTGGTGGCCGTCATGGCCAGCTCCGTGAACTACAACTCGGTCTGGACCTCGATCTTCGAGCCGGTGTCGACCTTCGGCTTCCTGGAGCGCTACGGCCGGCTCAGCGACCTCAGCAAGCGCCACGACCTGCCGTACCACATCATCGGCTCCGACCTCGCGGGCGTCGTGCTGCGCACCGGCCCGGGCGTGAACTCCTGGAAGCCCGGCGACGAGGTCGTCGCGCACTGCCTCTCGGTCGAACTGGAGTCCTCGGACGGCCACAACGACACGATGCTCGACCCCGAGCAGCGCATCTGGGGCTTCGAGACCAACTTCGGCGGTCTGGCGGAGATCGCGCTCGTCAAGTCCAACCAGCTGATGCCGAAGCCCGACCACCTGAGCTGGGAGGAGGCGGCGTCGCCCGGACTGGTGAACTCCACCGCGTACCGCCAGCTGGTCTCCCGTAACGGCGCCGGCATGAAGCAGGGCGACAACGTCCTGATCTGGGGCGCGAGCGGCGGACTCGGCTCGTACGCCACGCAGTTCGCGCTGGCCGGCGGCGCCAACCCGATCTGTGTCGTCTCCTCCCCCGAGAAGGCCGACATCTGCCGGTCGATGGGCGCCGAGGCGGTCATCGACCGCAACGCCGAGGGCTACAAGTTCTGGAAGGACGAGCACACCCAGGACCCCAAGGAGTGGAAGCGCTTCGGCAAGCGCATCCGCGAGCTCACCGGCGGCGAGGACATCGACATCGTCTTCGAGCACCCGGGCCGCGAGACGTTCGGCGCCTCCGTCTACGTCACGCGCAAGGGCGGCACGATCACCACCTGCGCCTCGACCTCGGGCTACATGCACGAGTACGACAACCGCTACCTGTGGATGTCCCTGAAGCGGATCATCGGCTCCCACTTCGCCAACTACCGCGAGGCCTGGGAGGCCAACCGCCTGATCGCCAAGGGCAAGATCCACCCCACGCTCTCCAAGGTCTACTCCCTGGAGGAGACCGGCCAGGCCGCCTACGACGTCCACCGCAACCTCCACCAGGGCAAGGTCGGCGTCCTCGCCCTCGCGCCCGAGGAGGGCCTGGGCGTGCGCGACCCGGAGATGCGCGCGAAGCACATCGACGCCATCAACCGCTTCCGCAACATCTGAGACCGGGACCGCACATGACAGAGCGTCAGAAGGACCGGCCGTGGCTCATGCGGACCTACGCCGGTCACTCGACCGCCGAGGCGTCCAACGAGCTGTACCGGCGCAACCTCGCCAAGGGTCAGACCGGCCTGTCGGTCGCGTTCGACCTCCCGACGCAGACCGGCTACGACCCCGACCACATCCTCGCCCGCGGCGAGGTCGGCCGGGTCGGGGTCCCGGTCTCGCACCTCGGTGACATGCGCCGTCTGTTCCAGGACATCCCCCTGGAGCAGATGAACACCTCGATGACCATCAACGCCACGGCGATGTGGCTCCTGGCGCTCTACCAGGTGGTCGCCGAGGAGCAGGGCGCGGACGTCACCAGGCTCCAGGGCACCACCCAGAACGACATCGTGAAGGAGTACCTGTCGCGCGGGACGCACGTCTTCCCGCCCGGCCCTTCGCTCCGCCTCACGACGGACATGATCACCTACACGGTGAACCACATCCCGAAGTGGAACCCGATCAACATCTGCAGCTACCACCTGCAGGAGGCGGGGGCCACTCCGGTCCAGGAGATCTCGTACGCGATGTCCACCGCGATCGCGGTGCTCGACGCGGTCCGGGACTCCGGCCAGGTCCCGGCGGACCGCTTCGGCGAGGTCGTCGCCCGTATCTCCTTCTTCGTGAACGCGGGCGTCCGCTTCATCGAGGAGATGTGCAAGATGCGCGCCTTCGGCCGCATCTGGGACCGGATCACCCGCGAGCGGTACGGCATCGAGAACGAGAAGCAGCGCCGGTTCCGTTACGGGGTGCAGGTCAACTCGCTCGGTCTGACCGAGGCGCAGCCGGAGAACAACGTCCAGCGGATCGTCCTGGAGATGCTGGCCGTCACCCTCTCCAAGGACGCACGCGCGCGCGCCGTCCAGCTGCCCGCCTGGAACGAGGCGCTCGGGCTGCCCCGCCCCTGGGACCAGCAGTGGTCGCTCCGTATCCAGCAGGTCCTGGCTCACGAGTCGGACCTGCTGGAGTACGAGGACATCTTCGCCGGCTCGCACGTCATCGAGGCCAAGGTCGACTCGCTCGTCGAGGAGTGCCTGGCCGAGATCGAGCGGATCCAGCAGATGGGCGGTGCGATGGCCGCCGTCGAGTCCGGCTACCTCAAGTCGCAGCTGGTCTCCTCGCACGCCGAGCGGCGCGCCCGGATCGAGGCCGGTGACGAGAAGATCGTCGGCGTCAACATCTACGAGACGACCGAGGAGAACCCGCTCACCGCGGACCTCGACACGGCGATCATGACGGTCGACCCGGCGAACGAGGCCAAGGTCGTCGCGGGGCTCCACGAGTGGCGGGACAACCGCGACGAGAACCGTGCCCAGGAGTCGCTGGCGGCGCTCAAGGCGACGGCGGCCGGCGAGGGGAACCTCTTCGCCGCCACCCTGGAGTGCGCGCGCGCCGGTGTCACGACCGGCGAGTGGTCCTGGGCGCTGCGGGACGTCTTCGGCGAGTTCCGCGCCCCCACGGGCGTCTCCTCGGCCCCGGTCGCGGTGACGGCCGAGGAGGGCACCCCGCTGGCTCTCGTACGGGAGAAGGTGGCGAAGACGGCCGCAGAGCTGGGCGCCGGCCGGCTGCGGCTCCTGGTCGGCAAGCCGGGCCTGGACGGGCACTCCAACGGGGCCGAGCAGATCGCCGTACGCGCGCGTGACGCCGGTTTCGAAGTGGTCTACCAGGGGATCCGGCTGACGCCCGAGCAGATCGTCGACGCGGCCCTCGCGGAGGACGTGCACTGCGTCGGCCTCTCGATCCTCTCCGGCTCGCACGCCGAGCTGGTGCCGGACGTCCTGGACCGCCTCCGGGAGGCGGGCGCGCAGGACATCCCGGTCATCGTCGGCGGGATCATCCCGAACGCCGACGGCGTAGAACTGAAGCGCGCGGGTGTGGCCGCCGTCTTCACGCCGAAGGACTTCGGCATCACCGAGATCATCGGCCGTATCGTCGACGAGATCCGGAAAGCGAACAAGCTCGACCCCCTGGAGGTCCCCGCATGACTGTGAACCGTCTCCGCCCGCGTCGCTCGTGCCTGGCGGTCCCCGGCTCCAACCCGCGCTTCCTGGAGAAGGCCCAGGGGCTCCCCGCCGACCAGGTCTTCCTGGACCTGGAGGACGCCTGCGCGCCGCTCGCCAAGCCCGACGCCCGGCACACGATCGTGAAGTTCCTCAACGAGGGCGACTGGACCGGCAAGACGCGGGTCGTGCGGGTCAACGACTGGACGACCCACTGGACGTACCGTGACGTCGTCACCGTCGTCGAGGGCGCGGGGCAGAACCTCGACTGCATCATGCTGCCGAAGGTCCAGGACGCCCAGCAGATCGTGGCGCTCGACCTGCTCCTGACGCAGATCGAGAAGACGATGGGCTTCGAGGTCGGCAAGATCGGCATCGAGGCGCAGATCGAGAACGCCCAGGGCCTGAACAACGTCAACGCCATCGCGCAGGCCTCGCCGCGCGTGGAGACGATCATCTTCGGCCCGGCCGACTTCATGGCCTCCATCAACATGAAGTCCCTGGTCGTCGGCGAGCAGCCGCCCGGCTACCCGGCGGACGCCTACCACCACATCCTGATGAGCATCCTGATGGCCGCCCGCGCCAACAACCTCCAGGCGATCGACGGCCCCTACCTGCAGATCCGCAACCAGGAGGGCTACAAGGCGGTCGCACAGCGCGCCGCCGCCCTCGGTTTCGACGGCAAGTGGGTGCTCCACCCGGACCAGGTCGCCGCCGCGAACGAGATCTTCTCGCCGTCGCAGGAGGACTACGACCACGCCGAGCTGATCCTGGACGCGTACGACTACTACACCTCCGAGGCCGGCGGGAAGAAGGGCTCGGCCATGCTCGGCGACGAGATGATCGACGAGGCCTCCCGCAAGATGGCCCTGGTCATCTCCGGCAAGGGCCGCGCCGCCGGCATGAAGCGCACCAGCTCGTTCGAGATCCCGGAGGCCTGAGTCCCATGCAGTTCGGCCGCACCTACGAAGAGTTCGAAGTCGGAGCCGTCTACAAGCACTGGCCCGGAAAGACGGTCACCGAGTACGACGACCACCTCTTCTGTCTGCTGACGATGAACCACCATCCGCTGCACATGGATGTGAACTACGCCGAGAACACGACGGACTTCGGCAAGAACGTCGTCGTCGGCAACTACATCTACTCGCTGCTGCTCGGCATGTCCGTGCCGGACGTCTCGGGCAAGGCGATCGCCAACCTGGAGATCGAGTCGCTGCGCCATGTGGCGCCGACCTTCCACGGCGACACCATCTACGGCGAGACCACGGTCCTCGACAAGACCCCGTCGAAGTCGAAGAACGACCGCGGGATCGTGTACGTGGAGACCAAGGGCTACAAGCAGGACGGCACCCTCGTGTGCGTCTTCCGCCGCAAGGTGATGGTGCCCACCGAGACGTACATCAAGGAGCGCGGCGGCGAGCAGCCCGGCCGCCCCACGCTGATCGAGCCCTCCAAGAAGACGGAGAAGTAGCCATGGCCCGACTCGCCCAGACCGCCGGGCTCACGGACGTCCAGCAGGAGATCCTCAAGACCGTCCGGGAGTTCGTCGACAAGGAGATCATCCCGGTCGCGACCGAGCTGGAGCACCGTGACGAGTACCCGCAGCAGATCGTGGACGGGCTGAAGGAGCTCGGTCTCTTCGGTCTGATGATCCCCGAGGAGTACGGGGGCCTGGGTGAGTCGCTGCTCACCTACGCGCTGTGCGTGGAGGAGATCGCGCGTGGCTGGATGTCGGTCTCCGGCATCATCAACACGCACTTCATCGTGGCGTACATGCTCAAGCAGCACGGCACCCAGGAGCAGAAGGACTACTTCCTGCCCCGGATGGCGGCCGGCGAGACGCGTGGCGCGTTCTCGATGTCGGAGCCGGGCCTCGGCTCCGATGTGTCGGCCATCACGTCGAAGGCCGTCCAGGACGGCGACGAGTACGTCCTCAACGGCCAGAAGATGTGGCTGACGAACGGCGGAACGTCAACGCTGGTCGCCGTTCTCGTCCGAAGTGACGAAGGACACCCCGAGGGCACGGCGCCCCACAAGTCGATGACGACCTTCCTCGTCGAGAAGGAGCCCGGCTTCGGAGAGGTCCGCCCCGGCCTCACCATCCCGGGGAAGATCGACAAGATGGGTTACAAGGGCGTCGACACGACCGAACTCATCATGGACGGACTGCGCATTCCGGCCAATCGGGTCCTCGGCGGGGTAACCGGCCGAGGGTTTTACCAAATGATGGACGGCGTGGAGGTCGGCCGCGTGAATGTCGCGGCGCGTGGCTGCGGCGTCGCTCAGCGTGCCTTCGAACTGGGTGTCTCGTATGCCCAGCAACGTCACACTTTCGGCAAGGCGATCGCCCAGCACCAGGCGATTCAGTTCAAGCTGGCCGAGATGGCTACCAAGGTCGAGGCCGCTCATGCCATGATGGTGAACGCAGCACGCAAAAAGGACTCCGGGGAACGAAACGACCTCGAAGCAGGGATGGCGAAGTACCTCGCCTCCGAATACTGCAAGGAAGTCGTGGAGGACGCCTTCCGTATCCATGGCGGATACGGGTTCTCGAAGGAGTACGAGATCGAGCGCCTCTACCGCGAGGCGCCGATGCTGCTCATCGGTGAAGGTACCGCCGAGATCCAGAAAATGATCATCGGTCGCCGGCTCCTCGAGGAGTACCGATTCCAGGGTTGATTGTCGCTTTTGAGTCGGTTCGGCCGCGAAGAAGATCACACCCTGTGTTCGTCTTCCGGCCGCCGACTCGGCTTCTGGCTTACCCAGTTGCGGCCCGCAACCGATAGCATCGTTTGAAAGCCGCCGTCCCCCGTTGCCAGTGCGGCATCATCCGCTACGAAGGTCATCCATGCCCCACAGCCAAACCTCTGCACCTCGCGACAGCCTCTCCGGCGTACGTATCGCACGCGGAGCATCGCCGTGGCTTCTGCCGACCGTCGCCACCGCGGCGCTGAGCCTCGTGCGTGCGCGCAAGTCTCGGCGTGCCGCGGCCATCGCCGTGCCCACCACCGCTCTGGCGGCGGGCATGCTGTGGTTCTTCCGCGACCCCGAGCGCGAGATCGCTCAGGGCCGGGTCATCTCCCCCGCCGACGGTGTGGTGCAGAGCATCATGCCGTGGAAGGACGGACGCACCCGGGTCGCCATCTTCATGAGCCCGCTGAACGTCCACGTCAACCGCGCGCCGCTGGCCGGCACGGTGACGTCCGTGGAGCACGTCCCCGGCGGGTTCGTCCCGGCGTTCAACAAGGAGAGCGAGAACAACGAGCGCGTTGTCTGGCACTTCGACACCGAGCTCGGTGACATCGAGATGGTGCAGATCGCCGGTGCCGTCGCCCGGCGCATCGTGCCGTACATCCCCCAGGGGACGAAGGTCGAGCAGGGCGAGCGCATCGGTCTGATCCGTTTCGGGTCGCGCGTTGACATCTACCTTCCGGAAGGTGTCGACGTCGCCGTCGAGGTCGGTCAGACCACGACCGCGGGGGTGACTCGCATTGACCGTGATTGATCCCGACACCCGGGCGGCCGACTGGGCCGCCGACGCGGACGCGGAGGACGCCGAAGAGGCCGAGGAGATGCCGCTGTCGCTGAGGCTGTCCATAGCGGACGCCCTCACGCTCGGTAACGCGACGTGTGGATTCATGGCGGTGTACTTCACCACCACCGGCATCCTCATCCCGCACCTCACCGGCAGCACGGAGACCGGCATGGCGCGCAACAGCGCCGCCACCGCCGTGATCCTGATGCTGGCCGCGGCGATCTTCGACCTGTTCGACGGCATCGTGGCGCGCAAGCTGCGCTCGTCGCCGATGGGCGCCGAGCTCGACAACCTGTCGGACCTGATCAGCTTCGGTCTGGCCCCGGCCTACTTCGTACTCGTGTACGGCATGGTCGCGGATGACGCGCAGCAGAAGGTCTCGGCGGTGGCCGCGATCGTGGTGCTGCTCGCGGTGGTGCTGCGGCTGGCGAGATTCTCGTGCGTGACGATGAAGGACGGGATGTTCCAGGGCATGCCGAGCCCCTTCGGCGCGCTGACGGTCGTCTCGATCGTGCTCCTTGAGCTGCCGTTCATCCCGACGCTCCTCGCGATCATCGGTGTCGCCTGGCTGATGGTGAGCCGGGTCGAGTACCCGAAGCCGCGGGGCATCCTCGCGGTGGCGATGCTCAGCTGGATCGTGGGCGCGATGGGCATGCTGGCGGCCTGGGCGTTCGACGCTCCGGGCGGGCAGCTCCTGCTGCAGACCGGCTGCGCGCTGCAGGTGGTGCTGGGCGCCGTGATCCCCCTCTTCGCGACGGCCCGGCGAGTGAACACCTTCCGGGACAACCGCCGCGAGAGCCGTGAGGCCCGCCAGGCGGAGGCGGCGCAGCTGCCGTAAGCGGGAGATGTACGTGTACGACGAAGGGCCCGGTGCTTTCGAGCGCCGGGCCCTTCGTCGTGTCCGGGATCAGGGCAGGCGCTTGTAGTAGAGCGTGGTGGGGCGGAGGGTGCCCGTGGGGTCGGCGGCGAAGTCCGGGATCGTGCCGGCCGGTGTCCACCCCGCCTTGCGGTAGAGGCCCTCGGCGGGGCTGTCGGTCTGGGTGTCCAGGACCAGGAGCGTGAGGCCCTCGCGCGCGGCGTGCGCCTCGGTCGCCTCGAGCAGACGGGCGCCCAGGCCACGGCCGCGGGCGGCGTGGTGGACGATCAGCCGGGCGACCTCGCCGCGGTGGCGGCCGTTCGGCTTGTCGGTCCGGACGAGCGTGACGGCCCCGCGGATCTCGCCCTGGGGGCCGAGGGCCGCCCAGACGTCCCGTACGCCCCGCTCCGCCTCGTCGGCGACGCCCTGCCACCAGCGGGAGGCCTCGGCCGGGTCCAGGGGCGCGAGGAAGCCCAGGGAGGCGCCGCCGTCGACGGCGTCCACGAGGAGGGCGGCGAGGCCGCCCCGCGCATGGGCGCGGATCCGGGCGGGGTCGAGTCGGTCGATGGCGGTCACGGGGGCGTGCGTGTTCATGGGCCCGAGCTTCACACTGCCTTGTTTCCGGGAGGTGACGTGCCGGAGCCCCGCCGCGCGGGGGTGCGCGGCGGGGCGATCCGTACGGGTGCGGCCGGGTCAGCCGACCTTCGGGGTGAACTCCTTCGCCGCGTCGGAGACGAAGGGCTCACGGACCGCGCGCATGCCGCCGGGGACGGTCTTGTCGGGCTGGATGATGACCGACTCGCGGGACGAGGGGGCCTTCGGGTCGGTGAAGTCGTGCTTCATGCCGAAGCCGAGGTCGACGTCCTTCAGGGTCAGCAGCGCCTTGTCGACGCCCTCACGGGTGAGGTCCTTGGAGGCGCAGGCCTTCTTCAGGGCCTCGCCGAAGACGCTGGCGGCCGTCCAGCCGGCGACGATGCCGTTGTCGAGGCTGTCGCTCGGGTAGGCGGCCTTGTAGTCGGCGGCGACCTTCTTCGCCGCGGGCGTGTCCGCGCCGATCGGCAGGCTCGGCGAGGCGAACCAGTACATCTTCTCCAGCGCGGGACCGGCCTGGGTGCCCAGGAGCTGAGGGGAGAAGGCCGAGTTGTTGCCGACGACCGGCACCTGGAGCTTGGTCGCGGCCGCGACGCCGACCAGGGAGGCGGCCTGGCGCGGGCCCGCGCTGATGACGATGCCCTTGACGCCCGCCTGCTTGAGCGCGGCGACCTGCGCCGACATGTCGTTGTCGGTGGGCTTGATCTTCTGCTCGACGACCGTCAGGCCCGCCTTCTCGGCCGCGTGCTTCGAGCCCGCGAGCGCGTTCTCGCCGTAGTCGCCCTCGAAGTAGACGTGGCCGAGCTTGTCGCCCGCCTTCAGGCCCTTCTCCTTCACCAGGAAGTCGACGGCGTTGATCGTCTCGACGTCGTACGTGGAGCCCAGGACGCGGATGTACGGGGAGCCGAGCAGCGAGGCGGACCAGGCCTGGGGCAGCACGAGCCCCTTGTCCTGGCCGTCGACGCGCTGCTTGACGGCGGCGACGAACGGGGAGCCGATGAACTGGGTGTAGCCGACGACCTTCGGCTCCAGCTCGGTGTACGCGGAGAGTGCCTTCTGCGGGTCGTAGCCGTGGTCGCGGACCGTCAGTTCCAGCTGGCGGCCGCAGATCCCGCCGGCCGCGTTGACCTGCTTGATGTACAGCTGCTGCGCCTGGGTGACGCTCTTGCCGAGGGTGGCGTACACACCGGTCATGTCGGTGAGCGCGCCGAGCGTGATGGTCGTGTCGGTGACGCCCTTGCCGGCCTTCACCCCGCCCGCGCCGGTGCCCTTGTCGTCGCCGCTCTTGGCCTTGGAGCTGCAGCCGGCGGCGGTCAGGGCGACGAGGGTGGCGAGCGTGAAGGCCAGGGTTCTGGACGTCGGTCGTCGGTGGGTCATCGTTCCTCCCCAGAGGAGTGCGAGGGTTGGGTCGTTCGCTTGGGTCTGCGGGCGGCCAGGCGGACCAGGCCTCCGGGCAGGAAGAGCACCACCGCGACGACGGCGGCGCCGTAGAGGTAGCGCGCGGCCTCCCCCGGCGCGATCCCACCGGTCCCGGGGGCGGAGACCAGAGGGAGCGCGTCGCTGTACCGGTTGAGGAGCTGCGGCAGGAGGGAGACGAAGACGCCTCCGATCACCGCGCCGGCGACCGAGCCGAGACCGCCGATGACGATCATGGCCAGGTACTCGAGGGAGAGCAGCATGCCGAAGTACTCCGGCACGGTCCGCTGGAAGACCAGCGCGAGGAGCACGCCCGCCAGACCCGCGTACATGGACGACAGGACGAAGACGGAGGCGCGGTAGCGGGCCACGGGGATGCCCATGACGCCCGCGGCGATCCGGTGGTCCCGGATGGCGTTCATGGCGCGGCCGGGGCGGCCGCGCAGGACCCCGCGGGCGAACAGGGCGCCCGCGAGCAGGAGGACGAGCCCGAGGTACCAGAGCTTCTCGGCGGAGCCGAACGGCACCTGGGCGACGAGGAGTTCGCTGTCGTCGAAGGTGATCCCGAAGAGGCTGAGCGGGGGCACCGCGCGGCCGTTGAAGCCGCCGGTGAGGTCGTGCGCGTTGAACAGGACGTGCTGGCCGATGAAGATCAGCGCGAGGGTGGCGATACCGAGGTACGCGCCGCGCAGCCGGCCCGCGATGGGGCTGAACAACCCGCCCGCGAGGCCCGCGAGGACCACGGCGAGGACGGCCGCGAGCCAGCCGGGCAGTCCGAGTCCGGTGAGGCCGTCGGTCCCGTCCCCGGCGAACGCGCAGTAGCCGTAGGCGCCGACGGCGAGGAAGAAGGCGTGGCCCATGGAGAGCTGGCCGGTGGCGCCGGTCAGCAGGTTGATGCCGATGGCGCCGATCGCGGCGGCCATCGCGAAGAGGCCGGCCTGGAGCCAGAAGCGGTCCAGGTAGAAGGGGAAGGCGGCGAGGACGAGGCCGGCGACGGCCCAGCCGTAGACACGCGGCCGCGCGAGGGAGGCGGCGGCCCGGGGTGCGAGGGTCTCAGACACGGGCCAGCTCCTTCGTACCGAAGAGTCCGGCCGGACGGATCAGCAGGACCGCGACCATCACCAGGTACGGGGCGAGGTCGCCGATGCCCCGGCCGAGGAAGGTCAGATCGCCCTGGTAGCCGGTGGCGAGGGATTCGGTGACGCCGACCAGGAGGCCGCCGACGAGGGCGCCGGTGGTGGAGTCGAGGCCGCCGAGGATGGCGGCGGGGAAGGCCTTCATCGCGGCGAACGAGGTGGAGCGTTCCAGGCCCGGGGTGGGGAAGACGGTGAGGAAGAGCGCGGCGACGGCGGCGAGTCCGCCGGCCACCGCCCAGGCGCCGAGCGAGACGCGGCCGAGCCGGATGCCCATGAGGGCGGCGGTCTCCTGGTTCTCGGCGGCGGCGCGCATGGCGACGCCCCAGGAGGTGTACCGGAAGGTCAGCAGGAACGCCGTGATGAGCAGGGCCGCGACGAGGAACGCCGCGATCCGGGTCTCCGCGATCGTGACCGGGCCGAAGGTGAGGACGGCGTCGCCCCACGGGTCGCCGAGCGAGAGGATGTCGGTGCCGATGCGGCGGGTCAGCTCGGTGGCGAGCAGGATGTCGACGCCGATGGTGACGATGGCGAGGACGCTGTGGTCGGAACCCCGGTAGCGGCGCATGACGAGGAACTCGACGGCCGCGCCGACGGCCGCCGCCCCCGCGATGCCGACCGCGAGGGCGGGCCAGAAGCCGAGACGATCGTGGAGGACCGCGGTGAAGTAACCGCCCGCGAGCAGCAGGGAGGCGTGGGCGAAGTTGACGACCTCGGTGGCGCGGAAGATCACCACGAAGCCGAGGGCGATGAGGGCGTAGATCGAGCCCAACGAGACGCCGTTGAGCAGGAGTTCGGCGAAGGTGGTCACTCGGCGGTCTCCTCTCCGAGATAGGCGCGGACGACCGCCGGGTCGTTCTGTACGTCGCCGGGGGCGCCGTCGGCGATCCGGCGGCCGAAGTCGAGGACGGTGACGGCGTCGGCGAGCCGCATCACCACTCCCATGTCGTGCTCGACGAGGACGATGGAGATCCCGAGGCTGTCGCGGACCCCGGCGATGACGGCGGCGGTACGGCGCCGCTCGTCGGCGGTCATGCCGGCCACGGGTTCGTCGAGGAGAAGCAGCTGGGGCTCCATGCAGAGCGCGCGGGCGAGTTCGGCCAGCTTCTGCTGGCCGTACGGGAGCGAACCCGCGGGCTGCGCGAGCTGCTTCTCCAGGCCGACGAAGGCGGCGATCTCGCGGACGCGGGCGCGGTGGCGGGCGTCCTCGCGGGCGGCGGACGGCAGCCGGAGCCCGGCGGCGAGGAAGCCGGTGCGGGTGAGCCGGTGGCGGCCGAGCATCAGGCTGTCCTCGACGGTGGCGCGGGGCGGCAGCGCGAGGTTCTGGAAGATGCGGGCGACACCGAGCTCGGCGATCTTGTGCGGGGGCAGGGTGGTGAGGTCGTGCTCGCCGAAGCGGACACTGCCGGAGGTGGCTCTGTAGACGCCCGAGAGCACGTTGAAGCAGGTGGACTTGCCGGCGCCGTTGGGTCCGATGACGGCGTGGACGGTGCCGGGGCGGACGGTGAAGGAGACGGCGTCGAGGGCGGTGAGCCCGGCGAAGCGGACGGTGACGTCACGTACTTCCAGGGCGGGCACGCGGAGCTGCTCGCTCATCGGGTCTCCTCCCAGCGGGGCAGGACCGGGTGGGCGGTGGTGGCGATCGCCGCGTCGGCGGCGGCGTCCTCGTCCACGACGCCCAGGTAGCGGCGGCGGACCTCGTCGGAGGCGGCGAGCTCGGCGGCCGGGCCGGAGAGGGTGACCTCGCCGACCTCCAGGACGTACGCCCGGGTGGCGAGCCGCAGCGCGAGCGCCGCGTTCTGTTCGACGAGGAGCACGGCGGTCCCCTGGGCGTTGATCTCACGGATCGTGTCGGCGATCCGGGCGGCCATCAGCGGGGCGAGGCCCAGCGAGGGCTCGTCCAGGAGCAGCAGCTTCGGTGAGGCCATCAGGGCGCGGCCGACGGCGAGCATCTGCTGCTCGCCGCCGGAGAGGAGTCCGGCGCGCTGGTGGGATCGTTCGGCGAGGACGGGGAAGAGTTCGTGGACCCGTTTCAGGGCCGCCGCCTTCTCCGCTCGGTCGCCGCTCGCGCCGAGCGCCCCGGCGCGCAGGTTGTCCTCGACGGTCATCCGTGCGAAGACCTGCCGTCCCTCCGGCACCTGGGAGACCCCGGCGGCGACGACCCGGTCGGGGGCGAGCCCGCCGATCGGGCGCCCGCCGAAGGTCACCGTGCCGGAGGTGACGGCTCCGCCGTGGAACGACAGTGTGCGCGAGACGGCGCGCAGCAGCGTGGACTTGCCCGCTCCGTTGCCGCCGAGGACGGTGACGACTCCGCCTTCCGGCACGGTGAGCGACACCTGCCTCAGCGCGCGTACCGGTCCGTATCCCGCCGACAGGTCCGCTACCTCGAGGGCGAGTGCGGTCCCTCCCATGGCTCCCCTTCCGTGGCCCGTTCAGTGGCGCTCACCCCAGCACCGCGGTGCCCGTCCGTCCACGTGCGGCGGCCGAAACGCTGCCGGTGACCAGCGGGCGCGGCGGTGGCTTGTGCACGCGCACAACACCGCGTGTCAGGGGCCTGTCGGGAAGGGGCCCGGGGTGGCATCCTCCGGGCATGGGACGGCGCAGACCGCGGACCGGCGATGACTGGAAGCTGCTGGCGCAGGCGTGCACGGCGCTTCTGGAGCGACTGCCGGAGCTGGTGGACGAGCATCTGAGGGAGCTGCACGAGTACGAGCCGGCGTACGGCCGGATCGTGCCCTACGACCAGCACTGGCGGGAGGCGCACGAGGCGATGCGGATCGGGATCGAGATGATCTCGGCGCCGCGTGACTCGCCCCGGCGGGATCTGCAGCACGCGGACGAGGTGGGGCGGCGGCGGGCCGAGCAGGGCATGCCGCTGGAGCTGCTCGTGCACGCGTACCGGCAGGCCGGGCAGCTGGTGTGGGACGCGCTGATCGAGGACGCGTCGGCGTTCCCGCCGCGGCTCGCCGCGCTGACGCAGTCGGCGACGATCATCTGGTCGGCGGTGAACGCGCAGGCGGACACGGCGACGGAGGCGTACCGGGCGACGGAGCTGGAGCTGCGACGGCGTACCGACGAGCAGCTCCAGGCGCTCCTGGACGCGCTGCTCCAGGGGCAGCGGTCGCCGGAGGTCACGTCACGGGCGGCGGCGGGCCTGGACCTGCCGGAGCACGGGCGGTACGCGGTGGTGGTGCTGCGGCACGACCGCCGGGAGGTGCCGGAGCCGTTCCACCGGCGGGTGCAGGGGGCGGGGGTGCGGTTCCTGTGGCGGATGGGCGCGGACTGCGAGATCGGGGTGGTGTCGCTGGCGGAGGGCACGGGTCTGGACGCGCTGTCGGAGCTTCTTGAGGGGCGGTGCCCGGGGCCGGGCGGGATCAGCCCGGTGGTGACGGGGCTCGCGGAGCTGGGCCGGGCGCGGCGGCTCGCGGAGCTGGCGTTGCGGACGAGTCCGCCGGACTCGCGTTCGATCGTGCGGCTGGACCGGCGGATGGCGGGCGCGCTGGTCGTGGGGCAGCCGGAGCTGGCGGGGCTGCTGGTGGCGGATGTGCTGGGGGCGTTGCTGGAACTGGATCCGGCGGATCGGGCGATCCTGCTGGAGACGTTGGACGTGTGGCTGGACTGCGAGGGTTCGGCGGGGCGGGCGGCGTCCCGTCTGTACTGTCACCGGAACACGGTCTTCAACCGCCTGCGCCGCTTGGAGCAGCTGACGTCGAGGTCCTTGTCCCGCCCGAGGGACCTGACGGAGATGACCCTGGCCCTGGACGCGTTCCGCCTGACGGGGGCGACGACGGGGTGAGGGGGCGGGCCGGGGGCCGGGGGCCGGCGTGGGGCGGGGGCCGGGCGCGGGGCCGGGGCGGGCGCGGCTCTGAACGAACTCCCCCGCCCCACCCCTTCCCGAAACCCTGCCGGGGACTGCTCCTCGAACGGCGCCCTCGCGGGCCGTCCGACCCGCCCGCGAGGATCCCGCCCGCTACGCCAGGTGGTCCCGGGCGATCGTCGACGCGACCTCCTCCAGGAGGGGGCCCGCGTTGGGCATGGACTTGGCGGGGTCGGGTTCGAGGGCCGAGAGGGGGTAGGCGCGGCGGATGCCGGCCGCCGTGAGGGCCTCCTCCGACAGGGCCAGGCGGCCGCAGACCGCGACGACCTCCTTGCCCGCCGCCCGCGCCGCCGCCGCGACGCCTGCCGGGGCCTTGCCGTGCAGGGTCTGCTCGTCGAGCGAGCCCTCGCCGGTGATGACGAGCGTGGCCCGGTCGAGGGCCGGGGCGAAGCCGAGGACGTCGAGCATCAGCTCGATGCCGGGGCGGAAGCTCGCGTCCAGGCCGACGAGCGCCCCGTACCCGATGCCGCCCGCGCCGCCCGCGCCCGGCGCGACCGCGCACTCCGCGGCCTTGGGACCGATGGCCTTCTCCAGGACCGTGACGAAGTGCGCCAGCGCCGCGTCCAGCGTCTGGACGTCCTCCGGGGTCGCGCCCTTCTGCGGGCCGTAGACCGCCGGCGCGCCCTTCGGGCCGGTCAGCGGGTTGTCCACGTCGCTCGCCAGGATCAGGTCCACCGAGGCGAAGCGCGGGTCGAGGCCCGACAGGTCCGCGGTCGCGAGGGACGCCAGCGCCGCTCCGCCCGGGCCCACGGGGTCACCCTCCGCGTCCAGGAAGACCGCGCCCAGCGCGGCCAGCATCCCGGCGCCGCCGTCCGTCGTCGCGCTTCCGCCGACGCCGAAGACGATCGTCGTCGCGCCCGCGTCCAGCGCCGCCCGCAGCAGCTCGCCCGAGCCGTACGTCGTCGCCGTCAGAGGGGCGAACACGCCCTTCGGCAGCAGCTGAAGGCCCGAGGCCTCCGCCATCTCCACCACGGCCGTCGTGCCGCGCAGCGCGAACGCCGCCGTCACCGAGTCGCCGACAGGTCCGGTCACCCGAACCTCACGGCGTTCGAAACCGGCCGCCACCGCGGCCGCGACCGTACCGTCGCCGCCGTCCGCAACCGGCAGGGTCTCCACTTCCAGCTCCGGGACGACCCGTCGCAGACCTGCTGTGACCCGCTCCGCGACCTGTACGGCCGTGAGCGAGCCCTTGAACTTGTCGGCCGCGACGAGTACGCGTGCGACCTCAGTTACTGCTCCGTCCGTCACCTTGCATCCCTTGCTTTCGAACGTGCAGTCGCGCCGAGGCCGACCCTATCCGCACCCCCAGACGGCGTGCCACCCCCTGATAAGGCGAAATTCCGCACCATAGTGGGTCCATATGAGCACGGAATCGGATCCGATCGATCAGAAGTCCCCCGACGTCACGGTCGTGGGCATCGGCGGGGCGGCGGTCGTCGCGATGGTCGCGTGGGCGGCCCTCGGCAAGGACTCCTTCGACAGCGCCTCCTCCTCCGCCCTCGGCTGGGTCCTGGACAACTTCGCCTGGCTGTTCGTGATCGCCGCCGATACGTTCCTCGTGCTCTGCGTGGTGATCGCCTTCAGCCGCTACGGACGGATCCGGCTCGGCCCCGACGACGCGGAGCCCGAGTTCACCAATCTCGCCTGGATCGCGATGATGTTCAGCGCGGGCATGGGGATCGGCCTGATGTTCTACGGCGTCGCCGAGCCGCTCCAGCACTACCTCGCGCCGCCCCCGGCCAGCGGCACCCTGCCCGGCACCGGCGGGGCCGCCCGTACGGCCATGGAGTACTCGTTCTTCCACTGGACGCTCACCCCGTGGGCCATCTACGGCATCGCCGGCCTCTCCCTGGCCTACGCGGGCTTCCGCAAGGGCCGTGGCAGCCGGCTGAGCTCCGCGTTCGTCCCGCTGATCGGGGCCCGGCGGGCCGCGGGATGGCAGGGCCGGGCGATCGACCTGCTGGCCGTCTTCGCCACGGTCTTCGGCACGGCGACCAGCCTCGGCGTCGGCGCGCTCCAGGTCTCCAAGGGCCTGAACCTGACGATGGACGTCGAGGACTCCACCGCGACCCAGCTGATCATCATCGCCTCCCTCTCCGCCGCGTTCGTCCTGTCGGCGTTCTCGGGGCTGCACAAGGGCGTGAAGTGGCTGTCGACGGTCAACATCGTGCTCGCCGCGTGCCTGATGCTCTTCGTCTTCCTCCTCGGACCGACGGTCTACATCCTGGACACGATCCCCGCCTCCGTGGGCGGCTACCTGCACCAGCTGCTGCCGATGGCGAGCCGTACGGGCGCGTTCAGCGACTCCGCCTGGCTGGGCGCGTGGACGATCTTCTACTGGGCGTGGTGGCTGTCCTGGGCACCGTTCGTCGGCACGTTCATCGCCCGGATCTCGCGGGGCCGCACGATCCGGGAGTTCCTCGTCGGGGTGCTGCTCGTGCCGAGCGGGGCGACGGTCGTCTGGTTCTGCGTGATGGGCGGTACGGCCATCCGGCTGGAGTCGACCGGCGCCGCCGATCTGGCGGGCGCGGTGAAGGACGGTGCGGAGGCCTCGCTCTTCGCGATGCTGGACGCGCTGCCGATCGGCACGGTGACGTCGGTGATCGCGATGATTCTGGTGATGACGTACTTCGTCACCAGCGCCGACTCGGCGTCGCTGGTGATGGGCTCGCTGACGAGCCGGGGGTCGCTGCACCCGCCGACGTGGCTGGTGGTGACCTGGGGCATCCTCATGGCGGCGGTCGCCGCGGTGCTGCTGGTGGCCGGCGGGCTGAACTCGCTGCAGACGGCGACGATCCTGGTGGCTCTGCCGTTCGTGATCGTGATGCTGGGGCTGTGCTGGGCCCTGCTGAAAGAGCTGCGCGAGGACCCCGGGGCGGGCCCCGCCCGGCACCACGCGCTGCACGGCGTACGGGACGCGGTGCGGGCGATGGTCGGCGAGGCGATGACGGAGCAGGGCGCCTCCCGCCATCACCGCCTGCGGCGCGTGGCGAAGTCCCGCAGCGACCCGGACGAGGAGCAGCCGGGCGGCGGCAGCTGACCCACGGCCGCCGCCCCGCGGTCCCGGCCTCACGCGGGCGCCGACGCGGGCGCGGCCACCGGTTCCCCGGCGTGTTCGGGCGGCCCCTGGGGATGCGGGCCGGTAGACCGGACGTATGGCGATCAGGCACGGCGAACTCGGTGACCGCATCCTCGGCGGCTGGACCGGACGGATCGCCGGGAACATGCTCGGCAAGCCCGTCGAGCGCGGCGACCTGTGGACACCCGCACTCATCGACCGGTATCTGCGCGCGACGGACGCGCTCCCGCTCACCGACTACCTGCCCCCGCCGCCGCCCGACGCCCAGGCGCAGGGGTTCGAACTGCGGCCCGAGTGGCCGCAGTGCGTGCGCGGCCGGATCCAGGGGAGCTGCCGGGACGACGACGTCGACTACTCGATCCTCGGCCTGCACCTCCTGGAGACCCGGGGATTCGCCTTCACGACCGAGCAGGTGGGCGAGGTCTGGCTGCTGCGGCTGCCGTACCTCCAGACCTTCACCGCCGAACGGACCGCCTACCGCAACCTCGCCAACGGGCTGAAGCCGCCGCTCACCGCGACGTACGACAACCCGCACCAGGAGTGGATCGGCGCGCTGATCCGGGCCGACGTCTACGGCTGGACCTCCCCGGGCGACCCCCGTCGCGCCGCCTCGCTCGCCCGCCGCGACGCGGTCCTCTCCCACACGGGCAACGGGGTGTACGGCGCGATGTGGGCGGCCGCCCTGATCGCCGCCGCGTTCACCGCGCCGGACGTCCGCACCGCGCTGGAGACGGCGCTTGAGCGCGTCCCCGCCGGCAGCCGGCTGGCACGGACCGTCCGGCACACGATCGCGCTGCACGAGTCGGGGGTGGAGTGGTCCGACGCCCTTGCCGAACTCGCGGAACGGACGGCCGGCCTGGGCTGGATCCACACCGTCCCCAACGCGGCGGTCCTCACGGCCGGACTGCTCTACGGCGGCGGTGACTTCACCGCCACCATCGCCCTGACCGTCCGGGGCGGCCTGGACACCGACTCCAACGGGGCGACGGCCGGCTCGGTGGCCGGGGTGATGTGCGGGGCGGCCGCGATCCCGCCGCAGTGGTCGGAGCCGCTGCGGGACCAGGTGCGCAGCGCGGTGTTCGGCTTCGACCAGGTGCGGATCGGCGAGCTGGCCGAGCGGACTCTGCGACTGGCTACGCTGACCGCATGACGACCACCGACTACACCGCGTACATCGCCGGCCTGCCCAAGGTGCTCGCCGGTGCCGCCGCGCTCTTCCGGGACGCCGCGGGCCGCGTCCTGATCGTCGAGCCGAACTACCGGGAGGGCTGGACGCTGCCCGGCGGCACGATCGAGTCCGACGCGGGTGAGACGCCCCGTCAGGCGGCGCGCCGCGAGACGGCCGAGGAGATCGGCCTGGACGTGGAGCTGGGGACGCTGCTCGCGGTCGACTGGTCGCACGGCACCGGGCGGCCGCCGATCGTGGCGTACATCTACGACGGCGGGGTGCTGGCGGACGAGCGGTTCGCCGCGATCCGGCTCCAGGAGGAGGAGCTGCTCTCCTGGAAGCTCATCGACCCCGCCGAGGTGACCGACCATCTCGTGGGCTCGCTGGGCCTGCGGGTGGTCGCGGCCCTCGACGTCCTCGCGCGGGGCGCGGGCCCGGTGGAGCTGGAGAACGGCCTCCCGGTCCGCTGAGCGCCGATCCTCATTCCTCGGGCGGTACGCACAGCACGGGGACGCGCGACATGTGCAGCAGCTTGTGGGGCGTCGAGCCAAGGAGCGCGCCCCGCATCGGGCTCTCGCCCCAGCTGCCGACCACGATGACGCGGGCGGCGTGGCGCTCCGCCGCGTCGATCAGGGCCTGTGCCGGCTTCTCGTCGATCACCTCGACGACGGTCGGCACGCCCGCCCGGTCGGCCTCGGTGACCGCGTGCTCGAGACCCTGCCGTCCGGCCTCACGAATGGCCTCGACGTGGGACGCGTACTCCTCGCCGGTGGGTCCGGGGGCCGCCGCCCCGTAGACCAGCACGAGCGTCTCGTCGAAGGCGGCGGCCACCTCGACCGCGATCCGCAACGCGCGGGCGGCGCCCGGGGATTCGTCGTAGCCCAGGACGACCGACATCTCAGGGCTCCGTTCCGGGCGGCGGGGGGCCGTGGATCAGCCGGGGGTCGACCACGCTCGGGCGCTCACGCCAGTACACCGGGGACCGCAGACGCCACACGAGCATGACGATCACGCCGGTGAGGGCGATGCCGATGCCGATGACGAGCGGCGGGCCGAGGCCGAACCACGAGATGCCGCTGTAGGAGTTCTCGGGGTCGGACATGTCGGCGACCGACCTGACGAGAAGCCACGTCAGCAGTCCCGCGCCGACCAGCGGGCCGAGGCCGATCAGCAGGAAGTTGTGGACGCTCTCCAGGAGGTGGCGGCGGTAGTACACCGCGCAGGCGATGCCCGTGAGCGCGTAGTAGAAGGCGATCAGCAGCGAGAGCGCGGTGAGCGAGTCGAAGAGGGCGTTGCTGCTGATCTGGTTGACCACGAGGTACCAGCCGATGGCGATGCCGGCGACCCACCACGTACTGACGTCAGGGGTACGGAAGCGCGGACTGATGTGCCCGTAGTGCGCGGGCAGCGCGCGGCGGCGCGCCATGGACAGCGCGGTGCGCGAGGCGGGGATGATGGTGGTCTGCGTGGAGGCGATCGCCGAGGTGGCGACGGCGAGCAGCAGGATCCAGTCCCAGCCGCCGAGGACGTCCCCGGCGAGCAGGGCGAAGATGAACTCCTCCTCCTCGGCGTTCTCCGCCAGGAACGCGGGCCCGGCGTAGGCCACGACCGCGAAGCCGACGGACACGTACGTCACGAGCAGGATGACCGTCGACCAGATCCCGGCCTTGCCGGGGGCGGTCGCGGAGTCCCTGACCTCCTCGGTGAGGTTGACGGCCGACTCCCAGCCCCAGTAGATGAAGACGCCCAGGAGCAGCCCGCCGGTCAGCGCGGCGCCACCGGCGCCGAAGGGGTTGAGCCAGCTGAGGGAGGGCTCGGCCGAATCGTACGCGCTCGTGCCGGCGTAGACGCTGTGGAGCGCGACGCCCACGAAGATCAGCAGGCAGGCGACCTGCGCCAGGATGAGGACGTTCTGCACCTTGGCGGACAGCTCGGTGCCGATGACGCAGATGGCCGTCATCGCGAGGATGAGCAGCACGGTGAGCAGCTGGCGTACGAAGGTGTTCTCCACCCAGCCGTCGAGGCCGACGGCGAGCAGCGCGAAGCTCACGGCCACGTCGGCGAGGGAGCCGACGACCAGGACTCCGGTCATCGCGATGGCCCAGCCGCCGAGCCAGCCGGCCCAGGGGCCCATGGCGCGGGTGACCCAGGAGAAGGTCGTGCCGCAGTCTTGGTCGACCTTGTTCAGGTAGTAGAACGCCGACGCGATGAGCAGCATCGGCACGAAGGACGCGAACATCACGCCGGGCGCGTAGATCCCGGCCAGCGCGACGACGGGGCCGATCACGGCCGCGAGGGAGTAGGCGGGGGAGGTCGAGTTGAGCCCGATGACGAGGGCGTCGACGAAGCCGATGGCGTTCGCCTTCAGCCCCGCGGGTCGCCCGGCGGGGCCGACATCTTCGGCGGCGGCGTCTTCTGCGGCCATGGTCCCTCGCCCCGGTCGAGCCCAGACAGAACAGGGAGACGTACGTCTTCATCGTAAGAAGGCCCGGACCGCATCGCATGCGCGGTCGCCGCTCGCGCACGCCCCGACCCGAAAATGCGTTCGCCGCGGGCGCGCGGACCGGCCTACGCTCGGCCCATGACCATGGTCGCGATTCTCAGCGGAGCCGGTATCTCCACGGACTCCGGCATCCCCGACTACCGGGGCCCCGACGGGGTGTGGACGCGTGACCCGCAGGCCGAGAAGCTCGCCACGTACGAGCACTACATGGCCGATGCCGACATCCGGCGGCGCGCGTGGCGGACGCGGCTCGACGGCCCGGTGCTGCGGGCGGAGCCGAACGCCGCGCACCGCGCCATCGCCGGGTTCGAGCGGACCGGGAACGCGGTGCGGGTGATCACTCAGAACGTCGACGGCCTGCACCAGATCGCCGGTCTCCCGGAGCGCAAGGTGCTCGAACTCCACGGCTCCGCGCGGAGGGTGGTGTGCACGGCCTGTCACGCCCGCTCCTCGATGGAGGCGGCGCTCGACCGGGTACGGGCCGGTGAGGACGATCCGACGTGCGAGGCGTGCGGCGGGATCCTGAAGTCGGCGACCGTCATGTTCGGGCAGCGGCTCGATCCGATGGTGCTGGGCGAGGCCATGTCGATCGCCAAGGCCGCCGAGGTCTTCATCGCGGTCGGGACGAGCCTGCAGGTGCAGCCGGCCGCCTCGCTAGCGGGGATCGCCGCCGAGCACGGGGCCCGCCTGATCATCGTGAACGCCCAGCCCACGCCGTACGACGAACTCGCCGACGAGATCGTCCGCGAGCCGATCGGCACCGCCCTCCCGGCGCTCCTGGAACGGCTCCAGGCCGGTCTCACCAGCTAGAACAGCGCGTCCGGCGCCGCGCCCGACTCGAAGGCCAGCAGACGCCGTTTGCGGTCGAGGCCGCCGCCGTAGCCGGTCAGGGAGCCGCTCGCGCCGACGACGCGGTGGCACGGGACGACGATGCTGACCGGGTTCTTGCCGTTGGCGAGGCCGACGGCGCGCGAGGCCCCGGGGTTGCCGAGCTCCTCGGCCAACTCGCCGTAGGTGCGCGTCTGTCCGTACGGGATGTGGCGCAGCCGCTCCCAGACGCGGAGCTGGAACGGGGTACCGATGAGGTTCAACGGCAGCTCGAACGCGGTGAGTTCACCGGCGAAGTACGCGTCGAGCTGGCGGACCGTCTCGCCGAACGGGCGCGGGTCCGGTGCGCCGAAGGTTTCCTCGGCGGGGCGGTGGCGCTGGTCGGTCATGTGGATGCGGCTGAGGACGCCGTCGACGGCGACGAGGGTCAGCGGGTCGTAGGGGCTGTCGACGACGGTGTGCCGGACGTCGGTCATGGCGGGACGGCTTCCTTACGCGGGGAGGTGGTTGATCGGGTGGCTGTCGGTGGCCCAGAGGTACTGGACGGCGTACGCGCGCCAGGGCCGCCACCGCGCGGCGCGGGCGGTGAGCGCGGCGGGCGTGGACGGCAGGCCGAGGCCGGCGGCGGCGCGACGGACGCCGAGGTCGCCGGGGAGGAAGGCGTCGGGGTCGCCGAGCGCCCGCATCGCGATGACCTCGGTGGTCCAGGGGCCGAAGCCGGGCAGGGCGAGGAGCCGGGCGCGCGCCTCGTCCCAGTCGGTGGCCGGGCCGAGACTCAGCGAGCCGTCGGCGAGGGCCCCGACGAGGGTGAGGAGGGTCGTGCGGCGGCTGCGGGGCAGGGCGAGGGCCTCGGGGTCGAGCCCGGCGAGAGCCTCGGCGGTCGGGAAGAGGTGGGTGAGGCCGCCCTCGGGGTCCTCGACGGGGACGCCGTGCGCGGCGACGAGCCGGGCGGCGTGGGTGCGGGCGGCCGCCGTGGAGACCTGCTGGCCGAGCACGGCCCGTACCGCGAACTCGGCCGCGTCGACCGTCCGCGGCACGCGCCGTCCGGGCGCCCGCTCCACCAGCGGGGCGAGCAGGGGGTCCGTGCTCAGCTGTTCGTCGACGGCGACGGGGTCGGCGTCGAGGTCGAGCATCCAGCGGCAGCGGCTGATGGCGTGGGTCAGGTCGCGGGGGTCGGTGAGGGAGAGCCGGCACGCGATGTGGTCGGGCCGCGGGGAGAGGGCGACGATGCCGTGGCCGTGCGGCAGGGTCAGGGTCCGCCGGTAGGCGCCGGTGGTGGTTCCGCCCACGCCGTCAAGGCCGTGGGGGAGCCACTCCTCCACGCCCGGGACGGCGGTGGCGGCGAGATGGCCGAAGAGGTTGGAGGGGTTGAGCGGGGCGCGGTACGGCAGCCTCAGCGCGATCACGCCCGGGGTGCTCGGCGCGTCGGCGGCGGTGACCGAGCGCGCGGCCGAGGACCGGGACGCGCGGGTGCGCAGCTCGCCGGGGGCGAGCGCGAAGACCTCGCGGACGGTGTCGTTGAAGGTACGGATCGAGGAGAAACCGGCGGCGAAGGCGATCTCGGCCATCGGCATCGGTGTCGTCTCGATCAGCAGCCGTGCGGTCTGGGCGCGCTGGGCGCGGGCCAGGGCGAGCGGTCCGGCGCCGAGTTCGGCGAGAAGCTGGCGTTCGATCTGGCGGGTGGAGTAGCCCAGCCGGGCGGCGAGGCCGGGCACTCCCTCGCGGTCCACGATCCCGTCCTGGATCAGCCGCATGGCGCGGGCGACGGCGTCGGCGCGGACGTTCCACTCGGGGGAGCCGGGGCTCGTGTCGGGGCGGCAGCGCTTGCACGCCCGGAACCCGGCGCGCTGACAGGATGCCGCGCTGGGGTGGAACACCATGTTCTCGGCCTTGGGCGGGACGACCGGGCAGCTGGGGCGGCAGTAGATCCGGGTCGTGAGCACGGCGGTGAAGAACACGCCGTCGAAGCGGGCGTCCTTCGACCGGACGGCTCGTACGCAGCGCTCGGTGTCGGTGTACATGGCTCCATGATCCGGGACCGGCGGGGGCGTCCGCTGGCGAGAAAACGACATGGACCTTTCCGGGCGCGCCCCGGTCCGGGCGTCCCACGGCACTCCCCCGGGACACGCCGGGCGCCCGCCCGGGGACACGTCCGGACCGCTCCTGGACCACTTCGCCTCGATATCCGGCCTCCGGGGTAGGAGCATGGAAGGAGCGGATCTCCATGGCCGCCGGCGGGCCGAGGAACCGAGGAAGTGGACGGGTGACTGGACCATCCCTGACGACAGCCGAATCTCCGAGAAGAAGAAGCACCCCATGAGCGGACGGCTGGGCCGTCGGCCCAAGGGGTTGGGACTGCGCAGCGTCGCGGGGCAGGTGTTCGCCCTGCAGGCGGTCATCGTCGTGGTGCTGGTCGCCGTGGGCACGCTCGCCCTGATCTTCCAGGCCCGGTACGACACGGAGACCGACGCCCGCAACCGCTCGCTCGCCGCCGCGGAGGCCTTCGCGCACGCTCCGGGGATCGTGGACGCCCTGCGCCAGCCCGACCCGACCTCCGTGCTCCAGCAGCGGGCCGAGAACGCCCGGCTGGCCGCGGGGCTCGACTTCCTCGCCGTGATGACCCCCGACGGCATCCGCTACACGGACCCCCGGCCCGATCTGATCGGCGAGCGCGCCACCGGAGACCTCGCGCGCGCCCGGGCGGGCGAGTCGTTCACGGAGATCTTCCACGGCGAGCCGACGGACGCGGTCCGGGCCGTCGTCCCGGTGCGCACGGAGGACGGGGACGTCGTCGGACTGGTCAGCACCGGCATCGAGGTCGAGAACGTCGGCAACGCGGTCGAGGGCCAGCTGCCGCTGCTGCTCGGCACGGCCGCGGGCGCCCTGCTGCTCGCCGTGGGCGGCGCGGCGCTGATCAGCCGGCGGCTGCGCCGGCAGACCCACGGGCTCGGGCCGGTCGAGATGACCCGGATCAACGAGCACCACGAGGCGGTCCTGCACGCCGTGCGCGAGGGGGTGCTCATCATCGACGCGGACCGGCGGCTGCTCCTCGCCAACGACGAGGCCCGGCGGCTGCTGGACCTGGGGCCCGAAGCCGAGCAGCGGCACGTCACCGAGCTGGGTCTCGATCCCCGTACGGCCGCGCTGCTCTCCTCCGACCGGGTCGTCAACGACGAGGTGCACCTGGCGGGCGACCGGCTGCTCGCCGTCAACGTGCGCCCCACGAAGCCCTACCGCGGCCGCCCCACCGGCACCGTGATGACGCTGCGGGACTCGACCGAGCTCGCCACCGTCTCCGGCCGCGCCGAGGTGGCCAGGGGCCGGCTGCAACTGCTGTACGAGGCCGGGGTGCGCATCGGCACGTCCCTGGACGTGGTGCGGACGGCCGAGGAGCTGTCGGAGGTGGCCGTGCCGCGCTTCGCGGACTTCGTCACCGTGGAGTTGCTCGAACCGGTGCTGCGGGGCGAGGAGCCGTCGGGGTCGTTCACCGAGATGCGGCGGACGGCGCTGACGGGCATCAGCTCCGAGAATCCGCTCCAGCCCGTCGGCGACCTGATCCGGTGCGTCGTGCCGACCACACCGATGGCGCAGGCGCTCGACGGCGGTCGCGCGGTCCTGGTGGCCGAGCTGTCCACGGCCGACGGCTGGCGGGCCCAGGACCCCGAGGGGGCCGCGACGGCCCTCGCGTACGGGCTGCACTCGCTGGTGGCGGTTCCGGTGCTGGCCCGGGGTGTCGTCCTCGGGATGGCGAACTTCTGGCGCTCCGAGACCGAGGAGCCCTTCGACGAGGAGGATCTGAACTTCGCCGAGGAGCTCACGGCGCGCGCCGCGGTCTCCATCGACAACGCCCGCCGCTTCACCCGCGAGCACGAGATGGCGGTGACACTCCAGCGCAGCCTGCTCCCCCGGATCCTGCCGGACCTGTCGGCGGTCGACGTCGCGTACCGCTATCTGCCCGCCAAGGCCGGGGTCGGCGGGGACTGGTTCGACGTGATCCCGCTGCCGGGCGCGCGGGTGGCGCTGGTCGTCGGTGACGTGGTGGGGCACGGGCTGCACGCGGCGGCCACGATGGGCCGGCTGCGGACGGCGGTTCTCAACTTCTCCACCCTCGACCTGCCGCCGGACGAGCTCCTGGGCCACCTCGACGAGCTGATCGACCGCATCGACCGCATCGACCGGGGCGCCGCGGACGGCGGCGCCGAGGACGAGTCCGAGAGCACCGGTTCCTCCGGGCCGGGGCGCAGGGTCGGCGCGGCGGGGGCCGACGAGGGGCAGGAGCGGATCACCGGCGCCACCTGCCTGTACGTCATCTACGACCCCGCCGACGGCCGCTGCACCATGGCCCGGGCCGGGCACCCCGGGCCCGCGCTCGTCCACCCGGACGGGCGGGTCGAGTACCCCGAGCTGCCCGCCGGGCTGCCGCTGGGGGTGGGCGGGATGCCGTTCGAGGTCACGGAGACGTACCTGCCGGAGGGGACCCGTCTGGTGCTGTTCACCGACGGTCTCCTGGAAGACCGCTACCGGGACTTCGACACCGGTCTCGCGCTGCTGCGGGACGCCCTGGCGACCACCGGCCGCACCCCGGAGCAGGCCTGCGCGGACGTCCTGACGGCCGTGCTCGTGCCCGCGCCGGACGACGACATCGCGCTGCTCGTCGCCGACACCCGCCTGCTGGAGGCCGAGCGGATCGCGGAGTGGGACGTGAGCGTCGATCCGGCGGACGTCTCCCGGGTCCGCGGCGCGGGCGCGGCGCAGCTCGCCGCCTGGGGCCTGGACGACATCGCGTTCACGGCCGAGCTCATCCTCAGCGAGCTGATCACCAACGCCATCCGGTACGGCGCCCCGCCCATCCGGGTCCGGCTGCTGCGCGACCGCCGGCTGATCTGCGAGATCTCCGACGGCAGCAGTACCGCTCCGCACCTGCGCTACGCGGCGACGACCGACGAGGGCGGTCGCGGGCTCTTCCTCGTGGCCCAGTTCGCCGAGCGGTGGGGCACGCGGTACACCGACCGGGGCAAGGTCATCTGGGCCGAACTGCCCCTGACCACGGCCGACTCGGAGGTCCCACCGCTGCCGGAGCCGGACCTGGACGCCCTGGAGGACCTCGCCTGGTGAGCCGCCCGGCCCGTTCCCGCCGTCACAACGACGTACGGGCCAGCAGCACGGCCACGTCGTCCGGCGGCGCGCAGGGCAGGAGCTGGTCGAGGATGTCGTCGCAGACCTGACTGAGCGGCCGTTCCAGGTGGAGCAGGGCCTCGGCGAGCCGGTCCATGCCCTCGTCGAGGTCGCGGTCCCTGGCCTCGATGAGTCCGTCGGTGTACAGCACGAGCAGGCTGCCCGGGGGCAGCAGGACCTCCTCGGTGGCGAAGTCCTGCCCGCCGGTGCCGAGCGGGGTGCCGGGCGGCCCCTCCAGGAAGGTGATCGCCCCGTCTGCGGTGGCCACGGCGGGCGGCGGGTGTCCGGCCCGGGACAGGACGACGCTTCCGGCGGCCGGGTCGTGGACGGCGTAGACGCAGGTCGCCATCTCGTCCTCCCCCAGTTCGGCGACGACGGCGTCGAGGGAGCGGAGCAGTTCCGCCGGCGGCACGCCGTGCCGGGCGAGGGTCCGTACCGCCGTACGGAGCTGGCCCATCACGGCCGCCGCGTGGATGCCGTGGCCCATGACGTCGCCGATGACGAGGCCGGTCCTGCCTTCGGGCAGGGCGATGACGTCGAACCAGTCGCCGCCGACGTCGTGGTCGCTGGCGGGGAGGTAGCGCCCGGTGAGTTCAAGGCCCTCGACCTTCGGCAGGGCGTTGTTGGTCAGGCTCCGCTGGAGGGTGAGGGCGGCCGCGCGCTGGCTGGTGTACATGCGGGCGTTGTCGATGTTCAGGGCGGCGCGGGCGACGAGTTCGTCGATGAGGACGAAGTCCTGCTCGTCGAAGGGTTCGCGCTCGTTGAGCCGGGTCACGGAGACGGAGCCGAGGACCTTGCCGCGGGCGACGAGCGGGACGATGCGCGCCGAACCGATGCTGGCCTCGAAGTAGGAGCGCAGGGGTGCGCTGCGCGGGTCGGGGAAGAGCGCCGGCAGGTCGGAGTGGTAGAGGTTCATCGGCCGGGCGTCGGTGATGACCTGCTCGTACGGCGTTCCCAGCGGGATCTGGAAGGTCTGTCCGCGGGTGAGCAGCGCGGTGGGGGCGGTCGGGTCGGGGAAGACGGCGGCGAGGCGGCGCAGCAGTCCGAAGGTGGAGGCGCCCGCCTCGTCCGGTTCGAGCACGGATTCGAGCAGCTGGACGTCGGCCGAGTCGGCGAGCTGGGGCACGAGGACCTGGACGATCTCCTCGGCGGTCTGGTGCAGGTCGAGGGTGGTGCCGATGCGGGTGCCCGCCTCGGCGAGCAGGGCGAAGCGCCGGTTGGCCCGTTCGGCCTCGACGAGCGCCCGCTGGCCCTCGGTGATGTCGATGAGGGAGGCGATCAGGCCGAGCCGGCGGCCGGATCCGTCGAGCAGCGGGGCGTAGGAGCAGGACCAGGTGCGGTCGTGGTCGGGGTCGGCCGGGGTCCGGCCGGTGCGGCGTACGTCGACGACGGCCTCGCCGCTCTCCAGGACCTGCCGCATGGTGGCCTCGAGGGCGACGGCGTTGACCCCGGGCACGACCTCGGTGAGCCGTCTGCCGACGTGGTCGGCGGGCGGTACGCCGTTCATCCGCGCCAGCGCGTCGTTGACGCGGATGAACCGCAGGCTGGGGCCGAGGGTGGCGAGGCCGATCGGTGACTGGGTGAAGAGGCTCTGGAGCGCGGCGAGGGAGTCCCGCATGCGCAGGACCTCGGAGGTCTCCACCGCGATGAGCATGGCTCCCGGCCGCCCGCGGGGGTCGACCTCGGGGACGATCCACATCTCCATGGTCACTTCGTGACCGTCCCGGTGCCGCACCGGGAGGGTGCCGACGACGGTCTCGCCCGCCTGGACGCGGCGGGTCAGCTGCTCGGCGAGCTCCTGGTTGGCGTCGGGCACCAGAATGGGTGACGCGGGCCGTCCGAGGACGTCGTCGGGGCGGTATCCGAGCAGGTCCTGGGCGGCCAGGGACCACTCGACGACGCGGCCGTCCTCGTCCTCGCGCCACAGGGCGATCGGGAGCAGTTCGCGCAGGACACCGGCGTAGCCGATGGCCGCCGGCGGTCGCTCCGGCGTCTCGCTCGGCGACTGAGTAGTGTCCAACGCTTCGACCTAACCCCGGGGGGTGCCTTCCTACCCGATCACCCTAGCCGAGCCCTCCGCGCAGCACCCTGCGGTACGGCTCCACAGGGGCGGCCGGACCGAGGCTGCCGACGGCCGGCCTCACCACCCGTGCCGCTGCCCGGCCATGGTCGGTGGGGTGGCGCCCGGAGGCGTGGCGGGAGAGTCCAGGGCGGCGGCTATGCCCTGCGCGAGGAACGGGATCCGGTGCGCGCAGACTCCGGCGATGTTGATGCGGCCCGCGTTCGTGCCGTAGATGCCGGACCGGTCGCGCATCCGGCGCATCTGCTCCGGTGTCAGAGGCAGCATGGAGAACATGCCCTTCTGGCGCCGGAGCGAGTCCGCCACGTCCGGGCGCCCGAGGGCGCCCAGGTGTGCGACGAGGTCCGCCCGGTTGGCGGTGATCCGCCCGCGCATGGCGTCGAGTTCGGCCTGCCAGGTGGCCCGGAGCCCGGCGTCCTGAAGGACGGTGGCGACGACGGCGGCGCCGTGGTCGGGCGGCATCGAGTACATGACGCGTGCGGCGTTCTGCAGGGCCGTCTCCACGTGCCGCAGCGTCTGCCGGGACGGGCCGAGGACGATGGCGCAGCCGGTGCGGTCGCTGTAGAGGCCGAAGTTCTTGGAGCAGCTGACGGCGATCAGCACCTCGGGCAGCCGGTCGGCCAGCATCCGGGTGGCCCACAGGTCGGCGTCGAGGCCGTCGCCGAGCCCGTGGTACGCGAGGTCCACGAAGGGGACCCAGCCGGCCGTCTCGGCGAGCCCGGCCAGCTCCTCCCAGGTCGCGGCGTCGGGGTCGGAGCCGGTGGGGTTGTGGCAGCAGCCCTGGAGCAGGACCACGTCGCCCCGGCGCGCGCCGCGCAGGTCGTCCACCATGCCGTCGGCGTGCCCGTACGTCCGGACCGTGAGCCCGGCGCCCTCCAGGATGGGGCGGTGGTTGACGTACGCGGGGTCGCTGATCCACACCGTGGTGCCGGGGCGGGTCTGGCGTACGAGGTCGGCGAGGAGGCGCAGGGCCCCGGTGCCCGCCACGGTCTGGACGGCCGTCGCGCGGGCGGTCCTGGCCTCGGTGCCGAGGACCATCGAGAGCATCGCCTCGTTGAAGGCGGTGTTGCCGGAGAGGCCGCGGTACTCCTTGGAGTCGGCGCGCTCGGCCAGGCGTATCTCGGCCTCCTTGACGGCGGCCATGACGGGGGTGGCGCCGGTGTGGTCGCGGTAGACCCCGAGGACGAGGTCGAGGCGCTCGGGGCGCGGGTCGGCCGCGAACGCGGCCGACAGGTCCCACAGCGGGTCCACGGGCGGGGCGGCGAGCAGCTCAAGCATGGGCGGAGACCTTGGTTCGGGGGCGCCGGTTGGCGAGCGCGACGCCGAGGGTGATGAGGGGGACGCCGACGAGCACGGACAGGGTCGGCGACTCGTCGAGGAGGGGTAGGGCGAGCAGCACGACGACGACCGGGCTGAGGCTGCCGACGACCGAGCTGCGCTCCGGGCCGAGGCGGCGGATGGCGAACGCGTACAGCAGCCCGGCGCAGAGGCCGACGCCGAGGCCCTGGACGACGAGGAAGAGCGCGATGTCGTCGGGGGCGGCGTGAGCGAGGCCGGTGGGCAGGACGCCGGTCAGGGCCAGCAGGGCGACGACGGCGAAGGAGGGCAGGCAGAGCAGCCCGATGGAGCCGACGGGGTCGAGGTCCACCTCGCGCAGGCCGACGGTGTACAGGGCCCAGAGGCCGCTGGCGAGCAGCAGCGTTCCGGCGCCGAGCAGGACGTCCGCGTCCAGGGCCGCCGTGTACCGCCAGACCAGCGCCGCGACTCCGGCGACGATCAGGGCGAGGCCGGCCGCCTGCGTGGAGCGGGGGACGCTCTTGCCGCCGGCGACCATGAGGGCGGAGACGAAGAGCGGGACCATGCCGGGGACGATCGCCCCCACGAAGGCGGCCGAGGTCAGCGAGCCGCCGTACATGGCGGCGAGGAAGAAGGGGACACCCGCGCCGCAGACGATCTTGACGGCGGGCCCGGGCCGCACCGCGAGCAGGCGCCGCCTGCGCCGCCACAGGGCGGGAGCCAGGACGACCAGCGGCACGCCGAAGCGCAGCAGGGCCGCGTCGGCGGGCAGGAGGGTGGAGGCGCCGAGGGCGCGGGCGCTGAGCGCGAAGGCGGCCCAGATCGCCACGGTGACGAGGAGGGCGCCGAGGCCCACCGCCTGGGGCGAGAGCCTTCCGGTCCGGCGTGCCGCCCCCGTGGGGGCCGGTGCCTCCCCCGTCGGGGCCGGTGTCGCCACCGTCGGTATGCCGCTCACGCGGAGCCTCCCGCTCGAATCCACTGTTTCGAGCAACGGTAGGGCTTCTCGCGAGGCAGCCGATTGCCAGTTCTGCCCTCCCGGCCTAGCGTGAGGGCAGAATCTGCCAAGAAGTGTTCACGAAGCGCCAGGAGTGACGATGGACGCGGTCGACTTCCAGATCATCCGCGAGCTCCAGGCCGACGGACGGCTCTCCAACCAGGACCTCGCCGACCGCGTCCGGCTCTCCCCGTCCCCCTGCCTTCGGCGGGTGCGGCGCCTGGAGGAGGCGGGCCTGATCCGCGGCTACACGGCCATGGTGGACCAGGTCGCCTTCGGCCTGCCGATCACGGTCTTCGTCCGGATCCGCCTGGAGCGCCACACCCGCGACATCGTCGACGTCTTCGAGGAGCACGTCGGCCGCATCGAGCACATCCAGGACTGCTATCTGATGGCGGGCAGCAGCGACTATCTGCTCAGGGTCGTCATCGAGAGCCTGGAGGCGTACGAATCGCTCGTGCGCCACCACATCCACGCCATTCCCGGCATCGCCTCGATCGAGTCCAGCTTCGCCTACGGAAGCGTGAAGCAGTCCAAGGTCTACCCGCGCCCGACGGCGCGCGAAGACGTCCGCTGAGACGACCCGCCGCTTCCAGGGTCTTTCGTTTTCGAGGCCCTAGAGGCCGAACTCCTGCGGGGACAGGCCGAGCGCCGCGCACGCCTCGCGGAGGACCTGCTCCTCGGCCGGGGCGACGTACCCGTCCGCGCCGGCGACGACGAAGCCGGTCTGCACGACCGCCTTGGCCTCCACGGGCTTCTTGGCCGCCTTGGCGATCTCCTGCATGGCCTCGGCCTTGCCCTGCGGGAAGTTGACCGTCAACTGGTCGACGTGCTTGTTGAACCGCTGCCGCAGCTGGTCGGGCGGGAAGTTCCGCAGGACGTCGTTCTGCAGGATGAGCGACTCCACATGCTGCCGCTCGGCCGGGTCGACCGACCCGTCGGCGGCCGCGACGAGCGCGCACATGGCCATGCTGGCGTCCCGGTACGCACCGCTCTTGAGCTCCGCCTTCAGGGAGGAGAGCTGGGACTTGAGCACCCCTACGAGCTGCGCCTTCGATCCCCCGCCCGACCCTGCGCCCGGCCGCGCCCGACCACCGGGGTTCCGTGCTCCCTGCGCCTGCTGCTGCAGCCCCTTGGCCTGGTCCTTGATCCGGTCCCACATCGCCATCCGTGCCACCTTCGGCTCACCGTTCGCTCGACCGCGCACGTTCCACGCGTCCTCCTGGGAACGCCCTTGGCCCCCTGAGGAGTTCCCGAGCCGCCCGCAGCAGTCGGGATTGACAATCATTTTCATCTAGGTAAAGCTTTCGGCGCCACGGCCCCGTCGCGCCTCACGACCCGGGATCTCCGTGCGCGCCGCCCACGTCAAATGATCTTTGGGAGCAGCATGTCGACATTCCGGAACCGTCGAGAGTTCCTCGCCCTGGCCGGTGCCGCCGGTACGGCCGGGGCCCTGGCCCTCACCGGTTGTGGAACCGGCACCGGGAACGGAACCTCCCCCGAGGGGAAGGCCGCTCCCCGGCGGGGCGGGCAGTTCCGGGCCCTGTTCACCGGCGGCGGGGAGCAGGAGACGATCGACCCTCACGCGGAGTCCCTCGCCATCGACATGGCGCGCACCAAGGCCCTCTTCGACCGGCTCGTGGAGCTCGACGCCGACATGGCGCCCGTGCCGCGGCTCGCCACGAAGTGGGAGCCCAACGCCGACGCGACCGTGTGGCGGTTCACCCTGCGCGAGGCGCTCTTCCACGACGGCAAGCCGCTCACGCCCGAGGACGTGCTGTTCACCTTCGGCCGCATCCTCGACCCGAAGGCCACCACCCACTTCGCGCAGAGCCTGCTCTCCGTCATCGACCTCAAGAGGAGCCGGAGCGCCGGGAAGAACGTCGTGGAGCTGGCGTTGAGCCGGCCCAGCGCGGAATTCCCCGCCCTGCTCGGAACGTTGGGCACGGCCGTCGTCAGCTCCCGTTACGCCGACCCGGCCAGGCCCGTGGGCACGGGAGCGTTCCTGCTGAAGTCCTTCCAGGCCGGCCGCTCCTTCGTCGCCGAACGCTTCGACGACCACTGGGGCGGCGGCGCGTACGTCGACGAGCTGCGCGTCCTGTCCGCCGACGCCGACGCCCGGGGCAACGCCCTGCGGGCCGGCGAGGCGGAGTTCGGCTACGAGATGACCCCCACCTTCGCCCGTACCGTCCAGGCCGACAAGGCGGTCCGGATCCTGGCCGCCAAGGGCAGCACGGCCCACGCCATCGTGATGAAGTGCGACCAGGAGCCCTTCGACAACCCCGACGTCACCCTCGCGTTCAAGCTGCTCGCCGACCGGGAGAAGCTGGTCCAGGTGGTGCTCGCGGGCCAGGGCGTGGTCGGTAACGACATGTTCGGCAAGGGCTACCAGTACTACCCCGAGGACGTCCCGCAGCGGACGCGTGACGTCGCGGAGGCGCGCGCCCTGCTGAAGAAGGCCGGTGTGCTGAACAAGACGCTCTCGATCTACACCTCGTCGGTGGCCAACGGCTTCGTGGAGGCGGCGACGCTCTTCGCCGAGCAGGCCGCCGACGCCGGGCTGCGGATCAAGATCACCACCGGGTCGTCGGAGACCTACTTCAAGGACCAGCTGACCAAGGGCGTGATGGGCAGCCACCGCTCCGGTGCGATGGCCATCCCCACCTACATCAACGACCGGCTGCTCACGAAGTCGGCCTTCAACGCCTCCGGTTGGCGCCGCAAGGACTTCGACGCCGCTTTCGCCAAGGCCCAGTCCATCACCGACGAGGCCGAACGCACCAAGCTCTACGGCCAGTTGCAGCGCACCGTCCACGACGAGGGCGGCCTGCTCGTCTGGGGTCACCCGGACTGGCTGAACGGCGTCTCCTCGCGGGTGCGGGGCATGGCGGCGGCTCCGCCGAACACCATGGACTCGGCCCGTTTCGACAAGGCGTGGCTGGCCTGAGTATGCGCGGGTACGCCCTGCAGCGGATCGCCCTCGGCGCGGTCCAGCTCGCCCTCCTCGCCGTGCTGGTCTTCCTGTTGACCGCGCTGCTGCCGGGCGACGCCGCCGACGTCCGTAACAACGAGGACGCCACCGACGCCCAGGTGGCCGCGCTGCGCGAGCAACTCCAGCTGGACCGGCCGCCGCTGGAACGGTTCACCGACTGGGCGTCGGGGGTCCTCACGGGCGATCTGGGCACCTCTCTGGTCAACGGCGGCCCGGTCCTCGACATCCTGACCGGGACGGTCGGCACGACGCTGGTCCTCGCGGCGGTGACGCTCGCCGTGGTGGTCCCCCTCGCCGTCGCCCTCGGTATCGCCTCGGGCCTGCGCGAAGGCGGCCGCCTGGACCGGGCCGTCACCACGATCACCCTCGCCCTGAACGCCGTACCGGACTTCGTCCTGGCCCTGCTGCTCGTGGCGGGCCTGTCGCTGAAGCTCGGCTGGCTGCCCGCGACCTGGGTGGGCGTGGAGGCCGCGGACCTGCTCGTGCAGCCGGCCCTGCTCGTCCTGCCGGTCGCGGTGGTGGCCGCCCGCATGATCTGTCTGCTCTCCCGGCAGGTACGGGCGGGCATGGTGACCGTGCTGAGGGCCGGATACGTCGTCCAGGCCCGGCGCCTGGGCGTACCGCGCCGGACCCTGGTGCTGCGGCACGTCCTGCCCAACGCGGCCGTCCCCGGCATCCAGGAACTGGCGCGGGTGGGCGACAACCTGGTCGGCGGCGTGCTGATCGTCGAGGCGGTCTTCGCCATCCCCGGCGTGGCCACCGCCCTGGTACGGGCGGTGGAGGCCCGGGACGTGCCCACCGTGCAGGGCCTGGCCCTGGTGGTCGCGGCCGCGGCCCTGCTCCTCAGCCTCGCGGCCGACCTGCTCTGCCATCGGCTCGTACCCCGGACGGAGGTCCTTCGGTGAAGCTCCTGAAGCGTGCCGGCGCCCGGCCCGGGGCCGGGAGGATCGCCCTGGCCACGGCGCCCGTCGGTGCCCTGCTCCTCGCGCTGCCCCTGGGTGTCGCCGTGCTGGGGCCCCTGCTCACCGACGTGCCCGCCACCGGTGTGTCCGCCCCGTACGCGGGACGGGACGCCGAACACCTCCTGGGAACGGACGGGTTGGGCCGCGACGTGCTGGCCCTGCTGATGCACGGCGGGCGCAGCGCGCTGGGCATGGCGCTCGGCGCGGTCGCCGTCGCCTACCTCGTCGGCGGGTTCGTGGGCCTGCTGGCGGCCTCGGCACGGCGTCGGTGGGCGGACGAACTGCTCATCCGCCCGCTGGACGTGCTGCTTCCGCTGCCGACCCTGCTGGTGATCAGCGTGGTCGCGGTGGGCTGGCGCGGCTCCCCCGTCGCCATCGCCCTCGCGGTCGCCGCGGTCAACGTCCCGCCCGTCGCACGGCTGGTGCGGGCGGCCGCGCTGGACGCGGCGAGCAGTCCCGTCACCGAGGCCCTGCGGGTGCAGGGCGAGTCGCGGGCCCGTATCCAGCTCGACCACGTCGCACGCTCGGTGCTCGCCCCGGTCGCCGCCGACATCGGCACCCGGATCACCCTGGCCGTCTTCCTGGCCGCCTCGGCGAACTTCCTCGGGCTCGGGCTGAACCCGACGGCGCCCGACTGGGCGGTGAGCGTCTCGCGCAGCCGTGAAGGCCTGCTGCTCCAGCCATGGGCGGTCCTCGCGCCCGCCGCCCTGCTCGTCATGTTCACCGTGGGACTCAACCTGCTCGCCGACCGCGTGCTGGCCCGCTCCCGCCGTACCCAGGAGGCCGTCCGATGACAGCGCCGTCCGCCCTCGTCACCGTCCGCGGGCTGACCGCACGCGCCGGGGAGACGGTGCTGCTCGACGCGGTGGACTTCGACCTGCACGCGGGCCGGGTGACCGCGCTAGTCGGCCCGTCCGGCAGCGGCAAGACCACCGCCGCCCTGTCGCTGCTCGGCGAGGCGGGCCCGGGCGTACGGCTGAGCGGCCGGGTCACCGTCGGGGACGTCACCGCCGTGGACGGGCGAGGGGTGACCGAGGACGCGGCCTCGCTGCCCGGGCGCGCCATCGCCTACATGCCCCAGCACCCGGGAAGCGCGCTGAACCCGGCCCGCCGCACCGGCGCCGTCCTCGCCGAACTCGCCCGGCTGCACCACCCGGACGACGCCGGTCCGTCGGCGGTGGGCCAGGCGCTCCAGGCCGCCCAGCTCTCCCCGGGGCGGGACGTCGAACGGCGCTTTCCCCACCAGTTCTCCGGTGGACAGCGCCAGCGCGTGGCGCTCGCCCAGACCCTCGTGTGCCGGCCGCGCGCCCTCGTCCTGGACGAGCCGAGCACCGGTCTCGACACGGTGACCCGGATGCGGCTGGCCGGCGAGCTCGCGGCGCTCGCCCGCGGGGGACTCGCGATCCTGCTGCTCAGCCACGACCACGATCTCGTACGGGCGCTCGCCGACCACGTCGTCCTGCTCCGCCGGGGTCGCGTGGCGGCCGCCGGCACTCCGGACGAAGCCCTGCCCGCCCGGCCCGAGCCGACGACCGTCCGCCACACCCCCCGCGTCCCGGGCCGGCCGCCGCTCCTGGAGGTGCGCGGCCTCTCCGCCCACCTGCACAGCCGGGGCCGGGGCCCGGTCCTGCACGGAGTGGACCTGGCCCTGGAATCCGGCGCCTGTGTCGGCGTGGCCGGGCTGTCCGGCAGCGGCAAGACCACTCTGGCCCGCTGTGTCGCCGGGCTCCACGAACGCCACCGCGGCCGGGTCCTCCTGGACGGGGCGGCGCTTCCCGTCCTGCGGCGGCGGACCACCGAGCAGAAGCGGCGCGTGCAGTACGTGTGGCAGGAGGTACGCGCCTCCTTCGACGAGCGGCACACGGTGGTCGAGCAGGTCGCCCGTACGGCCGTACGGCTCCGGGGCCTCCCGCCCGGCAAGGCGCGGGCCGAGGCGTACGGACTGCTGGGGCGGCTGGGTCTTGACGGCGGGACCGTCGACCGGCGGGCCGGGGGCCTGTCCGGCGGCGAGTTGCAGCGCGCGGCGCTCGCGCGGGCGGTCGTCGCCGCCCCCGACGTCCTGATCTGCGACGAGATCACGACGGCCCTCGACCCGGCCGCCACCGACGCGGTCCTCGATGCCCTCGCGCGGCTTCGGGAGGAGCACGGCACCGCGCTCCTCTGGGTCAGTCACGACCTGGAGCTCCTCGCCGCCGTCGCCCACCACGTCGTCGTCCTCGACGGCGGTCACGTCGTCGAGACCGGCTCACCGGACCAGGTGCTGCGGGAGCCCCGGGACGGGCTCACCCGACAGCTCGTCCGCGCCATGGATCTCCGTACGGCCCTGGAGGCCCCGGAACCGACCGCCGCGACCGCATCCGGTTCCTGACAGCCGGGACGTCGCGGGCGCCACGTGCGCCCCGGCCCACGGGCCCCCGCGGGCGTCACCGAGCACCGCGGAACACCACGGACCTTCCACCATCCATCCGACAACGGAGGACACATGACCGACCGGCTCGCAGCCGACGCGGCCGCGTCACGGGACGACGCCCGCACCGTGCTGGAATCGCTCCCCGACACACTCCCCCGGGACGAGATCCTCGCGATCAACAGCGCGAAGTCCGACATCCACACGACCCGCGCGTACCTCTACAACGACTGGACGTTCACGCTGCCGCCCGGCGTCTTCAAGCCCGGCGACACCAGCCGCATCGTCCACGACCGTCTGCTGGACGGCACGATCCCCGTCAAGGACAGGACGTACGCGGCCATGGGCGTCGGCCTCGGCGTCGAGGCCGTGATCGCCGGCACGCTCGGGGCGCGGGAGATCTACGCGGCCGACGTCCACCCGGACAGCGTGGCGACGGCGGCCGAGCACTACGCGCGCCTCGTCGGGGACCGTCCCGGGACCGTCCTGCGGCCGCTGGTGTCCAACCTGTTCGAGGAGTTCCCCGACTCCGCCCGGCTGGACGTCATCACCTTCAACCCGCCCGCGGTCTCCACACGGCCCAGCGACGACCCGACGGTGGTCCGGAACGTCTGCGTCGGCGCCGAGATCGTCCTGCGCTTCTTCGACCAGATCGTCACCCGCGACCTGCTCGCCCCGGAGGGCGAGATCTACCTGATCGTGTCCAACACCGCCGAGCTCAAGCGGATCGTCGGCCACGGGATCGAGGTGGGCTTCCGCCCCGAGATCCTGCACCGCCAGACCTGGGAGGGCGACAACTGTCAGGCGTACCTCTTCAAGCTGAGCCGTCACGCCGCCGCCTGACCGTCCGACCAGGAGGAGAAGGACATGCACGAGCACATAGCCGAGGCCGTCAAGGAACCCGATGTCGTCACCGTCCCGCCGGGGGCGATCTGTCTGCGCTTCGAGACGATGAAGCTGTACTCGGCACTCGGCGCGGTACGCCACCTGCTGGAGACCGGGCAGATCAAGCCCGGTGACACTCTTGTCGACAGTTCCAGCGGCATCTACGCCCACGCGTTGGCGCTGGCCTGTCACCGCTACGGCCTCCACTGCCACATCGTCGGGTCCACGACGGTGGACCGCACGCTCCGCGTCCAGCTGGAGATCCTGGGCGCCACCCTGGAGCAGGTCCGCCCGTCGAAGAACCTGCGCCTCGACCAGAATCTGCGCGTCGAGCGGATCGGCGAACTGCTGCGGGAGAACCCGCATTACCACTGGATGCGGCAGTACCACGACGACATCCACTACCTCGGCTACCGCGACGTCGCCGACCTGATCCGCAAGGAGGTCCCGGAGGGGCCCCTCTCCCTCGTCGGAGGGGTCGGCACCGGGGCGTCCACCGGGGCCATCGCCACGTATCTGCGTGAGGCGGGCCGCGACGTGGCGCTCGTCGGCGTCCAGCCGTTCGGCAGCGTCACCTTCGGCGCCGAGCACGTCCTGGACCCGGACATGATCATCGCCGGTATCGGCAGCTCCATCCCGTTCCAGAACGTCCGGCACGACCTGTACGACCGCATCCACTGGGTCAACTTCGACTACGCCATGTCGGGCGCCGTCGAACTCCTCCGGGCCAGCGGCATCTTCGCCGGTCTGTCGGCCGGCGCCGCCTATCTCGCCACGCTCTGGGAACGCGAGCGCGACACCGACCGGACGTACGTCTTCCTCGCCGCCGACACCGGGCACCGCTACGTGGACAGCGCCTACGCCCACCACCCCGAGGCCGTGGGCCTCGGCTCCATGCGCCCCCACGAGGTCACGGCGCAGGGCGAGTTGCGCCATCCGTGGTCCGCGATGGACTGGCCGCCCGCCCCGGACAGCACGCTGCTGCGTGGCGCTCCCGCCCTGGTGCCCGAGAGGGCCTAGCGTCCACGCCGCCGGGGCCGACGAAGCCCCGGAGCGCCGCCTGGCACCCGGACCATCCGTACGGGTACTGCCGCGCTCCCCTGCCCGCCCGTCCCACCACCCGTATCCCTCCCACCCCCGAGAAAGAACGTCGCCATGCCTCCCTCACAGCCCCAGTCCGTCTCCGAACTCCAGGAGGCCGTCCTCGACGGTGCCTTCGGTCCCCGCCCCCAGGAGCTGGCCGTCACCAGCGCGTTCTGGCTCCACCACACCACGCGGCTGGCCGGCAGCCAGGTCACGTACCGCAACCACTACCTGCTGCTGAGGTCCGGCGACGCCTTCGGCGCCTGCTCCTTCGAAGCCGGCGAACTCGCCCCCGACTTCTGCGCCGACGCCTCGGGACACACCCTCGACACCCTCGTCCGGCACGCGTCGGCGCCGGTGCGCATCGCCGCGCTCGACGCCTACCTCGGTCGCGTACAGCCGCACCGCGACGCGCCGGGCGCCGAGACCGTCACCCTGCCCACCGGTACACCGGAGACCCGGGCACAGGCCAGGGACGCAGCCGTCGCCGGACTCCTCGACATCGAGCCCGGGGCGAAGGTGGCGCTCATCGGCGTCGTCAACCCGCTCGTCGCGGCGATACGCGAGCAGGGCGGCGTCCCGCTGCCCTGCGACTTCAACCTGCGCACCACCCACTGGGGCGACCCGGTGACCACCGACATGGCGGAGGTCCTGGCCTCGGCGGACGCCGTGGTCGCCACCGGCATGACCCTCGGCAACGACAGCTTCGACCAGATCCTCGAGCACTGCCGCAAGCAGGAGATCCCGCTGGTTGTGTACGCGCAGACCGGCAGCGCCGTCGCGCGGGCCTTCCTGGGCGCGGGCGTGAGCGCGCTGTCCGCCGAGCCCTTCCCCTTCTCCCAGTTCAGCGCCGACGAGACCGCGCTGTACCGGTACCGGGCGGGCCAGGCATGAGCAGCGAGACCCAGGAGACCGTGAGCGGCGCGAGCGCGGGTGTGCGCGCGGGCGACGCAGCCGTACCGAGCGACCTGAGGATGACGCGCCTCCTGTGGCCGTTCATGCTCGCCTCGGCCGTGGGGCTGGTGCCCTTCACGATCTACAGCACCTTCCTCGTTCCCATCGCGCACGCGGCGGACGGCGGTGTCGCCGCCCTCGGCCAGCTGCGCGGGCTCGGCGGTCTGGCGGCCCTGGCCGTGGGCACCGCGCTGGCGCCGCTGATCGACCGCGTCCGCAAGGAGTGGGCGGCGGCGGGCGGGCTCGCCGTCCTCGCCGTCTCGGCCGCGCTCGGCGCGAGCGGTGACTTCCTGCTGCTCGCGGCCTTCTGCCTGCTCGTCGGCGCCGGTACGGCCGTACTCAACCCGGCGCTCACCGCGGCCGCCGCCGATCGGTTCGACACCGACGCCGCCGCGGGCCGCGCGGCGACCCTCATCACGGCCACGCAGTCTCTGACCGCCCTGCTCGCGGCGCCCCTCGTGGCCGTGCCCGCTCTGCTGTGGGGGTGGCAGGGTGACCTGTGGGCGATCGCCGCGATCGCGGCCGTACTCGCCCTGTACTTCCTGCTGCGAGGCCGCCGTCGCGACGACGGGCCCGACGCGAACGCGGAGGCAGCGGACAAGCCGAAGAAGCCGGGGTACCTGGAGTCCTTCCGTCTTCTGGGAGCGCTTCCCGGAGTGGTCCCGCTGCTGCTGGTCGCCATGCTGCGCACGGCGGCGTTCATGGGGTACCTCGCCTACCTCGCGGCCTTCTACGACGAGCGTTTCGGTCTCGGGCCGGAGACGTTCGCGATCGTGTGGACGCTCAGCGGTGCCTCGTTCTTCCTCGGGAACCTGTTCGCCGGCCGGCTGCTGAGCGCCGAGCGGCCGAGGATCTCCAACGAGCGGCTGATGACGCTCGCGCTGCTGGTGGCGCTGTCCGCCCTGGTCGGGGTCTTCTTCACGCAGTCGCTGCTGCTGGCCCTGCCGTTGACGGCGCTCATCGGTGTCGGGCACGCGACGGTGGCGGCCTGCGTCACCACGCTGCTCGTCCGGCGGTGCGGCTCGTTGCGCGGGACCGCGCTGAGCATCAACGCCGCCGGCATGAGCTTCGGCGTCTTCCTCGGCGCCGGGCTCGGTGGCGTGGGACTCGCGCTCGGCGGGTACCCGGGCACGGCGGCCGCCCTGGGCGGGCTGACCCTCGTGGCGATCGTCCTCGCCCGCGTGGTGGCCAGGTCCTCCACGCCCGCCGCGGGCGACTGAGACGGCGCGCAAAGGGCCTGGGGAGCGCGCCGTGTCCGCGTCCGCAGGCCCTGTGGCGTCCCTACCGCTTCAGGTTCCGCAACTCGGCGGCCAAGGAGGCGATCGCCGCCGGGTTGCGCGGGCTCTCCACCAGTTCCACGTAGTCGAGGACGACGATGCGGTCGTTCTTGATCGCCGAAACGCCCGCGAGCGGCGGGTAGGACTTCAGGAACTGCCGCTTCTGCTCCGCGCTGACGTCACCGTAGTCGTTGATGACGATGACCTCGGGGTCCCGCTCGACGACGGTCTCCCAACCGACCGTCGTCCAGCTGTCCTTGAGGTCCTTCATGACGTGGTCGCCCCCCGCCTTGGTGATGATGTCGTGCGGCCCCGCGTAGGCGCCGGACGTCAGGGGCCTGTCGCGGCCGGCGTCGTAGAGGAAGACACGCGGCCGGTCGGCGCCCTTCGGGGCCTTCGCCTGCGCTTCGGCCACCTGCTTCTGGAAGGTCGCGACGAGGGCTTCGGCGCGGTCCTCGACATCGAAGAGCCTCCCCAGGTTGCGCAGATCCACGTACAGCGCCTCGAGCGGCGGCATCACGCCCCGTGCCGTGCCGCGCCCGTTGCGGCACGACTCGGTCAGCACGTACGAGCCGACGCCCACACTCTTCAGCTCCGCGGGGGTGAACCCCTCCCCCTCGTTGAAGCCGTAGTTCCAGCCCGCGAAGACCAGGTCGGCGCGGGAGTCGAGGACCAGCTCCTTGTTGATCGTCTTCTTCGACAGCCAGGTGGTCTTCCCGTAGGCGTCCTTCCAGGGGACGGAGTCGAGATCTCCCTTGTCGTCGGGCATGACGTAGCCCGCCATGCGGTCCTCCAGGCCGAGCGCGAACATGATCTCCGTGATGCCGACGTCATTGGTGACCACCCGCTTGGGTGCGGCGTCGTAGGTCTTCTTCTCGCCGCAGTTGTCGATGGTCACGGGGTAGTGGCCGGCTGCCTTGGCCGCGCCCTCCCCGCTGCCCTGCGAGGTGACCTCGGCACCGCAGCCGCTGAGCGCGAGAGCCGTGGCGAGCAGGAGGGTGGCGGGGCGTGGAAGAGAGCGCATGACGTGTTCCTCACGAGGTGGGAAGGGCGGGCGGGAGACGGTCGAAGAGCAGTTGCGGGGCCCCGGATTCGGGGTGCGGCACGCGGTGCGCCCGTACGCCGAAGACCCCGGCCAGCAGTTCGGGTGTCAGTACCTCGTGCGGAGCGCCGGAGGCGACGATCCGGCCGCGCTGGATCACGTACAGCAGGTCGCAGTGGACGGCGGCGAGGTTGAGGTCGTGGAGTGCGGTGAGCACCGTGATCCGGCTGTCCCGTACCAGGGACAGCACCTCCAACTGCTGGGCGATGTCGAGGTGGTTGGTGGGTTCGTCGAGGACGAGCACCTGCGGTTGCTGGGCCAGGGCGCGGGCGATCAGGACCCGTTGCTTCTCCCCGCCCGAGAGCGTGAGGAAGCCGCGGTCGGCGAGGTGGCCTGCGCCGACCCGTGCCAACGCGGCCTCGCACGTCTGCCGGTCCTCGGCCGTGGTGCGGGCGGCCGCGCTCTGGTGCGGCAACCGCCCCATCGCCACGACCTCGGTGACCGTGAAGTCGAACTCGGCGACGGACTCCTGGGGAAGGGCGGCCAGGCGCCGGGCGCCCTCCCGCGCGCTCATGGCGTGCAGATCCTGCCCGTCCAGCCGGACCGTGCCGGCCGTCGGGCGCAGCGCCCGGTAGACGCACCGCAGCAGGCTGGACTTCCCGCTGCCGTTGGGTCCGACCAGCCCGACGAGCTCGCCTTCGCCCGCCCGCAGAGTGACGTCCTCCACGAGCTTCGCGCCCGCGAGCGCCACGGTCAGGTCGTCGATGTCGATCCTCATCAGGAGCCTCCGAAGCTGTACGACCGGTGTCTCATCAGCAGGACGAAGCACGGCACGCCGATCACCGCGGTGAGCACGCCCACGGGAAGTTCCGTCGGTGCCATCACGACGCGGGAGAGGATGTCCACCCAGATCATCAGCACCGCGCCCACGAGAGGTGCGACGGCCAGCACCCGCCGGTGGTCGGCGCCGACCAGCATGCGTACGCCGTGGGGAACCATCAGCCCGACGAAGCCGATGGCACCGCTGACGGCGACCACGGCGCCGGTGACGGCCGCGGAGACCACGAAGAGCTCCTTGCGCAGCCACCCCGCGTCCACGCCCAGGGCGGCCGCCGTCTCGTCGCCCATGGCGAGCGCGTTCAGTCGGCGTGCCGACAGCGCGAGGCGGACGAGGCCGGCGAGCACGGCGCCCGCGGCGATGGGCAGGGAGGCCCAGTCGGCCCCGCCGAGGCTGCCGAGCATCCACATCATCGCGGAGCGGGCGGCCTCGCCGTGCTCGGCCGCGAAGACCATGAACGTGGTGACGGCCGAGAAGCCGTAGTACATCGCGCTGCCCGTGAGGACCAGCCGCATCGGGGTCAGACCGCGAGCGGTGCGGGCGATCGCGTACACCAGCACCATGGCGAGGAGCGCGGAGAGGAACGCGGCCGTGGACAGCGCCCAGATGCCGAGCGCGCCCAGCGCGCCGAAGAGCAGGACGGCGTTGGCTCCGACAGCGGCGCCCGACGAGATGCCGAGGACGAACGGATCGGCGAGCGCGTTGCGGACCATCGCCTGCACGGCGACCCCGACGGCCGAGAGTCCCGCGCCGACGACCGCGGCCAACAGGGCGCGTGGGAAGCGCAGTTCCCAGACGATGGTGTACGCCGACACCTCGTCGGGGGTGATCGCTCCACCCGTCAGCCCGGCCCGGAGGTGATGGAGCACCTCGCCCCAGGAGAGACCCGAAGCCCCGATCCCCGCCCCGCAGGCGAGGGAGAGCACCAGCGCGGCGCACAGGGCGACGAGAAGAGGCGGCAGGGGGACGCGCCGTGGCGGGGCAGGCCCGGTTCCCGTGCGAGGGGCGTCCGGCGGCGCGGCGATGCCGCTCTGTTCGACGGGTAGGGCCACGGCGGGTCGCCTTCGCCTTGGGCCGTGCCACACGTCAGGGAGCAGCCGACGACGCGGTACGTCCGGCGCAGCGCCCTCTCGCAGTCCACGGCGAGCTGTCAGGAGCCTTCACCGCCGCGGGTAATCGGGCTCACGGGTGCGCGGACCTGCGTACAGGTTCGTCACTCCGCCTACCGTTGCGGGTCAGCGCCGGACTTCGACCGGACTTCCCCCGCGGGGCGTTGGCAGCTTATCGCGCTCCCGGCGGTGCGCCGCCATCAGGCGAGAGCGTTCACCGCGAGGGTGAAGACGAAGGGAAGCCGGGCCGCGGCCGGCACGATCCTCTCTGCCAGCCAGGGCTGTTGGCGAGCCCGCACCAGGCAGTCGGTCAGCAGCCTGTGCCGGAAGGTCGCTTGCTGCCACGCGGCCTCGTACGCCCCGGGCGAGCCGCGGCGCAGCTGGTCGATCAGCACCCTGGCACCGGCGAGAGCCAGGGAGACACCCTCGCCGGTCAGCGCGTCGACGTATCCGGCGGCGTCGCCCACGAGCAGGACGCGCCCGTGGACGCGTGTACGTACCTTCTGGCGGAGGGGACCCGCACCGCGCACATCGCCGACCGCGGCCTGCCGGGGCAGTGTGGCGGCGAGTTCGGGAAAGCCGGTCAGCTGCTCGTCGAACGGGGCGCGACGGGAGGTCAGGAGCGCGACGCCCAGGAGCTGTGGTCCGAGCGGGGTCACGTACGCCTCACCGTAAGGCCCCCAATGGACCTCGACGTACGGGGAAGGCGGCGCCACGGCGTAGTGCCGGCGGAGCCCGTAACGCGGGGTGCCCGCGTCGGGCACCCCGAGGCCGAGCGAACGCCGCACCGGCGAGTGCAGCCCGTCGGCGGCGACCAGCCAGTCGGCGCGCACTCCCGTGGCGCTGTCCAGGACGCCCTCGGCGTCCTGGCGCACGTCCCGCACGCGCAGCGGCAGGACGGGAACTCCGGCGGCGAGGACGGCCGTGTGCAGGGCTGCGTGCAGGGCGGTGCGCCGCACTCCCAGGCCGGAGCCGTGCCGGAACTCGGCCTGGGCGTGGTGCGGGCCCTGCCGGTAACGGATGCCGGCGATCGGCCGGCCGGGCACGTCCAGTCCCAACGCGCGCAGTTCCCTGACGGCCCCGGGCATCAGCCCCTCCCCGCAGGCCTTGTCGACGGGCATCGCGCGCGGTTCCGCCACCACGACGTCGAACCCCGCCCGCACGGCGTGGAGCGCGGTGGCCAGTCCCGCCGGACCGCCGCCCGCGATCAGCAGGTCGTGCGTGCGGGTCACGCCGCGATCGCCCGGCCCAGGGCGGCGTTCTCGCACCGGACGCGGACGGCGAGCAACAGGGCGTTGGCCACGGTGAACACGACGGCGGTCAGCCACGCGGAGTGCACCAGGGGCAGCGCCGCGATCTCGGCGACGACCGCGACGTAGTTCGGGTGGCGCGCGAAGCGGTAGGGCCCGGCCTGCACGAGACGCGCGCCCGGGACGACGATGACACGCGTGTTCCAGTACGGCCCCAGGGTCATGACGCACCACCAGCGCAGCGCCTGGGCCAGGACGACGACGGCCACCATGGTCCAGCCGAGAAGCGGCAGGAACGGCCGGTCCGTCAGCCAGGGCTCGATCAGACAGCTCGCGAGGAGAGCCGTGTGCAGGGCCACCATGACCGGGTAGTGACCACGGCCGTACTCGACTCCGAGACGGGCGAAGGTCCAGGCCGCGTTGCGTCGCGCGACGACGAGTTCGACGAGGCGTTCCGCGGCGACGGCCGCCAGGAGCAGGGTGTACCAGAGCATGATCGGGGCTTCCTCACCAGCGCAGCAGGACGAACTCGACACAGAAGCCGGGGCCCATCGCCATCATCAGCCCCCACGAACCCGGCGGCGGAGGGTGGCCGGTGGTGACGTCCTCCAGGATCCGCAGCACCGAGGCGGAGGACATGTTCCCCGAGGCGGCCAAGGCCCGGCGGGCGGAGTCGAGGGCTCTCTCCGGGAGGTCCAAGGTGTGGGCCACGGCCGTGAGGATCCGCGGGCCCCCGGGATGGCAGAGCCAGACCCCGATGTCGTCGGGGACCAGGCCATGGGCGGTGAGGAAGGCCCGGAGGTCCGGCCCGATCCGGGCCGTGACGACGTCGGGGATGCCCGCGTCCACCACCGGGCGGAACCCTCCCGCCCCGATCGCCCAGCCCAGCAGGTGCTCGGTGTCCGGGTAGAGGAGGCTGCGGGTGGCCACCACCGTCGGCCGGCCGGGCCGGCGGTCGTCCGCGTGAGCGGTGTGCGCGACGACCGCCGCCGCGCCGTCGCCGAAGAGGGCACCGGCGACGAGGTTGGCCGGTGAGTCGTCGCGCTGCTGCAGGGTGAGCGAGCACAGTTCCACGCTGAGCAGCACGGCCACGTCGCCGCGATGGCCGCGCAGGTAGTCGTGGAGCCGGGCGAGACCGGCGGCTCCCGCCACGCATCCGAGACCGAAGACGGGGATCCGCTTGACGTCCGGCCGCATGCCCATGCGTGACGCGAGCCGGGCGTCGAGCGACGGCGCGGCGATTCCGGTGATGGACGTGCACACCAGGAGGTCGACGTCCGAGGGAGAGAGCCCGGCGGCTTCGAGCGCGGACGCCAGTGCCCGTTCACCGAGTTCCAGGCCGGCGGCCATCCACGCGGCGTTGGCCTCGCCGAAGTCCCGCATGGCGGCGTACCGGTCGAGCGGGAGGGCGAGGTGCCGGGTCCGCACGCCGGAGGCGCCGTGCAGCCGCCGCAGCAGGGCGCGGTCCGCTCCCGGGGCGAGGCAGAGGTCACCGATCAGCTCCGTGAGCTCGCTCTGGTCGTACCGGTGCTCGGGCAGGGCCGTACGGACTGCGGCCACGACGCTCTCGCGGGCGTCCGGGTCGGTCGGGGCGGCGACGTCGTCGCCCGCGTGTGCGGCGGGGAGCGTCTCGGGAGCGAACCGGGGGACTGTGGGGACACGCATTCCGGGATGTCTCCTCACGACCGGTGGCCCGACTACCTTGCACCCGTGTCTCTATACCCCGCTGCCGTTCCGGTGCGAGCGACACACCGGCTCACGGCTCTGCTGCGTTCCTGCCACCCGGAGCCGACGCTCGCGGTGACCGTCTTCGTCACCGCGCTGGCGGCCGTGTCGGGGCGCGGAGCGGGGGGCGCCGTGGCGGTCGGGGCGGCGGTGCTGGCCGGTCAGTTGTCGGTCGGGTGGTGCAACGACGCGGTGGACGCGGACCGGGACGCCGTCAGCGGCCGCCGCGACAAACCGCTCGCGGCCGGCGCTCTGCGACCACGGACGGCCGCTCTGGCCGCCGGCGCGGCGCTCCTCGTCTGCGTGCCGCTCTCCCTGCTCGGCGGCGTGGCGGCCGCGCTTGTTCACCTGGCGGGTGTGGTCGTCGGCGGGTGGGCGTACAACCTCGTCCTGAAGGGCACGGTGTTCTCGCCCGTGCCGTACGCCGTCGGGTTCGCGTCCCTGCCCGCCTTCGTCACGCTCGGCGCGCCGACGCACGCCTGGCCCGCCTGGTGGGCCGTCACCACGAGCGCCCTGCTCGGCGTCGGCGCCCACTGGGTGAACGCGCTGCCCGACATCGCGGACGATCTCGCGACGGGCGTGCGGGGTCTGCCGCAGCGCCTCGGTCCCGTGGCCTGTCGCTGGATCGCGCTGATCACGATGGTGGCCGCGGTCGCGGTCGTGACGCTGGGGCCGCCCGGGGCGGCGGGGCCGGCGGGGTGGGTGTGCGCCGGCGCAGCGGTGTGCGCCGCCGTCGCCGGTACCGTCCCGCGGTGGCCCGAGGTCGGCCGATGGCCGTTCCGGGCCGCCCTCGTGGTGGCGGGCCTGGCGGTCGCCCAGCTCCTGGCCCGCGGCTCCGTCATCGTCTGACCGCCTGGCCGCTGCGCGCGACCGACCTCGCGCTACGAGGAAGGGACCTGCCGGACGAACGCCCGGTACGCCTCGTCGTCGAAGAGGACGAACCTGACCTCCTCGACGGCGGTCTCCGTGCTCCGTACGGTCTCCACCGCGATGCGGGCGCCGTCGTCCATGGGCCAGCCGTAGATCCCGGTGGAGATGGCCGGGAAGGCGACGGTCCGCGCGCCCAGTTCGTCGGCCACGCGGAGCGACTCGCGGTAGCAGGAGGCCAGTTGCTCCGAGCGGTCCTCCTCGCGGGACCAGACCGGGCCCACGGTGTGGATCACCCAGCGCGCGTCGAGCCGGCCCGCGGTGGTGGCGACCGCCTGGCCGGTCCGCAGGCCCTTGCCGTAGTGACCGGCCCGGAGTGCGCGGCACTCGGCCAGGATCTCCGGGCCGCCCCGGCGGTGGATCGCGCCGTCGACGCCGCCTCCGCCGAGCAGGGAGGAGTTCGCCGCGTTGACGAGGGCGTCGGCGTGCTGGTCCGTGAGGTCGCCGAGGACGAGCTCGATCACCGGTCGTGTGGTCATGCGGCCATCATCGCCCGGCCGCCCGGAGCCTGCGCCAGACCGCCTTCGCCGCGTTGTGCCCGGACATGCCGTGCACGCCCGGACCCGGCGGCGTCGCTGAGGAGCAGAGGAACACGGCGGGGTGCGGGGTCGAGTACGGGAAGAGGGAGAGCTTGGGGCGCAGCAGCAGCTGGAGGCCGCGGGCCGCGCCGCAGGCGATGTCGCCGCCCACGTAGTTGGCGTTGCGGGCGGCGAGTTCGGCCGGTCCTGCGGTCGCGCGGGCCAGGACGCGGTCGCGGAAGCCGGGCGCGAAGCGCTCGATCTGCCGCTCGATGGCGTCCGTGAGGTCGCCTTCCCAGCCGTTCGGCACATGGCCGTACGCCCAGAAGACGTGCTTGCCCTCGGGCGCGCGGCCGGGGTCGACGAGGCTGGGCTGGGCGGTGATGAGGAACGGTGTCCGGGGGGCCGTGCCGGAGGAGGCCTGGCTCAGGGCGGTGCCGATCTCGCCACTGGTGGCCCCGACCTGGACGGTCCCGGCCTCGCGCGCGGCCTCCGACGTCCAGGGCACGGGCCCGTCGAGGGCGTAGTCGATCTTGAAGGCGGCGGCGCCGTACCGGTAGTGGTCGTAGTACCCGCCGAAGCCGGCGATCCGGGCGAGGGCGGTCGGCGAGGTGTCGAAGACGTACGCGCGGGCCGGCGGCAGGTCGTCGAGACGCTTGACCTCGTAGTCGGTGTGGACCGCGCCGCCGAGGTCCTTCAGATACGCGGCGAGGGCGTCCGAGATGGACTGCGAACCGCCCCGGGGCATCGGCCAGCCGCCCTCGTGCGCGGCGAGCGCGAAGACCAGGCCGACCGCCGACGTCGCGAACCCGTCGAGCGGGGCGATGACATGGCCGACGAGGCCGGAGAACAGGGCGCGTGCCTTCTCGTCCTGGAAGCGGCGGGTGAGCCAGGTCGACGGCCGCAGACCGTCGAGGCCGAACCGGGCCAGCGTGACCGGGTCCCGGGGCAGCGCGGAGAGCGGCAGGGACATGAAGTCCCGCGTCAGGGTGGACCACTTGCCGAGGTACGGGGCGACCAGGCGGCGGTACGTGCCGGCGTCGCGCGCGCCGAGGGAGGCGGCGGTCTCGGCGACGGACCGGGAGAGCACGGCGGCGGTGCCGTCGTCCCACGGGTGGGCCATGGGCAGGCGGGGGTGCAGCCACTCCAGGCCGTACCGGTCGAGCGGCATCGTCGAGAAGGCGGGCGAACCGATCCCGAGCGGGTGCACGGCGGAACAGGGGTCGTGGCGGAAGCCGGGGAGGGTCAGCTCCTCGGTCCTGGCGCCGCCCCCCACGGTCGGCATGGCTTCGAACACGGCCACGGAGAAGCCCCGGCGGGCCAGCTCCACCGCGGCGGTCAGTCCGTTGGGCCCTGCCCCCACGACGACGGCATCGAGCATCGACGGCACCTTGGACTCCTTCGTCAGCCGATGGCCAAGGGTCCCAGGATATTCCGGCGGGCGAGCGGGGATCACAGCCCCCGCAGCAGTGTCCGGATCCGCTCGGCGGTGGCCTGGTCCCGTGCCGCCGTGAACGGCAGCGCGTTGCCTCCGGTGATGCGGAACGGCTCGCCCGCGAGCGTCGTGTGCGCGCCACCCGCCTCGGTCACCAAAAGAAGACCCGCGGCGTGGTCCCACGCGTACTCCCAGGAGAAGGCGGTGCCGTCGAGCTCGCCCCGGGCCACGGCGAGGTACTCCAGGCCGGCGGAGCCGCAGGGGCGGGGCCGTACGCCGTCGACGTCGAGACCGAGCAGGGCGCGCTTCTGGTCCTCGGTGGTGTAGTCGGGGTGGGAGGTGGCGACGTCGAGCACCGCTCCGGGGGCCGGTGCGCCGGACCGGATCGGCGCGCCGTTGAGCGTGGCCCCTCGGCCGCGCACCGCGATCGCCATCTCGTCGAGGACCGGTGCGTACGTCCAGGAGGCGAGCACCTCGCCGCGCCGGGCGAGGGCGACGAGGGTGCAGAAGCCGGGCTCGCCGCCCACGAACTGGCGGGTGCCGTCGACCGGGTCGACGATCCAGACCGGGGCGTCGCCCTGGAGCGCCTCGTAGACCGCGGGGTCGGCGTGGACGGACTCCTCGCCGACGACGACGGAGCCCGGGAGCAGTGCCGTCAGGGACGCGGTGAGGTGGGCCTCGGCGGCCTGGTCGGCGATGGTCACCAGGTCGTGCGGGCCGTTCTTCTCGACGATCTCGTGCACGGCGAGCTGCCGGAAGCGTGGCGTGATCTCGGTCGCGGCCGCCTTGCGGACCGCCTCCTCCACCTCGGTCGTACCGCCGGCGAGGACGTGGTCAAGGAAGTCATCGATCATGCGTCCAGCTAAGCACGGCGGTCTGACAACCAGAGCGCCGACCTTGTCACCCTCCGTTTGCCCACGGAGTACGCTTTGGACCGGTTCACCCCTTACAGGGCAGAGGGGTGAGAGGGAGGGCCCGTGCACGGCGAGTACAAGGTTCCCGGCGGAAAGCTGGTGGTCGTCGACCTGGAGACGCGCGACGGCGTCCTGGCGGAGGTCCGGGTGGCGGGCGACTTCTTCCTGGAGCCGGACGAGGCGATCCTCGCCATCGACCGCGCCTTGGAGGGCGCGCCCGTCGACACCGACGCGTCGGGGCTCGCGGCCCGGATCGACGCGGCGCTGCCCCCGGGCACGGAGATGTACGGGCTCACGACGGAGGGCATCGGGGTGGCCGTCCGCCGGGCGCTCGCGCACGCCACGGACTGGACGGACTACGACTGGCAGCTGATTCACGAGCCGCCGCAGTCCCCGGCCCTGCACATGGCCCTGGACGAGGTCCTCACCGCCGAGGTCGCGGCGGGCCGCCGCCCGCCGACGCTGCGGGTCTGGGAGTGGGGCGCGCCGGCCGTGGTCATCGGCAGCTTCCAGTCCCTGCGCAACGAGGTGGACCCGGAGGCGGCCGAGCGGCACGGCATCGAGGTGGTGCGCCGGATCAGCGGCGGCGGGGCGATGTTCATCGAGCCCGGCAACACCATCACGTACTCGCTCTCCGTCCCCGACGCCCTGGTTCAGGGTCTGTCCTTCGCCGACAGCTACGCCTATCTCGACGACTGGGTTCTCGGCGCGCTCGGCGACATGGGCGTCAAGGCCTGGTACCAGCCCCTGAACGACATCGCCACGGAGGCGGGAAAGATCGCGGGCGCGGCGCAGAAACGTGTGGTGGCGGGCGCGGGCGCGGTCCTGCACCACGTGACGATGGCGTACGACATCGACGCCGACAAGATGACGGACGTCCTGCGGATCGGCCGCGAGAAGCTCTCCGACAAGGGCACGAAGAGCGCGAAGAAGCGGGTGGACCCCCTCCGCCGCCAGACGGGCCTTCCCCGCGAGGCGGTCATCGCCCGCATGATCGCCTCCTTCCGAGACCGCTACGGCCTGACCGAGGGCCGGGTCACGGAGGAGGAGTCGGCGCGGGCGAAGGAGTTGGCGGCGACGAAGTTCTCGACGCCCGGGTGGACGGCCCGGGTGCCGTGACCCGCCACGGGCGCTCGTAGGCTGTTCGGATGCGTGTCGAGGAGCCGGCGAGTCCGGGGCTGCGGATGGAGTGTGCCGACGGCGGACGGCTCGTGCTGTGCCAGGACGGGAAGCCCGTGCTCTTCGCCCGGCAGCGGGCCACGCTGCGGGGACTGCACTACGCCAGGACCGGCCGCTACGTCTCCCCGCTCGGGCCGATCCGGGCCGAACAGGCGCGTGCCTGTGCCGAGTTCGCCGAGCCGGGGAGCGAGGCGTGGACCGAGCGCTGGGCGGCGTTTGCCGAGGCGGCTCTGCGCGGGGCCGTCAACGGGCCTCTCCACGAGGGGGAATGGAACCTCACGGCCGGTCTCTCCGGGTGGTTCGCGGACGTCAACTGGCCCAAACTCCTCGCCCACGACCCCGACCGGGGTCATCTCACCTGGTTCGGCCACGGCGATCCGGAGGAGGACGCCCGGGATCTGCTGCCCCTGCGGGCGCTGTCGCATCCGGAGGCGCCGCGCGTGAAGGCGTACCGCCGTCAGCACCGCGAGGGCGTCCTTCCGCCGGTGCTCGCCTGGTGGATCAGCGGCCTCAACTCTCCGGTGGTCCTTGACGGTCACGACCGGCTGACCGCCGTGCTCGCCGAGGGCGGCAGGCCGCGCCTGCTGGTCCTGTCACGGGCGGTGGACGAGGACTGGATCGCCCTCTGCGCCGAGCGGCCGATACGGGAGTACGAGAAGAAGGTCGCCGCACTGGAGGGGCCCTTGGCTACCGTGCGCGTGGCCGCCGAAGGGCGCCGCCTGGCGGAGACCCTGCGGAGCATCGTCGCGGCTCCGGACGTCACCAGGGCCTGGCCGCTGCCCGGCGGCGTGGCCGCCTGGGAGGCGGCGGTTCAGGAGCACGTCCCCGGCTGGTCCCCTGACGCGGAACGCTAGGGAGTCGGCTCGGGTGGGCGGTCCGGGGTCGTCCTCCAGTCGGGCCGCCCGGGTGGCGCGGAAGGCCTTGGGGGTGGGCCCAGCAGGCTCCCCGGCCGTTGTCCGAGGTGCGTCGTAGGCTGAATGTCGCACGTAAGGGACAGGAGGCTGAGGTGGCCGAGACGACCTCGACCGGGACGACGGTCGCCGAGGTGATGGCCGAGCTGGCCGCGCTCGAAGACCCGAAGGCACGCGCGGTGAACGAGAGGCACGGCGACGACCACGGCGTGAACCTCGGCAAGCTGCGGGCGGTCGCGAAGCGGCTGAAGACGCAGCAGGAGCTCGCGCGCGGGCTCTGGGAGACGGACGACACGGCGGCGCGGCTGCTGGCGATCCTGATCAGCCGCCCGAAGGCGTACGAACGGGACGAGCTGGACGCCATGGTGCGCGAGACCCGTGCGCCCAAGGTCCACGACTGGCTCGTGAACTACGTCGTCAAGAAGAGCCCGCATGCCGAAGAGCTGCGCGTGGCCTGGTCCGCCGACCCGGATCCCGTGGTCGCGAGCGCCGGCTGGGCGCTGACCGCCGAGCGCGTGGTGAAGAAGCCCCAGGGCCTCGACCTGACCGGACTCCTCGACGTCATCGAGACGGAGATGAAGGACGCCCCGGACCGCCTGCAGTGGGCGATGAACACCTGTCTGGCCCAGATCGGCATCGAGCACCCCGAGCACCGCAGCCGCGCGATCGGCATCGGGGAGCGCCTGGAGGTGCTCAAGGACTACCCGACGTCCCCCGGCTGCACGTCTCCGTTCGCCCCGGTCTGGATCAACGAGATGGTCCGTCGCCAAGGCTCATGAAAACCCTGTCGGTCGACGCCCCGTGGAGGTCGAGGTGGTGCGCCGCGCGCAGGGCGGGGGTCGGCCGGGGGCGTTCGTCGGGCACGGAGGAGCGCGGATGGGAGAGCGCACGGTGAACTCGGGCGGGCGGAGGCCGCGGGCCGGGAGACCCGCCGCGACGCGACCCGTCAGGCGCTGGCGCGGAGGACCAGGCGCGTGGGGAGGATCAGCGGAGTGGGGTCCTGTCCGTTGATGAGCGCGACGAGCATGCGCGCCATCTCACGGCCGAGACCGTCTATGGGCTGGTGCACCGTGGTCAGCGGCGGATCGGCGATCCGGGCCACCGCCAGGTCGTCGAAGCCGATCACGGCGAGGTCGGCGGGGACGCGGCGGCCGGCCTCGCGCAGGGTGCGCAGCGCCCCCGCCCCCATGTTGTCGCTGGCGGCGAACACCCCGTCCAGGTCCGGATGGCGTGCCAGCAGCGCGGCCATGGCCTCCGCTCCGCTCGACTCGGTGAAGTCGCCGGCCTGCGGCGGACAGGGCTCCAGGCCCGCCGCCAGCATCGCGTCCCGGTAGCCGCGGTGGCGGGCGCGCCCCACCTCGGTGTCAAGCCGCCCGCAGATCGTGGCGACGCGGGTCCGGCCGAGCGAGATCAGGTGCTCGGTCGCCGCGCGCGCTCCGCCGACGTTGTCGACGTCCACGTACCACCGGGGGTCCAGACCGACCGGGCGCCCGCCGAACACGACGGGCATCTCCGCCTCCTGCGCCATGCGGGCCAGCGGATCGTTCTCGCGCAGCGCCATGAGCATCACACCGTCGGCCCCCTTGGACCGGAGCAGCTGCTCGACGCGCCTGCGCCCCCGGTCGGAGGCGGCCAGACACAGCATCAGGTGCAGATCGGCGTCCTCCAGGGCCGCCGAAGCGCCCACGATCACCTGGGCGAAGAACGGGTCCGCGAAGATCGACGGATCCTCCCCCGAGACGACCAGGGCGGCCGCGCCGGTCTGACGGGTCGCCAGCGCGCGGGCGGTCGGGTTCGGTACGTATCCGAGTCGGTGGACGGCTTGTTCGACCGCCTCGCGTTTGGCGCGGCTGACGTGCGGGGCGTTGTTGAGCACACGCGAGGCCACCGACCTCGAGACTCCGGCCAGTTCGGCCACCTCGTCGAGGGTCGACTGCCGGCGCGGCACCTCTTCGGCCATGATCCGCCTTCCTGTCGCGGCCTGAACGCCCTGGAAGGCTGGGAGCGATTCCAGTTCCCGGACTGTAAAGGCTGATCGCCGCCCTGTGAAGTACCGGTCAAACAGGGCCTCTTGACAGTGCCGATCGGCGGAACACACGATACGAGCACGCCCCGGACCTCAGGATCGCGAACTGGAACCGCTTCCAATGGGAGCGCTTCCACGGATCTCCGTTCGTCCATGGCGTGCTGGTGCCCCCGGGGCCGGAGCCACGGCCACACCGGGGACCTCGTACCACCGCACTTCCTCAGTGCGTCGCACCGCTCGGGACGAGAGCGGGCGACGCGTCCGCCGTCAGGAAACCGAGGTACCGCCATGCGCCGCCGAATCCGCGCCCTCGTCGCAGCCCTCTCCGCGCTGCCGTTGACGCTCGCCCTCGCCCGGTCCGCCCACGCGGCGGATCCCACCACCATGACCAGCGGGTTCTACGTGGACCCGGACTCGAGCGCGAAGAAGTGGGTCGCCGCCAACCCCGGCGACGGCCGGGCCCCCGCGATCAACGCGTCGCTCGCCAACACACCCATGGCGCACTGGTTCGGCTCCTGGAGCGGCACGATCGGTACCGCGACGGGCGCGTACGTCGGCGCGGCGGACCACCACGACAAGCTGCCCATCCTGGTCGCGTACAACATCTACCTGCGCGACTCGTGCGGCGGGCACTCCGGAGGCGGAGCCTCGTCGGCCGCCGCCTACGCGAGCTGGATCGCGCAGTTCGCCGGCGGGATCGCGGGCCGCCCGGCCGTCGTCCTCCTCGAACCCGACTCCCTCGCGGACTACGGCTGCCTGAACCAGAGTCAGATTCGCGAACGCCAGGGCATGATCAGCGGCGCCGTCGCCGAGTTCAACCGCCAGTCCCCCAACACCTGGGTCTACCTCGACGCCGGCAACCCCGGCTGGGTGAGCGCGGCGACGATGGCCCAGCGCCTCCACGAGGCCGGGCTCCGACAGGCGCACGGCTTCTCCCTCAACATCTCGAACTACTACACCACCGCCCAGAACACCGCCTACGGCAACGCCGTCAACAGCGAACTGGCCGCCCGCTACGGCTACACCAAGCCGTTCGTCGTCGACACGAGCCGCAACGGCAACGGCTCCAACGGCGAGTGGTGCAACGCGGCCGGCCGCCGCATCGGTACGCCCACCCGGCTGGGGGGCGGCGCCGAGATGCTGCTGTGGATCAAGGCTCCGGGCGAGTCCGACGGCAACTGCGGCGTCGGAACCGGCTCCACGGCCGGCCAGTTCCTCCCGGAGGTGGCCTACAAGATGGTCCACGGCTACTGACGTCCGACTCCTGTGGCCCGCACTCCGCCGCCCCGCGACCGGGCCACAGGCACCACCGGCACCCCACACCTCCGACACCCTCCGACCCTCCGACCCTCCGCCCCTCCGACCAGGAGCCCTCATGAAGCCACGCACCCTACGGCGCCGTGCGACCGCCGCCCTCGCGGCGCTCGCGGCCTGCGCCGCCCTCACCGCGACGCAGGGACAGGCGCAGGCCGCACCCACCACGGACCCGCTCACCCCGGCCACCAGGTTCTACGTGGACCCACACAGCAAGGCCGCCAAGCAGGCACTCACCGACCTCGGCAACGGCGACTTCACGAACGCCGTGAACATGGCCAGGCTCGCGAGCTGGCCACAGGCCGAGTGGTTCACCGAGGGCACGCCAGACGAGGTCCGGGCCAAGGTGAGGGGCCTCGTCCGCGAGGCCCGGGTGGTGAACCGCACCCCCGTCCTGGTCGCCTACAACGTCCCGGGCCGCGACTGCTCGCAGTACTCCAGCGGCGGCGCCGCGTCCTCCGCCGCCTACCGGCAGTGGATCGACGCCTTCGCCGCAGGCATCGGCGACAGCAAGGCCGTCGTCGTGGTCGAGCCCGACGGCCTGGCTCTCCTCCCGAACGACTGCGGACCGGACGTGGACCCGACCGGCGAGCTCACGGCGACCCGCGTGGCCGACCTCGCCTACGCCGTCACGACTCTCAAGTCCAAGGCCCGCACCGCGGTCTACCTCGACGCCGGCAACGTCCTGTGGCGGCCGGTCGGCGAGATGGCGCGGCGCCTGCTCGACGCCGGCGTCCAGCACAGCGACGGCTTCGCCCTCAACGTCTCCAACACCCACCCCACCGACCACAACGCGCGCTACGGCACCTGGATCTCCCAGTGCATGTGGTACGCCACCGAGGGGCCCGAGCACGCCCGCGGCCACACCGACTGGTGCGCCACCCAGTACTACTCGGCCGCCGCGCCCAACGACGGCGCCCCGGGCAACGCGGTCGACTCCGCCGACCCCACCACCTGGCGCTGGACCGACGCCTGGTACGCCCAGGCCATGGGGACTCCCCCGGCCGACGCGCTACGCCACTTCGTCATCGACACCAGCCGCAACGGCCTGGGCGCCTGGACCCCGGAGCCCGGCAAGTACACCGGCGACCCGGAGATCTGGTGCAACGCGCCCGGCCGCGGTCTCGGCCCGCGCCCGACCGCCGACACCGGCGTCCCGCTCGTCGACGCCTACCTGTGGATCAAGATCCCCGGCGAGTCCGACGGCAGCTGCACGCGCAACACCGGCGGCACGATCGACCCCGAGTACGGCATCGTCGACCCGCCCGCCGGCACCTGGTGGCCCGACCAGGCGCACACACTGGCCCGCAACGCGGCACCGCGACTGACCTTCAACCGCTGAGCCCCGCCTTCGCCCCCGTCCGGTGGGCGGAGAAGCGCATTCCGGGCCGGTGGCCTCAGCGAAGGGCGGGGATGACGTCCGAGCCGTACGTGTCGATGGTGGCCTCCTTGGCGTCGTGCATCGCGTACACGGCGAACTGGTCGACACCCAGCTCCCGTAGCCTGCGCAGCTTCTTGACGTGGGCCTCGGCCGGGCCGAGGAGGCAGAAGCGGTCGACGATCTCGTCGGGGACGAAGTCCGTCGAGGGGTTTCCCGCGCGGCCGTGGTGGCTGTAGTCGTAGCCGTGCCGGTCCTTGATGTACGCGGTGAGGGCCTCGGGCACCATGTCGGAGTGCTCGCCGTACTTGGCGACCAGGTCGGCCACGTGGTTGCCGACCATGCCTCCGAACCAGCGGCACTGCTCGCGGGCGTGGGCCAGGTCGTCGCCTACGTACGCGGGCGCGGCGACGCAGATGGTGACCGTGTCGGGGTCGCGGCCGGCGTCGGCGGCGGCCTGGCGGACGGCCTTGACCATCCACTCCGTCAGGAACGGGTCGGCGAGCTGGAGGATGAAGCCGTCGGCCTTCTGCCCGGCCAGTGCAAGGGCCTTCGGTCCGTACGCGGCCATCCAGACCGGCAGCTTCCCGCCCGCCACCCAGGGGATCCGGATGGGGTTGCCGTCCACGACCGCCTCACGGCCCTCGGCGAGGTCGCGGATGACGTCGATGGCCTCGCCGAGCCGGGCCAGGGTGTTGGGCTTGCGGCCGGCGACGCGCATGGCGGAGTCGCCACGCCCGATGCCGCAGACGGTCCGGTTGCCGTACATGTCGTTGAGCGTGGCGAAGGTCGAGGCCGTCACCTCCCACGTCCGCGTGCCGGGGTTCGTCACCATCGGGCCGACGTGGAGCTTGGTGGTGTGTTCGAGGATGCGGCTGTAGATGACGAACGGCTCCTGCCAGAGCACGGCGGAGTCGAAGGTCCAGCCGTAGCGGAAGCCGTTGCGCTCCGCGCGGCGCATCAGGCCGACGACCTCGGAGGCGGGCGGGTCGGTCTGCAGGACGAGTCCGAAGTCCACGTCGTCGTTCTCCTAGTTCAGGTACTGGCAGGTGGATCGCGGGGTGAAGACGCCGTGCCCGGCGCGGCCGGTGAACTTCCGCTGGTCGATGACGAGTTCGCCGCGCGAGAGAACGGTCTCGACCTGACCGGTGACCGTCCTTCCCTCGTACGCCGAGTAGTCGACGTTCATGTGGTGGGTCTCCGCCGACAAGGTCTGCCGCGCGTGCGGGTCGTAGATCACGACGTCGGCGTCCGCGCCCGGCGCGATCGTGCCCTTCTGGGGGTAGAGGCCGAACATCCGCGCCGGCGTGGCGCAGGCGATCTCGATCCAGCGACGGCGGGAGATGTGCCCGTCCACGACGGCCTGGTGGAGCAGGTCCATGCGGTTCTCCACGCCCGGCAGGCCGTTGGGGATCTTCGAGAAGTCCCCGCGTCCCAGGTCCTTCTGGCCGGTGAAACAGAACGGGCAGTGGTCGGTGGAGACCACCTGGAGGTCGTTGGTGCGCAGGCCGCGCCAGAGCGCCGCCTGGTGCTCCTTCGGCCGCAGGGGCGTGCTGCACACGTACTTGGCGCCCTCGAAGCCCGGCTCCGCCAGGTTGTCCGTCGACAGGAACAGGTACTGGGGGCAGGTCTCGCCGAAGACCGGAAGGCCCTTGTCCCGGGCGGCCGCCAGCTCGGCGACGGCCTCCTCCGCCGAGACGTGGACGACGTACAGCGGGGCACCCGCGACCCGCGCGAGCTGAATCGCCCGATGGGTGGCCTCGGCTTCCAGGAGGACCTTGCGGACCTCACCGTGGTAGCGGGGGTCCGTCTCGCCACGCGCCAGGGCCTGTTCGACCAGTACGTCGATGGCGATGCCGTTCTCGGCGTGCATCATGATCAGCCCGCCGTCGTCGGCGGCCCGCTGCATCGCGCGCAGGATCTGGCCGTCGTCCGAGTAGAAGACTCCCGGATAGGCCATGAACAGCTTGAACGAGCTCACGCCTTCCTGGACGAGCCGGTCCATCTCCTTCAGCGTCGACTCGTTCACGTCCGACATGATCATGTGGAAGCCGTAGTCGATCGCGCAGTTGCCGTCGGCCTTGGCGTACCAGGCGTCGAGACCTTCGCGCAGGGAGTGGCCGACGCTCTGGACGGCGAAGTCGACGATGGTGGTGGTGCCGCCCCAGGCGGCGGCCCGGGTGCCGGTCTCGAAGGTGTCGGAGGCGAAGGTGCCGCCGAACGGCAGCTCCATGTGGGTGTGCGCGTCGACGCCGCCCGGGATGACGTAGCGGTCGGTGGCGTCGAGGGTGCGGTCGGCGGTCCAGCCTGCGGCCGCGTCGGAGCCGTGCGCCGCCAGGGCGGCGATCCGGCCGTCCTCGATCAGAACGTCGGCGTGGATCTCGTCGGCGGCGGTGACGACGAGGCCGCCGCGGATGAGGGTGCGGGTGCTCACGGGTCTCCCCCTGGCTGAAGTCGGTGAACTACAGGGAACGGAGGGCCTGTTCGAGGAGTGCGGCGCCCTCCTCGGCCTCGGAGACGGTGAGCGAGAGCGGCGGTGCGATCCGCAGGGTGCTGGTGTTGTGGCCGCCTCCCTTGCCGATGAGCAGGCCGTTCTCGCGGGCGGCCTCCAAGGCGGCCGAGGCCGCCGCCGGGTCCGCCTCGTCGGTGCCGGGCCGGGTGAGTTCGATGCCGATCATCAGGCCACGGCCGCGGACCTCCCGTACGGCGTCGATGCCCGCGCCGATGGCCCGCAGCCGCTCGATGAGCAGGCCGCCGACGCGCCGGGCGTTGCCCTGGAGGTCGTGTTCGAGGAGGTACGAGAGGTTGGCGAGGCCCGCTGCCATGGTGACCGGGGAGCCGCCGAAGGTGGAGATGGAGTTGGCGTCGAGGCAGTTCATGATCTCGGCGCGGGCGACGACTCCGCCGACCGACATGCCGTTGCCGATGCCCTTGGCGAAGGTGAGGATGTCGGGCGGACCTGCCTGGTCGTGCGCCTGCCAGCCCCAGAAGTGGTCGCCGGTGCGGCCCCAGCCGGTCTGCACCTCGTCGGAGATCCACAGGATGCCGTGCCGGTCGAGGACGCGGCGGAAGGCGGCGTAGAGCCCGTCGGGCGGGGAGGTGAAGCCGCCGACGCCCTGGATGGGTTCGGCGATCAGCGCGGCGACGTCCCGGGTGTGGCCGAGCAGGTCTTCGAGGTCGGCGACGCAGGCCTCGATGAACCGCTCGTCGCTGTACTGGGCGTAGGGGCCGCGGGTGCGGACGCCGCCGTGGACGTACAGGGTCTGGAGCGGGGAGAGGCTCGTCGGGGACCAGGAGCGGTTGCCGGTGATGCCGACGGTGGAGAAGGAGCGGCCGTGGTAGCTGTTGCGCATCGCGAGGACCTGGTTGGAGCGGCGGTACGCGGTGGCGAGCAGCAGGGCCGTGTCGTTGGCCTCGGTGCCGGAGGTGGTGAAGAAGACGCGGGCGTCGGGGATGCCGGAGAGGGTGGCGATCCGCTCGGCCAGCTCCACCATGGGCCGGTTGAGGTAGAGCGTGGAGGAGTGGATGATCCGGCCGGCCTGCTCGGCGACGGCCTTGGTGACCTCGGGCACGGCGTGCGCGGTCATGGTGGTCAGGATGCCGCCGAAGAAGTCGAGGTACCGGGTGCCGTCGGAGTCCCAGACGTGGCGGCCCTCGCCGTGGGTGATCTCGATGGGGTCCTTGTAGTAGAGGGCGATCCAGTCGGGGATCACGGCGCGGTGGCGTGCGTAGAGGTCGCTCACGGCTGCACCAGCCCGTCGTAGGCGTCGGGGCGTCGGTCGCGGTAGAAGGCCCATTGCTGGCGCACTTGGTCGATGAGGCGGAAGTCGAGGTCGCGCACGACGAGTTCCTCCTCCTTGTCGGAGGCGACGTCACCGACGAACTGGCCGCGTGGGTCGACGAAGTAGCTGGTGCCGTAGAAGTCGTTGTCGCCGTACTCCTCGATGCCGACGCGGTTGATGGCGGCGACGAAGTACTCGTTGGCGACGGCGGCCGCGGGCTGCTCCAGCTGCCAGAGGTAGGAGGAGAGCCCCCGGTGGGTGGCCGAGGGGTTGTACACCAACTGAGCGCCGTTGAGACCGAGTTGGCGCCAGCCCTCCGGGAAGTGGCGGTCGTAGCAGATGTAGACGCCGACCCTGCCGACGGCGGTGTCGAAGACCGGCCAGCCGACGTTGCCGGGACGGAAGTAGAACTTCTCCCAGAAGCCCTTGACCTGGGGGATGTGGTGCTTGCGGTACTTGCCGAGGTAGGAGCCGTCGGCGTCGATGACGGCGGCGGTGTTGTAGTAGAAGCCGGGGCCCTCGACCTCGAAGACCGGGACGACGATCACCATGCCGGTCTCGCGGGCCAGCTCCCGCATGCGGGTGACGGTCGGCCCGTCCGGGACGGGCTCGGCCCAGCGGTAGTGCTCGGGGTCCTGCACCTGGCAGAAGTAGGGGGCGTTGAAGACCTCCTGGAACCCGATGACCTTGGCGCCCTGCCGGGCCGCCTCGCGGGCGTGCTCCTCGTGCTTGGCGATCATGGATTCGGTGTCGCCGGTCCAGGTCGCCTGGACGAGTGCGGCGCGTACGACGTCGGTCATGAGCTGCTCCTTCGGCGCGGCGTCAGAGAGCCTCTACGCACGTAGACACGGTGCGTAGGAGGAGAACGTAAGCCCCGTCACACCCCGGAGCAAGACCACCGCCGTGAACCGCCGGAGTCGATCATGTTTCATACCCGAGTGGTCCATGTCGGACACGCACCGACACGTTCGGCCACGTCGGATGCCGCACGGCCCGCACGGTGGAAGGTGGCCACCTGCGGGGTTCGGGATCAGGTTCCGGCCAGGCCGCCGACGCGCAGGGCGTGCAGCAGGTCGCGCTCACGGGCAGACGACACCGCGCGTGCGGCGGCGCGGAGTTGAGGGACGAGGCCGTGCGGGTCGACGGCGGCAAGCCGGGCCGCGTCCTCCGAGGTACGCGACCGGAGGAAGGCCGCCAGCAGGGCGTGGGCCTCGCGGTGATGGCCCTCGGCGCGCAGCGCGGTGCACGCGTCGGCCAGCTCGTCGACGGGGCGGGCGACCCCCTGCCGCAGCAGCTGCTCACAGTCCTCGGCGCGGCCCGCGTCGGCGAGCGCCCCCGCGACGGCGGCGAGGCGTACGGGTGGCAGCGACGCCGCCTCCCAGAGGAGGGTGGACCAGTCGGCGCCGAGGCCGACGCGGTGCAGCTCCGCCGCGAGCGCCGGAAGCCAGCCGGGCGGCCCGGCGACTGCCTCGCAGAGCAGCGCGTGGGCCTCGCCGCTGCGGCCCTGCGCGCGCAGCCGCCGGAGCGCGTACACGGCGTTGCCGGCGGCGCGGACGGCGTCCACCCCGGCGGCCCCGCTCTCCCCCGACGCCGTACGGGCCGTGGGCGCTGCGGGGCCGGGTGCGGCCTCGACGCCGCCGAACCGGGCCCCTCTCGGCGCGGCCCCGGCCATGGGCAGCTCGACCCCGGGGTCGGGCACGGCCTCGTGCGCCTCCTCGGCGTCGTCGAGCCAGGCGTACCGGGCACCGCGCGGCCTACGCCGTGGCGCGGGGCCCCCGCCCCCACCCCGCTCGCCCTCCCGGTCGGGTCCGAGCGCCGCACGCCGCGCCGTCAGTTCCGCGATCCGCGCCGTCGCGCGGGCGTGGTCGTCCCGGGCCCAGGCCAGTTCGTCGGCGAGCCGGTCGGCGTCCGGGGCTGCCTGGGCCTCCCGGAGACGGGCGGTGAGCTCAAGGGTGCGGGCCTCGGCGGACCGGCGCTCCTGGTCCATCGCCGCCAGCCGCTCGCGCAGCGCCTCCGCCCCGCCCGGCCGCCGGTCGTGGGCCGCGGCCGCCGCTCCGTGCAGGGCCTTGAGCCGGGCCGCCTCGTACCCCTGGGGCGACTCGCCGAGGTCCTGGAGCAGCGACTCGACGACGTCCCAGGGCGGGATCTCCGTACCGTCGAAGCAGGCCCGCAGGCCCTCGGGGTCCCGGCCGGCGAAGACGCCGTACCAGCCCTCACCCGGCACCAGGTGCGCCACCATCTCGCCCAGGTGACGCGCGAACGCGTCCACTTCCGCCGGGAGTTGATACACCGTCATCTCGCCGCACCGCCCGTGCACTCGACTGGGACCTTCCGGCCCACGGGCATTCGACCCCAGTCGTGTTACGGGACGGCTACAGGCTGTTTTCGCCCGGCGCCCGCCTCGCGGCGAACGGGTCAGAAGCTGACCGCGATCCCCGTGTGCGGCCGCTTGCCCAGCCGGGCGATCGTGGCCGGCCAGTCGACGAGCCAGTACTGCCAGGTGTACTTGCGGGAGAGCAGCTTCCGGACGCGCCGCAGCTCCTCGCCCTCCAGGAGCCGGCCGGCGCCCTCCAGGCGCACCGCGTCCTCCGCCACGTTCCCGCGCAGGTCGCAGACCGCGACCACGGTACGCGGGTCGTTCCGCAGCCGCTTGACCTTCCAGGAGTCGCTGCGGGTCCAGGCGTACAGCTCGTCGCCCTCCACGGCGTACCAGACCGGGGTGGCGACACCGGTGCCGTTCCGGCGGAAGGTGGTCAGGCTGACGTAGCGGCCGCGCCGCAGTTCCTCGGGAATCATGCGGTCGAGGGTACGCAGGCGCCGGGCCGGACCGCACGGCGGTGCGAAGGTCAGACGGGGACCGGCGCGCACCGGACGACGAGTTCGTCCATCGACAGACCAAGGACACCCGCGAGCGCCGCGACGGTGAAGAAGGCGGGGGTCGGGGCGCGCCCGGTCTCGATCTTGCGGAGGGTCTCGGCGGAGAGGCCGGCCGCCGCCGCGATCTCTACCATCGAGCGGCCACCACGCGCCTCGCGGAGCAGGCGACCGAGACGCTCGCCGCGTTCGCGCTCTTCAGGGGTCAGGGGTGTACGCACCATGCCGTCATTCTAGTACCGGTACAGTAATCGGCTCCCCCTGTGCCCGACGAGGCCGACGGGCGCCCGCCGGGCAGCACGCGGGACGGCGGGCGGGCACCTCGCCGGACCTCACGTGCCCAGGTCGAGGCGCCCGCGGCCGCCGCGGCTATCCCGCCGGCCGGACCACCATCGCCGAGCCCCCGCCGCGCCGTACGGTCTCGGCGGCGGCGACCCAGCGCCCGTCCGGCAGGCGCTGGACGCCGGTCGCCGCGCCGATCTCCGGGTTCTGCCGGAAGCCGTGGCCGACGGCCTCCAGCTTCCCCCGCAACGGGCTGTTCCACAGGCCCGGTTCCAGCTCCGTCGTCGTCTGGTTGCGCTGGCTCGCCCGGGGCGCCGCGATGGCGTCGACGAGCGGCAGGCCGAGGTCGACGACTCCGGTCAGGGTCTGCAGCACGGTGGTGATGATCGTCGCGCCGCCCGGCGAGCCGAGCGCGAGCACCGGACGGTCGTGCCGGTCGAGCACGATCGTCGGGGACATGGAGGAGCGCGGCCGCTTCCCGGGGCCGGGGAGGTTCGGGTCGTGGACGGCCGGGTTCGCCGGGGCGAAGGAGAAGTCGGTGAGCTCGTTGTTCAGCAGGAAGCCGCGGCCCGGGACGGTGATGCCGCTGCCGCCCGTCGACTCGATGGTCAGCGTGTACGCGACGACGTTGCCCCACCGGTCGGCGACCGTGAGGTGCGTGGTGTTCTCGCCCTCGTACGTGGTGGGCGCGGCCGTCCCGCCGCTCCGGCACCCCGCCGGGTCGCGCGGGTCGCCCGGCGCGAGCGGGCTGGTCAGGACGGCGTCGTCACGGATCAGGCACTCCCGCGAGTCGGCGAACCGCTGCGAGAGCAGCTCGCGCGTCGGCACGTCCTCGAAGGCGGGGTCGCCGACCCAGCGGCCCCGGTCGGCGAACGCGATCCGGCTCGCCTCGATGAAGCGGTGCAGGTAGGCGGCGCGCGGGACGGAGGAGAGGTCGGTGCGCTCCAGTATGTTGAGGGCCTCGCCGACGGTCGTGCCGCCGGAGGAGGAAGGGGCCATGCCGTAGACGTCGAGGCCCCGGTAGGAGATCTTCGTCGGCCGTTGCCGTCCGGTCTCGTACGTGGCGAGGTCACGCTCCGTCAGGTCGCCGGAGCGAACGACCCGAGTGGCGCCGTCCCGTACCGGGGGCTTGCGGACGGTGTTCACGATGTCCCGGGCCAGCGGGCCCCGGTAGAGCGCCCCGACACCCTCCCGGCTCAGCTTCTCGTACGTACGCGCGAGGTCGGGGTTCTTGAACGTCGAGCCCACCACGGGGAGTTGGCCGCCCGGCAGGAACAGCTCGGAGGAGGCCGGAAAGTCCCTGAAGCGGGCCTCGTTGGCGGCCGTCTGGGCACGGAAGGTGGCGTCGACGGTGAATCCGTCGCGGGCGAGTTTCTCGGCCGGTTCGAGGAGCGTACGCAGCGGCTTGCTGCCCCAGGCGTCGAGCGCGGCCTTCCAGGTCGCCGGGGTGCCGGGGGTGCCGACGCCACGGCCGCTGGTCATGCCCTCCTCGAAGGGGATGGGAGCGCCGTTCTCGACGAAGAGGTTCGCGTCCGCCGAGGCGGGCGCGGTCTCCCGGCCGTCGATCGTCCGCACGGTACGGGTCCTGGCGTCGTAGTGGACGAAGTACCCGCCTCCGCCGATGCCCGCGGAGTACGGCTCGGTCACGCCCAGGGCGGCGGCCACCGCGACCGCCGCGTCGACGGCGTTGCCACCCTTGCGGAGCACCTCGATGCCGGCGGCGGAGGCGTCGGCGTCGACACTGGCGACGGCGCCGCCGTGACCGACGGCCACGGGCTCCTTCACGGGCGGCTGCGGGCCGGGACCGGTCGGTGGCGCCGCCGCGCCCACCGAGAGCACCGTCACGGCGACGGCGAGAGAAGAGAACTTCCGAGCGGTGGAGCGTCGCACTTGTACCTCCAGTCAACGGCCGTCCGCGCAGCGTAACTTCCGCCCCGTCCTCTCGTCAGGACCGCCTCGAACACCGGTGCGTCGTACCGCTACCATGCGCGCCCATGAACGAAGACCTGCGCAACGTCGTGCTGGGCGTCCTGGCCACCGGGGTCAGCGGCTCGCTGGGCTGGCTGACCCGGACGTACCTGTGGCGCCGTAAGCTCCGGCGCAAGCAGGCGTTCTTCGGGCTGCGCGACGGCTCCGAGTGCCTGCTCGTGGTGAACCGCAAGGCGGGCAGCGAGCGGGCGGTGCACCACGTCGACGTCTCCGCGCTCCTCGAACTGTCGGCCCTGATCAAGGACTGCGGGGCGCGGCCGGAGATAGTGCAGCACGACGAGGCCCGGCAGGGCCTGGGGGACCGCGCGGAGTTCTGTGTCGGCGGGCCGTCCTCGAACCGGCGGATGGCCGCGCATCTCGCGTCGCTGCTTCCCGGCCTGGCGGTGAACGTGAACGCGGAGACGGTCGAGGACCGGGTGATGTTCACCGTCGGCGGCGAGGCGTACCGGCTCGTGAACGGAACGACCGAGTATGTGATCCTGGCGCGGCTCACCGGAGGCGACGGCGGACGGCCGGTCTTCCTCTTCTGCGGTCAGGCGGCGGTGTCCAACCGGTCCGCGGCCCGCTATCTGGCCCGGCACCACGAGAAGCTGGCGCGGACGTACGGCTCGCGCCCCTTCGTACTCCTTCTCAAGGTCGTCAACTCCGACGCGTACGGCCCCGACGTGGTCGAGCTGGTCGCCGATGTCACGTCGGCCGCGCGGACCGCGCCCGCAGCCGAACCGGCAGCGTCTTGAGGCCGTTGATGAAGTTGGAGACCAGCCGCCGTGGCGGGGCGGTGAGTTCGACGTCCCGCAGGGTGTGACGCGCTTCCTCGTGCAGGACGCGCAGTTGCAGCCGGGCGAAGTGCGCGCCGAGGCAGACGTGCGGGCCTTCGCCGAAGGAGACGTGCGGGTTGGGGCCGCGGTCCAGGTCGAGGCGGTGGGGGTCGGCGAAGACGCGTTCGTCGTGGTTGGCCGAGGCGTGGAAGACGACGACCTTGTCACCGGCGCGGATGCGGCGGCCGGCGAGTTCGGTGTCATGGGTGGCGGTCCGCCGGAACGAGAGCACGGGCGGGTGGACGCGCAGCAGTTCCTCGACGGCCCGGTCCACGGCGGCCTCTCCGCTCCAGAGCCTTCGGCGTTCGTCCGGGTGTTCCGCGAGGGCGAGCAGTCCGCCGGGGGCGGCGCTGCGGACGGTGTCGTTGCCCGCGACGGTCAGCAGGAAGAAGAACATCTCCATTTCGGCGGGGCGGAGTTCGCAGCCCGCGAGCACGGTCATGACGTCGTCCGCGGGGTTCTTCCGCTTGTACGCGGCGAGTTCCTGGGCGTAGTCGAACATCTCGGCGAGCATCGCGGGTGACCGGGGGTTGACGGGCCTGCCCCGGTCGTCGAGGACGGGCGGCTCGTCGGGGTCCTGATAGGCGATGACCCGCTCGGTCCAGGTGTGCAGCAGGCCCCGGTCGCTCGCGGGCACCCCGAGCAGGTCGGTCAGGTTGAGCAGCGCGTAGTCGTCGGTGACGGTGTGGACGAGGTCGACCTCGGGGCCGGAGTCCACGGCGGCCGCCAGCAGGCCACGGGCCCGCGACCGCGCGGTCTCGGTGAACCGCTCGATCCGCCCGGGCGTGAAGGCCCGGCTGACGAGCCGCCGCAACCGGCCATGGTGCGGAGGGTCCTGATTGAGCATCATCCGCCGGATGAACGGCAGGTCGGCCGGGTCGGGGTCGCGGATCTGGGTGGCGCCGAGGTACGAGGAGTAGGCGGCGGGCTCCTTGAGTACCCGTACGACGTCGGCGTGGCGCGTCACGGCCCAGAACCCGGTTCCGGCGGGCCATCCGAGGACCGCCCGCTCCTCCTGCCGGGCGACGGGCCAGTGGTCGCGCAGCGCGCGGTAGGCCTCGTGCGGAAGGCCGTCGGCGTAGATCCGCGGGTCGAAGACGTCGGGAACGTCGCTGCTCTTGTCCACGGCCCCAGAGTGGTCCGCCCCCGGCCGGATTTCCAGACGGCCCCGCGGCGCCCACCGGTATCGCCCATCTCACATCCGACATCACCGGAATAGGTCGGATTATCGCAACCTTCGCCGTCTTCCTGCCCTCTTCCCTCGGCAAGAGAGATCACTACGGAGGTTGTCCCTGTGAACCGCACCCGCCCGCGCGCCCTGCTCACCGCCACCGCCGGGGTCCTCGCCGTCGCCGCGCTCACCTCGTGCTCCGGGGGTGCGGCGGCCTCCGGGGGCGACGGCGGGGAAGGCGGCCGGAAGGAGGTGCCCCCTACGCGGATATCCGTGAACCTCACCGGCGACCGCGCGAAGGCCGGCGAGCCGGTCACCGTGACGCTGGCCGACGGGACCCTGCGCGAGGTGACGGTGACCGACTCGAAGGGCGCGCGGCTCGACGGGAAGGTCTCCGCGGACGGGAAGAAGTGGACCTCCACGCGGAAGACCACGCCCGGGACCGCGTACGCCGTCGAGGCGCGGGACGCCTCCGGCGGGAGCGCGAAGGCCGCGTTCACCACGGTCGCCCCCGAGAAGGTGAACAAGCTGACGCTGGCCCCGGGGAAGAACACGACCGTCGGCATCGCTCAGCCGCTGTCGATCGTGTTCGACCACCCGGTGAAGAACAAGGCCGAGGTGGAGAAGCAGCTCAAGGTCACCACCTCGAACAACACCGAGGGCTCCTGGGGCTGGATGCGGGACTGGTCGGGCAAGGACCGGGTCGACTGGCGGCCGAAGACGTACTGGACGTCCGGCACGAAGGTCACGCTGGACGCCTCGCTGAGCGGCATCGACTCCGGAGTCGCGGGCGGCTGGTTCGTCCGTGACTACACCACCACCTTCTCGATCGGGATGAACCAGCTGGTCAAGGTGGATCTCGACAACCACCGGCTGACCCTGCTGCGCGACGGCCGGACGGTGAAGGACGTACCCATGTCGGCCGGTACGCCCGGTGGCGAGAAGGCGTCCTGGCGCGGGAAGACGGTCCTGATGTCCAAGGAGGGCACGATCAACATGCGTTCCGAGACCGTCGGCCTCGGTGACGCCTACGACAAGATGGTCGACTACTCGATGCGGCTGACCTGGTCGGGCATGTACGCGCACGCGGCGCCCTGGAACGCGGCGTACTTCGGCAGCGCCAACAAGAGCTCCGGCTGCATCGGGATGAGCGACGCCGACGCGCGCTCCGTGTACGACCAGGTGCAGGTCGGCGACCCCTTCGAGGTCACCGGCTCCGACGCCAAGGGGACGCAGGCCCTGAACAACGGGTACGGCGAGTGGAACCTCTCGTGGGAGGAGTGGCAGGCCAAGAGCGCCCTGCGCTGATCACGCGTTCAACAATCGTTACCCTCGCGTAACTTACTGGCCGGTTACCTTGGGTAAGTCCGGCAGGTTACCGTCGGGTCACTTTTGCACTGTCCCCACCAGTGACACGAGCAAGGAGTGACCCGTGCGTGCACCTCTCGCCCTCACCGTCTCGGCCACCCTGGTGGCCGGGACGGCCCTCGGGCTCGCCCCCGCCGCCCACGCCGCGCAGTCCGGCCCGTCCGCCCCCTCCGTCCGCTTCGTCGACATCGCCGGCGACGGCGGCACCGTCCTCAAGGCCAATGTGGTCACCCCCGCCGGCGCCGACGCCTCGGCCCGCCACCCCGTGATCGTCCTGCCCACCAGCTGGGCCATGCCCCAGATCGAGTACCTCGTCCAGGCTCAGAAGCTCGCCGACTCCGGTTACGTCGTGGTGAGTTACAACTCCCGGGGCTTCTGGCAGTCCGGCGGCGAGATCGAGACAGCGGGCCCGAAGGACGTGGCCGACGCGTCCAAGGTCATCGACTGGGCCCTCGCCCACACCCCCGCCGACCCGGCCAAGGTCGGTATGGCGGGAGTGAGTTACGGCGCCGGCATCAGCCTCCTCGCGGCCGCGCACGACAAGCGGATCCAGGCCGTCGCGGCCCTCAGCGGCTGGGCCGACCTCATCGAGTCCATCTACAGCGGCCGCACCCAGCACCTCCAGGCCGCCGCGCTGCTCGGCGGCGCGGGCTACCTCACCGGCCGCCCCGGCCCCGAACTCCAGGGAATCCTCGGCGACTTCCTCTCCTCGAACCTCGCCAAGGAAGGCGAGATGATCGCGTGGGGACAGAAGCGGTCGCCGGCCACCTACCTGGACCGGATCAACGCCAACGGCGCCGCGATCATGCTCGGCAACGCCTGGGGCGACACCATCTTCCCGCCCAACCAGTACGCCTCCTTCTACGAGAAGCTCCAGGGCCCCAAGCGCCTGGAGTTCCGCCCCGGCGACCACGCCACCGCCGAGGCGACCGGCCTGCTCGGGCTCCCCAACGACACCTGGACCAGCGCCCACCGCTGGTTCGACCACCACCTCAAGGGCGTCGACAACGGCATCGACCGCGAGCGGCCCGTGCAGCTCAAGTCCCGGTCGACCGGCGGCTACGAGGGCTATCCGGACTGGAAGTCGGTCGGCGCGAACGAACGCAAGATCGCGCTCGGCGGCTCGCAGCGGATCTGGGCGAACATCGACTCGGGCGCCAACGGCGGCGTCGTCCTGCTCTCCAACCTCCTGGACCAGCTGGTCAAGGCCCCGCCCGTCGCCTCGATCCCGCTCCTGCCCCGCTCCTTCGCCGGCGTGTGGCAGTCCGAGCGGTACGACGCGCCGCAGCGGGTGCGCGGCACGGCGAAGCTGCACACCACGGTCATCTCCACCAAGGGGAGCGGCACCCTCGTCGCGTACCTCTACGACGTGGGCCCGCTCGGCCTCGGCAAGCTGGTCAGCAATGCCCCGTACACGTTCCACGACAAGACGCCCGGCACCCCGTTCACCGTCGACCTGGAGCTCTTCTCCACGGCCTACGACGTGCCCGCGGGCCACCGTCTCGCCCTGGTCGTCGACACCGTCGACCCGCTCTACATCGAGCACAACCCGACCGGCGCACAGCTGACCTTCTCCTCCCCGGCGGCCGACCCCTCGTACGTGTCGGTCCCACTGCGGGCGGAGTGATCACCGGCTGCTGCCGGGCGGGCCAAGCTCCCCGCGAGCTACTGCGCGGCCGCTACGGCCCCGTGGGGAGAGCCCCACCCGGCAGCAGCGTCCCTGGTTCGGCCGGGGCGACGTCCACGGCCTGTGTCCTGGGATCGCGCTTCTCCCTCCTGGCCACCCAGGTGGCGAACCAGGAGAGGAGGACGCACATCCCGATGTAGATCGGCGAGATGACCATGACGACGGGGATGAACGGCAGGTCGTAGTCGAGGTTCGACGCGATCAGCTTGCCCGCGTGCAGGAACTCCTCGTAGGTGATGAGGAATCCGAGCGAGGTGTCCTTCAGCGCCACCACGAGCTGGCTGATGATGGCCGGCAGCATCGCGCGCAGCGCCTGCGGCACCAGGACGTAGGTCATCACCTGGGTCTTGCGCATCCCCAGCGCGTACGCCGCCTCCCCCTGGCCCCGGCCGACCGCGTGGATGCCCGTACGGAACACCTCGGCGAGCACCGAGCCGTTGTACAGGGTCAGTCCGGCGACCAGCGCGGGGAGCGCCTGGACCTTCAGCGCCACGAAGATGAAGAAGATCATCACCAGCACGGGCATGGCGCGGAAGAACTCGACGAGCAGGGTCGAGACCCAGCGGAAGACGGCCCGCTCCGAGAGGCGTCCGACGGCGAGGACGGCGCCGAGGGCGAGGGAGAGCACGGAGGCGTACGCGAAGGCCTTGAGGGTGTTCCCGAGACCGCGGAGCAACAGCTCCTGGATGCCGATGTATTCGAAGGGCGACCACTTGGTGGCCGTGAACTGGCCGGTGTCGAAGAGGAGATGGAGGACCAGGCCGACCAGGGCCAGGAGCACGAGGGTCGAGAGGACGCCGTAGAGCAGATGGCGCCTGCGGGTCTGGGGTCCGGGGATGTCGTAGAGGGCGGTGGACTCGGTCATCGGGCGACTCCCCAGCGCTTCTCCAGGACGTTGAAGAGGGCGCTGATGGTGAGGGTGATGATGAGATATCCGACGGCGATCCAGACGAAGGTCCAGATGATGTTGTAGCCGAGTTCGCTCAACGTCTTGTAGGTGCCGAGGAGTTCGGTGACGCTGAACGCCCCGGCGATGGCGGAGTTCTTGGCGAGCGCGATCAGGGTGGAGCCGATGGGCGGGATCACCGAGCGGAACGCCTGCGGCAGGATGACCGCGTGGAGCGTCTGCCCGAAGGTCATGCCGAGGCTCCGGGACGCCTCGCCCTGGCCGCGCGGCACGGTGTTGATGCCGGCCCGCAGCGCCTCGCAGATGAAGGCCGAGGTGTAGCAGCCGAGCGCGAGGACGGCGAACAGCTCGAAGGGGAGCACGATTCCGAACCGCGGCAGGCCCAGCATCACCGCGAAGAAGAGGAGCGTCAGCGGGGTGTTGCGCAGGACGGTGACCCAGACCGTGCCGAAGACCCGGAAGGAGCCGACCGGCGCGACCCGGAAGGCGGCCATCACGAAGCCGAGGACGAGGGCCAGGGCCGAGGCGTAGACGGTGAGTTCGACGGTGCCGAGGAAGCCTTTGCCGTAGAGCGAGAAGTTCTCTGTCAAGACGTCCATGTCGGGCGCTGCCTCCTCAGCTCGCCGGGTAGCGGTCGATGGGTGGCGGCTGCGGGGCGGGGACCCCGGAGAGGCCGAGGGTCACGTCGTAGGCCTTCTTCCAGTCGCCGTTCTTCTCGTGGACCGCGAGGGCGTCGTCGAGGGCGAGGCGCAGGGCGTTGTCGCTCCTCGGCACGCCGACCCCGTACGGCTCGTGGGAGAACGGTTTGCCGACGACCTTGAGTTCGTCGGGGACCTTGGCCGCGTAGCCCATGAGGATCGTGTCGTCGGTGGTGACCGCGTCGACCTGGTAGGTGAGCAGGTTGTCGACGCAGACCGAGTACGTGTCGTAGGCGACCAGCTCCGCCTTCGGGTAGTCCCTCTCGATCCGCTGGTACGGGGTGGATCCGGCGGCCGAGCAGACGCGCTTGCCGTCGAGGTCCTGCGGCCCGTCGATGTCGTTCTCGTCGGTGCGTACGAGCAGGGACTGACCGGCCATGTAGTACGGGCCGCCGAAGCCGACGAGCTTCTTGCGGTTGTCGTTGATGGTGTAGGTGCCGACGTAGTAGTCGATCTGGCCGTTCTGCAGCGCGGTTTCGCGGTTGGCGGAGGCGATCGTACGGAAGCTGATCGAGGACGGGTCGAAACCCAGCGAGGCGGAAAGCATCTTGGCGATCTCGATGTCGAAGCCGGAGTACCGGCCGGTGGCCGGGTCCTTCTCCCCCATGTAGGGCTGGTCCTCCTTGGCTCCGACGACGAGGTGGCCGCGCTTCTTCGCCCGCTGCCAGGTCGGCGAGTCGGGCAGCTGGAACGCGGACCGGACCTGGTAGGCGGGGAGTTCGCCGGGCTGTGGGCCCTTGACGGGCGGGCTGCCCTCCTTGCCGCAGGCAACCAGCGTGGTCAACGCGGCGGCGAGCAGCGCGAGGACGGCGAGAGGACGTCGCGTACGGTGCATGTAATGTCCACCCCCGCTCAGTGCTTGAGGATCTTGGACAGGAAGTCCTTGGCGCGTTCGCTGCGCGGGCTGGTGAAGAACTCCTCGGGTGTGCGGTCCTCGACGATGCGGCCGTCGGCCATGAAGACGACCCGGTTGGCGGCGGAGCGGGCGAAGCCCATCTCGTGGGTGACGACGACCATGGTCATGCCCTCGCGGGCGAGTTGCCGCATCACCTCCAGGACCTCGTTGATCATCTCGGGGTCGAGGGCGGAGGTCGGCTCGTCGAAGAGGAGCGCCTTGGGGTCCATGGCGAGGGCGCGTGCGATCGCGACGCGCTGCTGCTGGCCGCCGGAGAGCTGGGCGGGGAACTTGTCGGCGTGGGCGGCGAGGCCGACCCGGTCCAGGAGCTCCCGCGAGCGCCGGTCGGCCTCCTCCTTCTTGCGCCTGCGGACCTTGATCTGCGCGAGGGAGACGTTGGCGAGGACGGTCTTGTGGGCGAAGAGGTTGAAGGACTGGAACACCATCCCGACCTCGGCCCGCAGCCGGGCCAGCGCCTTCCCCTCCTCCGGGAGGGGTTGTCCGTCGATGATGATCTCGCCCGACTCCACGGCCTCCAGCCGGTTCATGGCCCGGCAGAGGGTCGACTTGCCCGAGCCCGAGGGCCCGATGACGACGACCACCTCCCCGCGCCCGACGGTGAGGCTGATGCCCTGAAGGACGTGCAACGTGCCGTAGTGCTTGTTGACGTCCCGTAGCTCGATCAACGGATCGACGACCGTCATACGCTCCCCTGCCCCCTTCTCCGTGTGCCGAGGTCAGCGCAAACTATCCGTCGCACAAGGGGACTTCGCGCTCGACACGCATAAAGGCGGCATAAGCCGTATTTACTGCAAAAGGGTGTCCTGGCGGGGGCGGAGCCACGGGTTCAGAACTCGGCGGCCTCTCCGTACATCTGGGAGAGCTCGGGCGATCCCGTCATCGCCCAGTCGAGCCCGGCCTCGACCACGTTGATCTCCCGGCCCGAGGCGAGCCGCACGACCGGCTGACCGCCGGGCCACACCTGCCAGCTCGCGCCCGGCACGTTCCGCACGATGACGGTGCCCAGATAGAGGCCCGCGTCGTTGCCGATCCAGGGCAGCTCCTCCGGGTCGTCGCGCCAGCGGGGCGGGAGCTGGTCGAGGGCGGCGAGCGAGTGCGGGGTGTCGTCCAGCGTCACCCCGTGGTCCTGCACCCGGGCGCGCAGCAGTTCGCACTCGGCGAGCAGTTCCCCCATCCCCTCTGGGTCACTGTCGAAGGCCGCGACCAAGGGGGAATGATCGGCTTCGTGCCGCTTGCGCCAGTTGTCCAGGAACGGGATGTTCATCCGAACAGCGTCGCATTTCACCCTCCCGTGGCACCACCCGGCGCGCGGAGATCATCCGCACGCGGGAGAACGAGCGACCGGCGGTCCGGGAGGCGGGGGACGCCTCCGGGAACCTCTAGACGTCCAGGTCGACGACGACCGGGGCGTGGTCGGAGGCGCCCTTGCCCTTGCGCTCCTCGCGGTCCACGTAGCTGTCCTTGACCGCGTCGGCGAACGGCTTGTTGCCGTACACCAGGTCGATGCGCATGCCCCGGTTCTTCGGGAAGCAGAGCTGGCGGTAGTCCCAGTACGTGAAGGGGTGGTCGTACTTCAGCGGGCGCGGGACCACGTCCGTGAGGCCCGTCTCCCGCAGACCGGCCAGCGCGGCCCGCTCCGGCTCGGTGACGTGCGTGAGGCCCTCGAAGGCCGCCCGGTCCCAGACGTCGTCGTCGGTGGGCGCGATGTTGTAGTCGCCGAGCACGGCGAAGGGGCGGGCCGCGGCCGCGTCCTCGGCGACGGCCGCCTGGAGCGCCTCCAGCCAGCGGAGCTTGTACGCGTAGTGCTCGTGGATGACCTCGCGGCCGTTCGGCACGTACACCGACCAGACCCGGACCGGTCCGCAGGTCGCGGAGATGGCCCGGGGCTCCTGCACGCCTTCGTATTCGGGCCCGCCCGGCAGGCCCATGACGACGTCCTCCAGGCCGACCTTGGAGAGCAGGGCCACGCCGTTCCACCGGCCGGTGGCGTTGACCACGGACTCGTACCCCAGCTCGCGCAGCTCGTCGGTGGGGAACTGCTCGGCGGTGCACTTGGTCTCCTGGACGCACAGCACATCCGTGCCGGTGCTCTCCAGCCAGGCCAGGAGTCGGGGCATGCGGGCGGTGATCGAATTGACGTTCCAGGTGGCGATGCGCATGAGCGCAAGCCTAACGGCGGGGTATGACAGTGGTTGTCCGTCGGCCCCGGTCGTTCACCGCGCGATCACAGCTCCGTGGAGTCGCCGGGCGTCAGCCGGCCGTGGTCGGTACCGGCGAGCGCGCCGATCTGCCGGTCGTAGATCGGCCGGGCGAGGTCGGTGAGAAGGGCGTCGTGCACGTCGATGGCGCGGCGCGGCTTGACCTCGCGTACGTACTCGATGACCTCGGAGATCTTGTTCCACGGGGCCATCACCGGCAGCATCAGCGTGTCCACGGGGTGGTCGGGCACGGTCAGCGCGTCGCCCGGGTGGAAGACCGAGCCGTCCACCAGGAAGCCGATGTTGGTGATCCGCGGGATGTCCGGGTGGATCACCGCGTGCAGCTCGCCGTGGACCTGGACGTCGAAACCGGCGGCGGTGAACGTGTCACCGTGGCCGACGGTGTGGACGCGCCCGGGGAAGGCGGCCGAGAGCTGCTCCGCGACGCTGCGCAGGGTCCAGATCTCGGCCGCCGGGTTGGCCTCCAGACCGGCCCGGAGCCGGTCCTCGTCGAAGTGGTCGGGGTGTTCGTGGGTGACGAGGAGGACGTCGGCGCCGAGGCCGGCGTCCTGCTCGCTGAAGCCGCCCGGGTCGATGACGAGCGTCCGCCCGTCCTTCTCCAGGCGGACGCAGGCGTGCGACTTCTTCGTCAGCTTCACAGGACTCCACCTCACGACGGGCCGTACGGGCCCGGCCAGCCTACGCCTGGGGGGTGGTCTCCTCCTTGATCGCTCGGCCGACGACGCGCAGGGCGCTCTCGGCGGTCGGCAACCCGCAGTAGACGGCGGTCTGGATGACGACCTCGCGCAGTTCGTCGGGGGTCAGTCCGTTCCGCAGGGCGGCCCGGGTGTGGTCGGCGAGGGCGTCGAGGTGGCCGCCGGCGATCAGGGCGGTGAGGGTGACGCAGCTGCGGGTGCGGCGGTCCAGGCCGTCCCGATTCCAGACCTCGCCCCAGGCGTAGCGGGTGACGAGGGACTGGAGGTCGGCGCCGAACTCGTCGGCCAGGGCCTGCTCCACATGGGCGTCGCCAAGGACCTCACGGCGGAGCTTGTCGCCCCGTTCGTACGGGTCGGGGCGCAGGCTCCCGGCGGCGGCCTCGGCGGCCGGCTCGGCGGGCGCGATCTCGGCGACCGGGACGACGGTGGCGGAGACGGGCGGCATGGGAGGCGCGGGCAGCGTGGCCTGGGTGTCGTGGACGATCCCGGCGAAGTGGCCGTTCAGCAGCTCGGTGACGGCGGCGGGCTGCTCGACGGGGGCCAGGTGGGAGGCGCCGGGGACGACGGCGAGCCGGGCGTCGGCGATCCCGGCGACGAGGGTGCGCGCCTCGGCGGGGCCGGTGACCTGGTCCTCGGAGCCGACGAGGACCAGGGCGGGGACGCCGATCCGGCCGAGGGCGTCCCGGACGTCGAAGAGGGCGAGCGCCTCGCAGGCGCCGATGTAGCAGCCGGGGTCGGTGGTGCGGACCATCTGTACGGCCCACTCGACGATGGCGGGCTGCGCGGCGGAGAAGGCGGGGGTGAACCACTGCTCGGGGGCCGTACGGGCCATCGGGTCGAGGCCGTTCGTACGGACGATCACACCGCGCTGGCGGAACTCGTCGGCGCTGCCGAACCGGGGCGAGGCGGCCACCAGGGCGAGCGAGGCGACCCGGTGGGGTGCGCGCAGCGCGAGGTCGAGGCCGACCGCTCCGCCGATGGAGCAGCCCGCGTAGCCGAAGCGCTGGACGCCCAGCTCGTCGAGGGTGGCGAGCAGCCGGTCGCCGAGCTCGGCGACGGAGGTGAAGGGCCGGGCGGGGGCCCCGCCGTGTCCGGGCAGGTCGAACCGGACGACGCGCCACTGGCGGGTGAGGTCGGGTATCTGCCGGTCCCACATGTGCATGGTCGTGCCCAGCGAAGGGCCCAGGACCAGAACCGGGGCGTCTTCCCTCCCGTCGAGGCGGTATTGCAGGGTGTTCGTCGGTGTCTCACTCACGCCGAGCACGCTCTCATACCGCACGGTTACGCAGAGGCTCGGGTGCGGATGTGCGGGGCGGAAGCGGGGCATCCACGGAGAAACGGAGCCCTCCCCTCCCAGGCGTACGCGCGCGGACGCCTGGGAGCGGCCGGGCCGTACGCGGAGGCGTGCGGACGGCGAGAGGGGGTAGGCGCAGCGCATGATCACTGAGCTGCCTCTCGCGGCCACCCTCGGGTCGTCGCTCTTCCTCATCATCGTCGGCGTGGTCGTGGCCGGACTCCTGGTCGCCGCCATCTGGTTCGGCATCCGGCGGGTGTCTGCCCGCCGGGCGGCGGGCGCCACGCCGCCCACGGAGCCGAACCCTCCCGCCCGGGCCCGCCGGGACTCGTGGGAGACCCCTGACGATCGGGAGGATTAACGGCCCGGGCCACGTCCTCCGCCGCGGCGCGCGCGTTGGCGCAAGGCGCCGAAGGCGAGGCCGGCGGCTGCCGAGGCGGCGCCGGCGACGGCGGCCGGGTGGCGCGCCAGAGCGGCGTACGGCGAGCGCCCGGCCGACTCCGCCTCGAAGGCGCCGTGGGCCCCCTGGTCCCGGCCGCCGGGTCCGTCCAGCGGTTCCCAGAGGTTGTGCTGCCAGAGCGGGTGGTCCGGCGTCCCGCCCTCCGTGGGCGTGTCGGTCTGCTGGGAGCTGTACCCGGTGCGGGCGAGGTAGCGGTCCACGACGCCCGGGACGAGCCTGCGCGCCATGACGGCCGCGGCGGTCGAGGCGCCCACCCGGTACTCCTTGCGGCGGGGGTGCAGTGCGGCGTGGACGACGGCCCGCGCGGCCACCTCGGGCTGGAAGACCGGCGCCACGGGCCGGGGTCGGTTCGGCAGCCGGGACAGGGCCCAGGAGAACTGCGGGGTGTTCAGGGCGGGCAGCTGGACCATCGTGAGGGCCACGCCGCTGCGCTGGTGCAGGAGTTCGAGCCGTACGGAGGCGCTGAAGCCGTTGATCGCGTGCTTGGCGCCGCAGTACGGCGACTGGAGCGGCACCGACACCTCGCCGAGCGCCGAGCCGACCTGCACCACCGCACCGGTGTCGCGGGGCAGCATGCGGCGCAGTGCGGCGCGCGTCCCGTTGACGTAACCGAGGTACGTCACGGACGTCACGCGCGCGTACTCGTCGGGGTCGACGTCGAGGAACGGCGCGAAGACCGAGGCGAAGGCGTTGTTCACCCAGACGTCGATGGGGCCGAGGGACTGCTCCACCCGCTCGGCCGCTTCCTCCACCGCGGCGGGCCGTGCCATGTCCACCGGCACCACCAGGGCCTGTCCGCCGGCCCGCTCGACGTCCTGCGCCGCGGCCTCCAGACCGACCCGCCCGCGCGCGAGCAGCGCGACGCGCGCCCCCTGCTCACCGAAGGCCCGGGCCACGGCCCGGCCCACGCCCGCGCTCGCGCCCGTGACGACGACGGTGCGGCCCGCCAGCGACGAGGGCCGCTGCCGCTGGGCCCGGGCGACGAGCACGTTGTCCAGGAATGAGGCGACGTCGAAGGCCCTGCTCATGGTGTCGATCCTCCGGGGGCTCGAACGGTCCGTGCGGGGGTGTCGGGCGGCGTCGTGCACCGCCGGTGGGCGTCTTCCCGGGCCGATCGAGGTCAATCCTGCGGGCCAGGCGGGCGTTCGACCCCGTTTCGCCACCGTGACCGGCGGGCACTCGCACCGGGCACGAACGACGCCCCCGAGCCGGGGAGGTGCGGGATGCCGGGCCGACGCGAGGATGGATCCGGACCCGAGCCGTACGACGCGACGCCGTATCTGCCGCAGCGTGGCGGACTGCCGGCGCACCGGCGGGCGGCGGCCGACTGCGAGGGGTGCCCCCTCCACCGGGACGCGACGGGCACGGTCTTCGGCCGGGGTGACTCGGACGCCCGGGTGATGCTCGTCGGCGAGCAGCCGGGCGATCAGGAGGACCGGGAGGGTGTGGCGTTCGTGGGGCCTGCCGGCCGGCTGCTCTCCAAGGCCCTGCGTGAGGCGGGGATCGACGAGGAGGGCCTCTACGTCACCAACGCGGTCAAGCACTTCAAGTTCACTCTGGACGAGGCCCGAAAGCGCCGCATCCACAAGCCGCCGAGTCTTCGGGAGACCCTCGCCTGCCGTCCGTGGCTGATGGCGGAACTCCGTCTTGTCTCGCCCGAGTTGGTCATCGTCCTGGGGGCCACGGCCGGCCGTTCCCTGCTCGGCTCGTCGTTCCGGGTCGGCACCGACCGGGGTGTCCCGCGCCCCTTGCCGGGCGCCGAGGACGGCACGCGGGTGCTCGCGACCGTCCATCCATCGGCCGTGTTGCGCTCCAAGGACCGCGACGCGGCGTACGCGGGCCTGGTCGCCGACCTGCGCACGGCCGCCGAAGCCCTGTGAGGCGCTGTGTCGTTTGCGCCCGCGGGGGCCGGGCACGCGCCAGGGGAACGATCACCGGAGGGAGTTCGCCATGGCCCGGAACGAGCCCGAGCAGCAGCAGGAAGGCCGCGGGGACGACGTCTACCAGCCGGCCACGGGCGAGGGGAACGACCGCCCCGTCGACGACCTCGACCTGGAGAACGCCGTCGACCCGTCGCTCCTCGACGCCATGACCGAACCCGGCTACTCACCGCCCGACCGCCCCCGCGCGGCCTACCGCCACGGCACCACCCAGCGGGAACAGCAGGAGGGCGCGACGCTGGACGAGCGGCTCGCCGAGGAGGTGCCCGACGCGGCCGAGGCCGGAACCCCGGCGGACGGCGACGCGGAGGAGGCCGAGCAGGAGGTGGGCTCGCTGCGCGCCGGCCGGCTCACGTCGGTGGACGACGCCCGCGGCCGGCACAGTCCGCTGAAGGCCCACGACGTCGGCCCCGACGACGGCGCGGCGACGGCCGAGGAGGCCGCCATGCACGTACGTACGGGAGAGAACGGTGACGAGGGCGAGGCGGAGTGACCCTGCGCGGACGGCGGGAGCAGGCCCTCAGGCCGCCCGCCCGCCCGAGGTGACGTGGGACGCGTCGTCGGTCACGAGGAGGGCGATGGCGGCCGCCACCTCCGCGGCGTCCCCGGGGCGGTGGTGAGCGGCCGTCGCGCGGTCGTCCTCCGGGTCGGTGGCGGTCTCTCCCAGGGACACGGCGTTGACGGTGATGCGGTGTTCCGCCAGTTCGAGGGCCATGACCTCGGTGAGCAGGCCGAGGCCCGCGTACGCCGCGCAGGCGGGGCCCGCGCCGGGCCGCGGACGGCGGTCGTGGACGGAGGTGATGTTCACGATCCGCCCGCCCCCGCCCTGCTCGATCATGCGCCGCGCCGCGCGTTGCGCGCACAGCAGCGGGGCGAGGAGGTCGACCTCGATCACCTGCCGGACGGTGGGCAGGTCCAGGTCGAGAAAGGGCCGGACGACCCCGGTGCCGGCGTTGTTGACCAGGACGTCGACGCCCCCGAGGCTCTCGGCCAGTACGTCGATCACCCCGGCCGCCTCCGGCAGCGCCGCCAGGTCCAGACGGGCCAGGGCGGCGCGCCGGCCGGCCGCGCGCACCGCCCGTGAGGTGGCCGCCGCGCCCGCCTTGTCGTGGTGCCAGGTGATCCCGACGTCCATGCCCTCCTCGGCCAGGCGGACGGCGACGGCGCGCCCGATCCCCGAGTCGGAGCCGGTGACGATCGCGGTCCTCGGAGCGAAGTCCGCGCGGTCCGTGAAGCCCATGGGCGCGGTCACGGCCATGACGGCTCCCCGCGCGGCACGACGACGACTTCGGCGAGCGCGCTTCCGGGAGGTACGGACAGGGCGTACATGACCGTGTCGGCGACGATCTCGGGGCTCTGCAGCAGGGAGACGTCGGTGTCCGGGAAGCGTTCGAGGATGAAGGCCGTCTCCATGCCGCCCGCGATGACACCGGTGACGCCGATGCCGCGGCAGTCGCGCTGGGCCTCCTTGAAGAGGGTGTGGGTGAACGCCCGCAGTCCGGTCTTGCCCGCCGCGTACGGCCCGGCCTCCGTCCAGGTTCGGACGGCCGCCGTGGAGAGGATGTTCACGATGTGGCCCCCGCCACGCCCGACCATGCGCCCGTAGCCCTCCAGGCAGAGGTACATCGGCCCGAGCAGGTTCGTCGTGATGACGCGGGTCACCTCGTCCGCCGTCAGGTCCCCCGTCGACTTCGTGACGTCGACGGCCGCGTTGTTGACCAGGATGTCGACGGCCTCGCCCCTGGTGTCCAGGTCCTGGAAGAGCTCCGCCACGGCCTCCGGGTCGGTGACGTCCAGGACGACCGGGCGGGCCCGGCGGCCCTCGGCGACCAGGCTCTCGCAGAGCTCCTTGGCGAGGTCCTGGCGCACGTCCGCGACGAGCACCGCCGCGCCCGCCCGCGCGAGTCTGCGCGCGATGGCGGCGCCGAGGCCGCGCGCGCCTCCGGTGACCAGGGCCTGCATGCCGTCGAGTACGACATCCGCCCGGGCGTCGGCCGCACTGTTCGTGACCGGGTTCATAGCGGTCCTCCCGTCCTTCCTTGGGGGCGTCCGCGGCGGCCGTTCCGCCGCGGTGTGAGCAAGCACACGAGAAGCGTCAAGTCGCATGGGACGACGCGGGATTGGGGTCTGAACGGGGCTGTCCCGGCGGGTGTCCGGCCGGTGGGCCGCGCCTCCTTGGGGGCCGTCTGCCACGATGGATCGCCGGGATCCGCCCTGCCCTTTCCCACCCGTACACGGCCCTGCGTCGAACGGGCCGGGACGTCGGCGGTCCTCGAGTGCCGCCAGGCGCTCTCCGACGCCGCCGTCCCCTCCCTCTCCTGGGTACCCCCTTGTCGCACTCCCCCGTGTCCCCGCCCGAAGACTCCCCCACCCCGCGCCGTACGTCCCGGTTCCGCCGCACGTCCGCGGCCGGCTCGGACCGCTCCCCGTGGCGGTCGCTGCGCTACCCCAGCATGCGCTGGTGGGCGGTCGCCAACTTCGTTTCCAACGCGGGTACGTGGATGCAGCTCACGGTCCAGAACCTGCTGGTGCTCCAGATCACCGGGTCGGCGGCGGCGACCGGTCTGTCGATGTCCGTCCAGGTGGCGCCCGGGCTGCTCATGGGCGCCGTCGGTGGCGCGCTCGTCGACCGCTGGCCCAGGAAGGTGACGGCCGCCGTCGCGCAGGGCCTGCTCGGCGCGGTCGCGCTGCTCACCGCGATCCTGGTGGCCACCGACCAGCTGAACCTGGCCGTCCTGATGGGCCTCGCGGCGGTGACCGGTCTCATCGCGACGGTCGACGGGCCCGCGTGCTCGCTGCTCGGCAACGACCTGGTCCGTACGCCCGACGTCCCGTCGGCCATCGGTGTCGGCTCCCTGGTGCACAGCGCCGGACGTCTCGCGGGCGCCGCGCTCGCCGGCGTGACGGTGGGGGTGCTGGGCACGGGCGCGGCCTACGCCGCCAACGGGCTGTCGTTCCTCTTCGTCGCCTGTGTGATCCCGTTCCTCAAGCCGGTCCGCAAGGACGGCGAGGTGGTCGCCGGTTCGGCCGTGGACCGGGACCGGAAGACCGCTGCCGAGGGCCTTCCCGCACCGGACGAGGTGGGCAGCGGGGTGCGCCAGGGTCTGGTCTTCTTCGCACGCCGGCCCCGGCTGCGGGCGCTCGCCGGGCTCAACGCCATCGGCGCGCTCTTCGGGCGCAACTACTCGCTCACCCTGGTCGTGCTGGTCACCGGGCCGCTCGCAGGGGACGCGGGCTCCTTCAGCGCCGTGTCGGCCACGCTGGCCGTCGGCGGCATCGTGGGTGCGGTGCTCGGGGCCCGCCTGACGCGGCCGGGCGTCCGGCTCGTCGGGCTGCTCACGGCGGGTGGCGCGCTGCTCCAGGTCCTGGCGGGGCTCTCGCCGTCGATCGCGGTCCTCGTGGTCCTCGTGCTGCCGATGGCCGTCGCGGAGTCCCTGTCGGACACCGCGCAGAACACCGTGCTCCAGACCGACCCGCCGCCTCACATGCGGGGACGGGTCCTCGGGACGTGGAACAGCGTCCGGACGCTGTGGGGCCTGGCGGCGCCGCCCACCCTGGGCCTCCTCATGGAGACGCTCGGAGCGCGCGGGGCGCTGGTCTCCGGTGGCCTGCTGGTGGCCGCCGTGGTCGGCGCGGGCTTCCTGGTCCGTCGCCGCCAGGTCGCGGCCGCCGGCTCCGTACCGGCGCCCGTCACCGTGCCCGTGCCGGTGTCCGTACCTGTCACTGTGCCCGCCACCGTGCCCGTACCGGTACCCGCGCCCGCGCTCGCCGGACGCGCCGAGCAGGCCGCCGTCGCGTGACGGCGGCCGGCCGGCCGGTCCGCGCGGGCTCATGAAGCGCTCCCGGCCGTCCGGAGGGGGCCGACGAGTGCGGTCACGGCGTCCAGGACCTCGTCCACGGTGACGCGGAGCAGCCGGGCGTCGGGCAGTCGCCCGTGCGGGTCGCCCGGGCGGAGCGGGTCCGCGCCGAGCGGGTCCCCGTCCTCCGGAGCCGGGTGCCACAGGGCCCGGTGGGGTCCGTCCGGCGGAGGGCCCCAGAGGGCGGGGGACACGGGGCCGAAGAGCACGACCGACGGGGTGCCGAGGGCCGAGGCGAGGTGGGCGGGCCCGGTGTCCCCGACGATCACGCAGCGGGCCTCGGCGAAGAGCGCGGCCAACGCCGGGAACGGCAGGTCGGCGGCGCCCCCGAGGACGGCGGAGGCGGGCAGTCCCGCGGCCCGCGCGACCTCCGCGGCGGTGGCCCGCTCCCCCCGCCCGGCCGTGATGACGACCCGGTGACCGTTCTCCCGAAGGCCCCTGGCCACGGCCGCGTACCGCGACGGCGGCCACCGCCGGGCCGGGGCGTCGGCGCCCGGGTGGACGAGCACGGCGCCGGGGGCCGGGGAGGGGGTCTCGGGGGCGGGGATCCGCAGGTCGGCGGGGTCCGCGTCCAGGCCGTACCAGCGCAGCAGCCGGCACCAGCGTTCCCGCTCGTGCTCCTCCGGGCGCCAGGACGGGCCGCCCCGGTACGTGTAGGCCCACAGCCGGTCCGGGGCGAGACCGGCCAGGAGGCGATGGCTCTGCGGCCCGCTGCCGTGCAGGTCGACGCCGAGAGCGGGCGGCTCGCCGGTCCAGGTGAACGTCGCGGGCACGCCCCGTCCGGGCGCCTCCGCCGGGACGAGCCGGTCGACGGCGCCCGTCGCGCGCGCCGCGTCCGCCAGCCGGGCCGGAGCGGCGAGCACGATCTCGTAGCCGGGCAGCCCCCTCCGCAGCGCCCGCAGCGCGGGTACGGCGGTGAGGAGGTCGCCCAGGCCGAGGGCCCGCAGCACGAGCGCCACAGGACGCCCGCCACGGCGCTCGGGCCCTTGCGGGCGGTGGGCGCTCATGCGGTGGCCGGTGGGACGGGGGCGGCGGCGCGGGCGGCCCGGTGGGTGAGGGTGGTGGTGGAGCGGCCGTCGAGGTACGGCAGGATCACCGCCTGACCGCCCCAGAGGCGGAGGACCTCGGCCTCCGGCAGGTCGTCGGGGGCGTAGTCGCCGCCCTTCACCCATACGTCGGGGCGCAGGTCGCGCAGCAGGCGCTCGGGGGTGTCCTCGTCGAACGGGACGACCGCGTCGACGCTGCCCAGGGCGCCGAGCACCCGCATGCGGTCGGCGAGCGGGGTGAGGGGGCGCCCCGGGCCCTTGAGGCGGGTGACGGAGGCGTCGGAGTTGACGCAGACGACGAGGCAGTCGCCGATTCGCGCGGCGCTCTCCAGGAGGCCGACGTGGCCGGCGTGCAGAAGGTCGAAGCAGCCGCCGGTGGCGACGACGGTCCCGCCGCCCGCCTGGACGCGGCGTGCCAGGTCGAGCGCGTCGGCGGGCGGGGTGTCGGACCGCTCCGGCGGCGAGGGGGACGCGGCGGTCCAGAGGTCCTGGCCGCCGGCTCCCCCCGCGGCGACGAAGTCGGCGGCCTCGGCGACGGCGAGGGCGACGGCCTCCTCGGGGAGCGCCCCGGCCGCGAGCGCCCCGGCGGCGGTCGCGGCGAAGCAGTCGCCCGCGCCGCACGGGTCCCCGGTGGCGCGGTAGGGCGCCGGGACGAGCAGGGGCGCGGCCGCGTCGGGCCGGGTGAGCAGGGCGCCGCGCCGGCCGAGGGTGACGGCGACGGTGGCCGCCCGCCAGCGTTCGGCCAGTTCCGTACCGCGCCGGGCGAAGGCGCGGAGCGAGGTGCCCGGCGTCGTGCACAGGGCGGTGGCCTCGGCGGCGTTGGGGGTGGCGAGCCGGGTGCCCGGCACGGGCGCGCCGCCGCGCGGGTGGGGGTCCCAGACGACGGGGGTCCGCACGGCGGCCTCGGCCAGCGCGCCGCGCAGGGCGTCGGCGGTGCCCCGGCCGTAGTCGGCGACGAGGATGGCACGGGCGGACGCGAGGAGGGCGAGGACCTCGGGACCTGGCCGGCCGGGCGTGCCGCCGCCGCGGTCGACGCGGACGAGGGGACGTCCGGCGGCGAGCACCCGCGTCTTGACGGGCAGGGTGCCGTCCAGGGGGATCCCGGCCGTGCGGACACGGCCGTCCAGGGCCTGGCGCACGAGGGTGCTCGCCTCGTCGTCGCCGAGCGCGGTGACGAGGACGACGTCGTGCCCGAGGCGGGCCGCGAGCACGGCGGCGAGCCCCGCGCCGCCGGGGCGTGAGCGGTCGTCGAGGACGTCGACGACGGGGGCGGGCGCGTCGGGGGCGAGCCGGGTGGCCTCCCCTTCGATGTCCTGGTCGAGCAGCACGTCGCCGACGACCACGAGCGGGTTGCGCGGGTTCATGCCTGCCTCCTGAGGGCGGCGACCGTCGAGGGGGCCCGGGCCGGCGCCTTGCCGTTGACGGGGCCGGGGGCGGTCGCGGGCGCTCTCGCCGCGGCGGGCGCCGGTGCCAGGGCCGCGTCGAAGAACTCGCACAGCAGGTGGACGGCGACCAGGTGGGTCTCCTGGACGGTGGCGGTCGTCGCGCCCGCGACGCACAGCGCCTCGTCGGCCGCCTCGGCGAGCGGGTTGGGCGAGGGGCCGGACAGGGCCCAGACGGTGAGTCCCGCCGACCGGGCGGTCATCGCGGCGGACAGCAGGTTGGGGCTGCGCCCGGAGGTCGACAGCGTCATGAGGACGTCTCCGGGGCGGCCGTGGGCGGCGACCTGGCGGGCGAAGACCTGCTCGAAGCCGTAGTCGTTGCCGATCGCGGTGACGCTGGAGGACTCCGCGTGCAGCGAGAGCGCGGAGAACGCGGGCCGTTCGCGCTGGTAGCGCCCGACGAGTTCGGCCGTCAGGTGCTGGGCCTGGGCGGCGCTCCCCCCGTTGCCCGCCGCGAGCAGCCGCCCGCCCCGGGAAAGGACGGCGGCCAGGCGCTCACCCCAGTGGGCGAGGAGGCCCAGCTCGTCGCGGCGCAGCCGCTCCAGGGCGGCCTGGAGCGATCGGCAGTGCCGTTCGGCGCTTTCGTACCCTCGTGATTCGGTCATGGCGTCGGGCGGCCCGCTTCGCGGAGCGGGGTGCCCCACCTCCTTCCGGCAACCTGGGGCGCGCGGTGCGCGGGGGTCAGAGGGCCTCGGCGACGGGCTGGCCTACGGTGCGCCGGACGGGCCGACGGGTGCGGAGCGCGGCGCGGTAGGCCGCCTCGGTGGCGCGGGCGACGGTCGCCCAGCCGAAGCGGTCGAGGACGCGGCGCCGGCCGGCCGCCCCGTAGGCGTCGCGCAGGGCCGGGGAGGCGAGCAGCCGGGCCACGGCCGCGGCGAGCGCCTGCGGGTCCCTGGGCGGCACGTGGAGCCCGTTGACCCCGTGGGCGACGGTGTCGAGCTGTCCGCCGACGGCGCTGGCGACGACGGGCCGGCCGCAGGCCATCGCCTCCAGCGGCACGATGCCGAAGGGCTCGTAGTCCGCCGGGCAGAGCACGACGTCGGCGCTCCGCAGCAGAGCGGGCACGTCGTCGCTCGGTACGCCTCCGGTGAAGCGCACCCGGTCGCCGACGCCCCACTGCCGGGCGAGCGCGCGCAGCCGCCGTACCTCGGGGTCGCTGTCGACCCGTTCCGGCGGCGGCCCTCCGGCGACGACGAGTTCGGTGTCCGCCAGCCGCGCGAGGGCGGCGATGGAGACCCCGACGCCCTTGCGCGGGACGAGGCGCCCCAGATGGAGCAGGCGGAAGCGGTACGGCCCCGGAGCGGCCACCGGCCCCGTGGGGCGGAAGTGTTCGTGGTCGACGCCACAGGGCACGATGTCGATCTTGTCGAGGGGGATGCCCAGGGCGACCAGCTCGGTGACCTCGTCGCCGCAGGTGGCGACGATCCGGTCGCAGCCGAGCCCGACGCGCCGCTCGCAGGCGATGCGCTCCGGCGGGCTGGTGTCCTCGCTCCCCTGGTGCCGCGCCTTCACCACGCCCAGGGCGTGGTACGTGTGCAGCAGCGGCGGCCCGGTCCGGCGCACCGCCGCCAGCGCGGCGAGGCCCGACATCCAGAAGTGGGAGTGGACGACGTCGGGCGCGCGGGCACGGAACCGGTCGCTCAGGTAGGAGCCGAACTCGCGCATGTGGGGCAGGAGATCGTCCTTCGGTATCTCCTCGGCGGCGCCCGCCGGCACGTGGTGCACCTCCACGCCGTCCCGGAGGGGGACGGTGACGGGCAGCCGCGCGTTGTCGCGCCGGGTGTAGACGGTCACGCGGTGGCCCCGGTCGGCGAGCGCGCCCGCCAGCTGCGCGACGTGGACGTTCTGGCCGCCGGCGTCGACACCGCCGAGGGTGGCGAGCGGGCTCGCGTGCTCGGAGACGAGGGCGATGTGAAGCGGCTCGCCGCCGTGGACGGGAGAAGCAGTCATGACCGTACCTCCGCGATGAGGCGCTCCCAGTCGTCCAGGAAGCGTTTGAGGCCGTAGCGTTCGAGCACGGCCTGTCGGGCGCGGATGCCGTCCGCGGCGGCGGCCTCGGGTTCGGCGAGGTAGCGGCGGGCCGCCCGGGCGAGTTCCTCGGGACGGGTGGAGAGGGTGCCGGTGCCCGGGACGACGGCTTCGACGGCCTCGGTGGCGGCGAGGGCCACCACCGGCATCCCCAGGTGCATGGCTTCCAGGAGGGAGAGGCCCAGGGAGGTCCAGCGGAACGGGTGGAGGTAGAAGCGGCGTTGGGCCATCGCGGCGTGCAGGGCGCCCTGCGTCAGCTCTGAGCCGCGGCAGCGGTCGGCGGGCAGGCCGAGGTGGTCCGCGAGGCCCTCCGTGCGCATGCCGTAGACGTCGAGCGGGGCCACCTCGGCGAGCGCAGGGAGCAGGTCCGTACCGGTGTAACGGCGGCGTCTGACCGGTTCGTTGATGGCGACGGCGGCGCGGGGCAGGTGGCCGGTGTAGAGGTGGCCGGGGTCGACGATGCCGTGCTCGACGACCTCGGTGCGCGTCGAACCGTTGTCCCAGAAGAGGCGGTTGAAGTGGGTGACGTGGACGAGGGTGAGGTCGTCGCGGTCCGCGCACGGGTGTCGGGTCTCGGGGACGTGGCCGCGCGGGGTGTTGTGCTCCACGTACACGGCCGGTACGTCACGGCCGGGCCGTCGGCCGCCGAGCCAGCGCGTCGCCAGCTCCTCCTCGTGGGGTCGCTGCAGGACGACGAGGTCGACCGGCATGTGGGCGAGTTCCTCGGGGGTGACCTCGCGGGCGCAGGACGGCCAGAGGAAGGTCTCGGCCCGGCCCCGGCCGTCGGCGTCCTGTTCGGGTGTGACGGGCAGCAGGTAGGTGTGCGGACCCTGGACGAAGGCGGTGGTCCAGGAACCGTGGACGTGCCACAGCAGGATGTTCATCGGGCCGCTCCTCGTTTCGTGCCGGGCGCACCACCGCCGAGTGCGGCGGGGGTCCCGGCGAGGCCGGCGGGGCCGGCGTTTCCTGGGGTTCCGGCGGGGCTCGTGGTTCTGGTGGGGCCGGAGGTTCGGGTGGTTTCGGTGGGGCCGGCGGTTCCGGCGGTTCCGGCGGTTCCCGCGAGGTCGGCGGTTCCGGCGGGCCCCGTGGTGGCTGCTGCTTCGGGGCGCAGGAGCGCGGCGACGGCGGCGGTCACCTCGGCGTCGTCGACCGCGTCGAGGCAGGGGTGCCCCGCGACCGGGCACTGGCGCGCCCTGCTCCCGGCGCACGGCGCCGCCTGGTCGCCGAGGAGCACGTGCGGGACGCGGAACGGGCGCCAGCGCTCGGCGGGGACCACCGGCGCGAAGAGACAGACGACGGGGGTGCCGACGGCCGCGGCGAGGTGCGCGGGGCCGGTGTTCCCGGTGACGACGGCGGTCGCCCCGGCGAGGACGCCGGCCAGTTCCTCCAGGTCGGCGGTGGCGCCGCCGAGGTCGAGGCCGTGGCGGCCGGCGACCCGGGCGGTCAGGTCCTTCTCCCCCGGGCTTCCGGTGATCACGGGGCGGTGTCCGGCCCGTCGGAGGGCCTCGGTGGCGCGCTCGGCCCGCTCGGGGCTCCAGGCCCGGGCGGGGACGGCCGCGCCGGGGTGCAGCACGACGTACGGCTCGGGGCCGGTGAGGTGCGTGGTGTCGGGCGGCCGGTGCACCCGCAGGGCGCCCTCGTCGCCGTACGGGAGCGTGAAACCGCTGTCGTACGCCAGGTCGAGTGCCGCCTCCGCCTCGTGCCGGCCGGGGGCGCGGTGGTGGCGCAGGTCGAGCAGGGAGCCGGGGTAGTCCTCGCTGTCGGCCGCGATCCACGGCACGCCGGCGAGGCGCAGGAGCAGCGCGGCGGGCAGCGCGCTCTGGTGGTACGAGACGAGGACGAGGGCCTTGTCGAAGCGGCGGGTGGACAGGGTGTCCAGGAGCGCCCGGCAGAGCTCGGGCGAGACGGGCGGCGGGTCGAGCCCGACCCAGGGCGCGTCGTGGACGAGCACCTCGTCGACGCCGGGGAGCAGACGCGCGGCGGGCGCGCCCTGCGGGCCGCACAGCATCGTGGTGCGGCTGGACCCGGCGGCCACGGCCCGGACGGCCGGCCCGGCCAGGAGGACGTCGCCCGCGCTGTCCAGGCGGACGACGAGGGTGCGGGGGCCGCTCATCGCTCGCCCCCGAGGCGCAGGGGGCTCACGGGGCGTACGGCGTCGTGGCCGTCGGCCCGCAGGATGAGCGGGAGGGCGGACCGCAGGTCCGGAGCCGACGTGGGGGCCGACTCGATCTCGGCGGGACGGGTGACCGGCGTCGGTACGAGGACGCCCCGGGCGCCCGCGCGCCGCGCGGCTTCCATGTCGGAGCCGATGTCGCCGACGACGACGGTTCGCGCGGGCGGGACGCCGAGCACGGCACAGGCGGTGAGGACCAGGCCGGGAGCGGGCTTGCGGCAGACGCATCCGTCCTCCGGGCGGTGCGGGCAGATCGCCCAGAGGGCGAAGGGGCCGAGGAGTTCCTCCACCCGGCGCCGGACGGCCTCGGCCTGCCCGGGGGTGATGAGTCCGCGTCCCACGCCCGACTGGTTGGTGACCACGCCGACCGGGATCCCGAGCCGCCGCAGGGCCGCGAGCACGGGCCGCGCGCCGGGCACGGGCGCGACGAGGTCCGGGTCGCCGTTGTAGGGCACGTCCACGACGAGCGTCCCGTCGCGGTCGAAGAGCACAGCCGCCGGCAGCTCCTCGGTGCCGTGGCCGTCGAAGCGCACGCCCACCGGCAGCGCCCCCGCCCCGTCACCGTCGAAGCCCACGCCCGCCGACACCCCGTCACCGTCGAGGAACTCGCCCCTCGGCAGCGCTTCGTCGCCCGCCATCCGGCCGGCCGACACGGCGTCGGCGCCCGCGTAGGGGCGGCCTTTCCTCGCCGGACCCCCCATGACCAGCCACGGCTGCGGCATCCCGAGCTCGTGCGGGCTGCTCGGGTGGGTGGTGGGGTGCGTGCCGGTCATGTGCCCACCTCCTCGCTCGTGGGGGCCGGGGCGGCCGTGGCCGCGTCGGACGCGTCGCCCGGGGGTGGCGGGAGGGCCGGGTTCCGGGGTTGGGCGGCGCGGTGGACGACGTGGCCGCGCAGGCGGTGCCAGCAGGCCACGGGCGGGATGAGGAGGCTCGTGGTGACCATCGTGGCGACCTCGGACGGCGTGCGCGGCCCGGGGGCGATGCGGGCGACGGCGAACTCGGCGCTGCCCACGAGCCAGCCGAGCGCGCAGCCGGCCGCGGCCGCCGGCCGGCGGAGCACGAGGCAGCCGAGGGCCGCCAGACCGAGCCCGGTCACGGCGACATGGCGGCGGATGCGGCCGTGAGGGGCGTCCGCGCGGTCCCACCAGTCACGTCCGTGGAGGCGTCGCATCAGGACGTCGTCGGCGTTCCCCGCCTGTTGGCGCACCGAGACCCAGCGGTCGGCGGGCCGTACCGGGTGCGTGGTCCTGCGGGTTCCGGCGGCGAGGGACCAGCCGCCGTCGAGCAGCCGCAGGGCCAGGTCGGCGTCCTCGCGGAACGCGCGCGGGAAGCGCTCGTCGAAGCCGCCCGCGGCGGTCAACGCCTCGGCGCGGAAGGCCATGTCGGCGGTGATCCAGCGGGCGGTGGCGAGACCGGCGGTGGTGCGTTCCCAGTCGGTGGGGCGCCGGTCGGGCGGGAGGGGCACGTCGATCCTGGCGGTGACCGCCGCCGTGTCGCGCGCCGCCGTGACCAGGTCCGTGGCCAGGTCGGTGCCCCAGGTCGGCGAGGGGACGACGTCGTCGTCGAGGAAGACGATCCAGGGCACCGGCCCGGCCGCGCGCGCCCCCGTGTTGCGCGCCGCGGCGGGCCCCCTGGCCTCGCCGGGGACGACGATTGTGAGGGCGCGCAGGGCCTCGGGGAGGTCGACCGCGAGGGTCGCGCCGTCGGGACCGGGGCGGTCGTGGACGATGACGACCCGGGCCGGGCGGGGCCCCTCCGCCGCCGCGAGGGCTTCGAGGCAGCGGGCCAGGCAGGGACGGCCCAGGGTGGGGACGACCACCGCGAACGGAGGTGCCACGCGGGGGCGGTTCACCGTGCCCACCCGTTGCGGTCGGCCCGGTACAGGTCGCCGCGACGGACCGCGAACGGACCGATGGCGAGCAGGTCCACGGGAGAGGAGCCGAAGCACTCCAGGGCGTCACGGGGATCGTCGACCATCGGCCTTCCGGCCGTGTTGAGGCTGGTGTTGACGACCACGGGAAGTCCTGTGCGTCGTTCGAACGCGCCGAGCATACGGGCCACGAGCGGCTCGGTCGCCGGGTCGACGGTCTGGATGCGGGCGGTGCCGTCGACGTGGACGACGGCCGGGATGCGTTCGCGCCACTCCGGTGCGACGTCGTGCACGAAGAGCATGTACGGGCTGGGCAGGGGACCGTCGAAGATGTCGGCGGCCCGGTCCGCGAGGACCATGGGGGCGACGGGGCGGAACTGTTCGCGGCCCTTCACGTCGTTGAGCCGTTCGAGGTTGCCCGCGTGGCCGGGGTGGGCGAGCAGGGACCGGTGGCCGAGCGCGCGCGGTCCGTACTCCGAACGCCCTTGGAACCAGGCGACGATGGCGTTGTCGGCGAGGGCCTCGGCGACCGTCTCGGCGATGTCGGGCGGCCGCTCGAAGGGTACGGCGGCGGTCTTGAGCCGGGCGGCGAGCTCCGCGTCGCTCCAGTCACGGCCGAGGTCGGCGCCGGGCATCGGCGCGGGCGCGTCGCCCGCCCCGGCGGAGAGCAGCAGGGCGCCGCCGAGCGCGGTCCCGGCGTCGCCGGAGGCCGGCTGCACCCAGACCCGGCGGAACGGACCGTCGCGTGCGATACGGGAGTTGGCCACGCAGTTGAGGGCGACACCGCCGGCGAGGGTGAGGGTGTCCTCGTGGGTCCTGCCGTGCAGCCAGCGCACGAGGTCGAGGAGGGTCTCCTCGAGGACGGCCTGGGCGCTCGCGGCGAGATCGGCATGCTCCTGGGTCCACGGCTCCTCCGGCCCTCGGGGCGGGCAGAGTTCGGCCCAGGGGACGCCGGTGGCGACGAAGCCGCCGTCGCCGGTGGGGTGGACGTACCGGCGCAGCTCGGCGTGGAGTCGCGGGCTGCCGTGGGAGGCGAGCGCCATCACCTTGAACTCGTCGGAGGAGCGCAGGAATCCGAGGTGGTCGGTGAGTTCCTCGTAGACGAGGCCGAGGGAGTGCGGGAGTTCCTGGGCGTGCAGCGGTTCGACGCGGTCGCCCACGCGCCGGGCGGCGAGGTGGGAGGCCCGTTCGCCACGGCCGTCGAGGACCAGGACGGCGGAGGTGTCGGCGCCTTCGGCGGCGAAGCAGGTCGACGCGGCGTGTGCCAGGTGATGGCCGACGAAGTGCACCGAGCCGGGGTCGAGGCCGGGGAGCGCCGTGGCGAGGAAGGCGGGGGCCTGGCGCGCGTAGGTCTGCCGGAGGTGGTCCCACGGGTCGTCGAGCCCCATGTCCTCCGCGGGGCGCGCGAGGGCGGGGTCGTACGAGTAGGCGACGGCGTCGAGGTCCTGGGGGCGCAGTCCGGCGCGTCGCAGACACCAGCGGGCGGCCTGTTCCGGCAGCTCCCAGGCGGAGAACGGGACGGGGCGTTTGCCGTGCTTGCGCCTGGAGAAACGTTCCTCCTCCGTGGCGGCGACGGTCTCGCCATCGACGACGAGGGCGGCGGCGGGGTCGTGGAAGAGTGCGTTGACACCGAGAACGCGCATGGTCCAGGCCCTTTCTGCGGTCGGGGCGGTACTCCCCCGGCGGCGGCCGGGGGAGCCTGACGGGACGGGATCAGGCGTCGTCGGGATGGGCGCGGAACCAGCTGATGGTCCGGCCGAGACCTTCCTCGGCTCCCACCAGGGGCTCCCACTGGAGCTTGTCCCTGGCCAGGGTGATGTCGGGACAGCGGACGGCGGGATCGTCCGTGGGGCGTTCGACGAACCGGATCCGCGAGTCCGAACCGGTGAGCCGGACGATCCAACGGGCCAGGTCCAGCATGCTGATCTCGTCCGGGTTGCCCAGGTTGACCGGGCCGCGCATGCCGTGCGCGGCGACCGCGAGCACGCCGCGGACGGTGTCGTCCACGTAGCAGAGCGAACGGGTCTGGAGGCCGTCCCCGGTGACCGTCACGTCCTCGCCCGCCAGTGCCTGGCGCACGAAGGTGGGGACGGCGCGGCCGTCGTAGCCGCGCATCCGGGGCCCGTAGGTGTTGAAGAGCCGTACGATCGCGGCGTCGGTGCCCCGCGTCGCGGCCTCCGCGGTGGTCAGCGCCTCGCCGAAGCGCTTGGCCTCGTCGTACACGCTGCGCGGCCCGACCGGGTTGACGTTCCCCCAGTACCGTTCGCTCTGCGGATGCTCCTGGGGGTCGCCGTACACCTCGGAGGTGGACGCGAGCACGAACCGGGCTCCGGCCTCCCGCGCCAGCGCCAGGGCGTTGCGCGTGCCCAGGCTCCCGGTGTCGAGGGTGTGCAGCGGAAGCCGCAGATAGTCCGCCGGGGAGGCCGGCGAGGCGAAGTGCAGGACCAGATCGGGTGGTCGGGAGACGTGGAAGGGCTCCGCGACGTCGGCCTCGACCACCTCGAAGCCCGGCCGGTCGAGCAGGGCGGCGACGTTCGCGCGCCGACCGGTACTGAAGTCGTCGACGCAGGTGACGGCCGCTCCCGCGTCGAGCAGGGCGGTGCACAGGTGGGAACCCACGAAACCTGCTCCACCGGTGACGACGGCGTGCTCCCAGCGGGGAGCCAGGGAGTGCTCCATGATGATCTCCACGGCGACCTGAGGGGATTGCTTCGGCCGTTCGGTACGCCGGCCCGCTCGGGGGCCGGACCTGCGGCCGCCCGAGCGCTCGGGCGGGAATCTCCCGATTCCCGCCGGAGGGGAATCTCGCGACTCGCCTCCTGGGCAGCGGCGCCGGTCGGTGACGCGGCTCCACCAAGCTTCCGTCCCTCAGGTCGTTTTCGCCACAGGAGCCGAGCGAGGGGGTGGTTGAGCGGTCAACCGGGTACGTGGACGCGTACCGACTTCAGTTCGGTGTCGGCGGCATCCGGTACGACCATCCCCGCCGCCCTGCCCGTGCGCAGGTACTCCAGCAGCGGGCCGGTCAGCCGCTCCCCCGGCAGGGCCGCCGGAATGCCCGGCGGGTAGGGGGTGAGCATCTCGGCGGCGATCCGCCCCTCCGCCTCGTCGAGGGGGACCTGCTCGGTGGCGCCGAAGTAGGCGTCCCGCGGCAGCATCTCCTGCTCCAGCCGCAGCTCTTGGGGCGAGGGCACGTGGACACGGGGACCCGTCGTCGGCTGCCCGGTGCCGCCGTCCCGGGCGCGCCTGCCGTTGCCGGAGGGGTTCTCGGCGAGGGCGGCGAGACCGGCCAGCAGGGCGCCGGTGGTCGTCTCGTCGTCCGCGTGCGTCAACTGGGCGCTGACCCGCCGGTGATCGGCGAGGTGCAGATCGATGCGGTGCTCCTCCCGCAGCCGGTCGGCCGCGTCGTAGCCCTGGATGCCCAGGGCCGACACGTCGATGACCACGGGCAGCGGGTCGAGCTCAGCGGCCCGCCCGGGGACCACGTACTCGGGGCCGTCGACATGGAGTCCGGGCATGGTCTCGATCTGGGCGCGCACCCGGCCCGCGAGGTCCAGGGCGTGTTGGAGCAACTCCTCGCCGTGCTGCACCATGTGGCGTCGCCAGGCGTCGAGGGCCGCGTAGACGAGGACGGAAGGACTCGTGGTTCCGAGGAGGTCCTCGCGGGACCTCAGGACGGCGGGATCGACGAGATCGCCGCGGAGGTGGAAGACGGAGCCCTGTTCGAGTCCCGCGCCCATCTTGTGCACCGAGGTGACGCACACATCCGCGCCGGCGTCCATCGCCCAGGTCGGCAGATCCGGGTGGAAGGGCAGGTGCGCGCCCCACGCCTCGTCGACGATCAGCGGGCGACCGCGCCGGTGGCAGACCTCGGCGAGGGCGCGCAGATCCGCGCAACTTCCGTACGGCGTCGGGCTGGTGACCAGGGCGCCCTTGGCGTCCGGATGGCGCTCGAACGCTTCCTCGAACGCCTGCGCGGACGGCGGGTGGGCCAGGTGCCGGTCGGGGTCCCAGTTCGGCTCGACCCACACCGGGCGCACCCCGGAGAGGATCAGCCCGGAGACCACCGACTTGTGGGCGTCCCGTCCGACCAGCAGCTCCTCGTGGGGTCCGGCCACCGCGAGCATGGCGCTCTTGACGGAGAGGGAGCTTCCGCAGGTCGAGAAGAACGTGTGGTCCGCGCCGACGGCGTCCGCCATCAGCCGCTGGGCCCGCTCCACGACGCGGCCGGAGCTGGTCCGGTCGTCGAGGCCGGCGGTGGCGAGCACGTCCGAGAGGTAGACCCCCGGGCCCAGCACGGCACGGGCGCGGGCGTCGGCTCCGCGGCCCTGTTTGTGGCCCGGCGGGGTGAAGCCGATACGGCCCGCGCGGCCGTACTCCTCCAGGGCCTCCAGGACGGGCGCGCGGGCGTGGTCGTGGGCTTTGCTCATACGAACCTCCGAGAAGATCCCCCCATTTCGTCTCAGGTCCGGCTGCCCTCTCGAAGGCAAGCCATGCTTCCCGTGGCCCCGGGGCCACGCGGGGCTGGGACTCCCGGGCTGGGGCCACGCGGGGCGGGGACCTCTCGGGCCAAGGCGCCTCGGCCCGCGCGCGTCTTCGGGTCCCAGGCTTCTGCCGCCGCGTCGTTTCCCGCGGAGCCCACGGGTTACACGCCCGCCATGGACACCCATGGAACACGCAGCCGTACCCTCGCAGCCGCCCGCTCGGCGCTGCCTTCGAGCAGAGGCCCCGGCCGGGTCCTGGGGGTGATGGAACGCATCGAGAACTCGCCCAGGGCCGACCGCGTCGTCGACGCCGTGCGCCGGGCCGTTCAAGGCCTGCCGCTCGGGCCGGCCCGGGACGCCCTGCACGGACGGTGGCTCGGCCACCCGCTCCACCCGCTCCTCGTCCAGGTGCCGATCGGTGCCTGGGTCTCGGCCGCCGTGCTCGACCTGCTGCCCGGCCAGCGCCGCGCCGCCCACGTCCTGGTCGGCACCGGCCTCGCGGGGGCCATACCGGGAGCGGTGGCGGGCTGGACCGACTGGGCCGAGCTGCGCCGCCCGCAGCTACGGGTGGGGCTCGTGCACGCGGCGGCCAACATCACCGGCGTGGCCTGCTACGCGGCCTCCTTCGCGGCCCGGTCCCGCGGCCGGCACTGGCGCGGGAAGGTCTGGGGGTACTGCGGCCTGACGGCGATCGGCGTCGGCGGGGCGATCGGCGGCCATCTGGCGTACCGGCAGGCCGCGGGGGCGAACCACGCCGAGGAGGTCACCGCCCTGGTCGACCCGGGCTGGCACGACCTCGGCGAGGTCGCGGCCCTGCCCGAGGGCGGGCCCTGGCAGGGCCGGATCGGCGAGGTTCCGGTCGTGATCGTCCGCATGGCCGACGACGACGTCCGCGTCCTGGCCGCCCGGTGCAGCCACATGGGCGGGCCGCTCGCCGAGGGCACGATCGTCGACGGCTGCGTCCGCTGCCCCTGGCACGGCAGCACCTTCCGGCTCACGGACGGCTGGAACGTGACCGGTCCCGCCACCGCGCCACAGCCCGCGTTCGAGACCCGCGTCGTGGAGGGCCGCCTCGAAGCGCGCCTGCGCACCCGTATCCGTACGCAGGAACGCCAGGTGTCCGGGTCGGCCGCCTCCGGAGCGACGGGAAGCGCGGCGGACGCCGAGGACGACATCGTGGAACAGCTGCTCCAGCAGCACGACCGCATCCGGCAGCTCTTCGCCGAGACCCTCGACGCGGACGGCGAGGCCAAGCGTCGGCGCTTCGACGAGCTGCGGGGCCTGCTCGCCGTCCACGAGGCCGCCGAGGAGATGGTCCTGCGGCCCGTGGCCAGGCGCGTCGCGGGCAAGGACGAGGCGGCGGCCCGCAACGCGGAGGAGTCCCGGGCCAACGAGGCGCTGGCCGAACTGGAGGGGCTCGACGTGCACAGCGAGGAGTTCGACGCCCGCCTCACCGCCTTCCAGCAGGCGGTGGAGGACCACGCCCGGCACGAGGAGCACGAGGAACTCCCCGCGATCCGCGCCCGCTGCGACATCGAGGACCGCCGGTCCATGGGGCGTCGCCTGCGCATGGCCGAACGCCTGGCCCCCACGCACCCCCACCCCACGACGGCCGGCTCGACCGCCGCGCAGTGGACGATCGGTCCCTTCACGGCCCTGATGGACCGCGCGCGGGACGCCTTCCGCGGCTCGGACGGCTCATGAGCGGGCGTACCACCCGCCGACCGTCGCACCACTTCCCCGAGAGGAGTCGTCCATGGTCACGCCAGTGACGGTGGCCCGCGCGCAGGGACTGTTCAACGTGGCCGGCGGCCTGTGGCCCCTGGTGTCGCTGCGTACCTTCGAACGCGTCTACGGCCCCAAGACGGACGACTGGCTCCAGAAGACCTCCGGGGGTCTCCTGGTGGTCTCGGGAGTGAGCATGCTGCGGGCGGCGCGGACCCCCGAAGGGCTGCGGCACGCGCGACGCACGGGCGTCGGGACGGCAGCGACCCTCCTCGCCGTCGACCTGGCGTACGTGCCGCCCGGCCGGATCAGCCCCGCGTACCTGATGGACGCGGCCAAGGAGATCGCCTGGCTCACCGCCTGGGCGCGGGCGGGCCGGCTCGGGCGGTACGACCACGGGACCGGGCGCCGGCGGGCCTTGTGGCGCCGGACGCTCGCGGTCGCGCTCCCCTTCAGGGGCCTTCGCGCCGTCCTCCGCCGGGTCCGGCACTCCCGGGCCCAGGACGCGCCTGACGCCCCCGACCCGCGGCTGCTCGACACCTACCTCAACGACCACCTCACCGGAGCCACGACGGGTGTCGCCCTGACGCGGCGCATGGCCCGGGCCCATCGCGGCCGTCCGCTCGGGCCTCAGCTGGAGACGCTCGCGGAGGAGGTGCGGCAGGACCGGCGTACCCTGCGCCGGACCATGTCCACGCTCGGCGTCCCGCGGCGCCGGAGCCGGGCGGCGCTGGGACGCGTGCTGGAGAGGGCGGGGCGGCTGAAGCTGAACGGCCGGCTCTTCACCCGCTCGCCGCTGAGCGATGTCGTCGAGCTGGAGGCGATGCGGCTGGGCGTCGAGGGCAAGGAGGCGTGCTGGCGCTCGCTGCGCACGCTGGCCCGTACGGACTCCCGGCTGGACCCGGCCCGCCTGGACGCCCTGATCCGCCGCGCCCGGCGTCAGGCCAGGGCCCTGGAGGCCATGCGCACCAGCTGCGTCGCGCAGACCCTGGCGACGCGCTGAGCGGGCCTGCCTCAGGCCGGTCCCCGATTCGCCGCCGGGTGTCGCGCGCGGCGGCCGGTCAGGGTGTCGTCGTGGAGACCACGTAGACCGTGGGTGACGCCGGATCGGTGAGGTCGACGGTGATGTCCTGCGACGGGCGGGGCTTGGAGCGGGTGACCGTGGTGGAGGACCAGTCGCGGTCCGCCGGGAACGTCCAGCCGACGATGTCCGCGTCGCGGTCGCTCACCGTGACCGAGCCGGGGGCCAGCCCGGTGCGGCTGGAGCCGACCTCCTTCAGGAAGGTGTCGAGGCGGCCCGCGCTCGTCGTGAACTGGACGTACAGACGGCTGGTCTTCCAGTTGCTGGTCTCGTAGTAGGCGACCTCCGAGCTGCCCGGGGGGATCGGGACCTCGAAGATGCGGCGCTTCATCAGCGAGGGCCAGTTGTCGCTCAGGCCCGTGGCCGAGGACTCGCGCTCCTTGTCGCGGCCGCTGTCGCGGCTCTGCCCGGCGGAGATCACCAGATACCCGGCGGGGATGCCGACGAGCAGCACGATGATGATCGCCGTCAGCCACCGGCGGCGGATCATGTGCCGCCGGTCTTCCGGCAGCTTGGTCTCCTGCTCGGGCGAGAGGGTCGGGGAGGGGAGCGTCATGAAGGCGGGTCCTGGGTGGTACGGGAGGAGGAGCGGGCGTCCGTGGTGCCACGGAGGACCTGGGCGTACCGCTCGTAGCGTTCGTAGCGTTCGAGACGGCGGCGGTTGGCGCGGCGGAAGCGGCGGGCGACGAGCCGGGCGAGGTCGGCGGCGCCGACCATGCCGGCCTCCGGGCCGAGCTGCGCCTTGGCGATCCTGGCCTCGGGGCGGTAGCCGCGGCCGGTGAGATGGCGCCGGAAGGCGTCCCGGGCCGGGCCGATCAGCAGGTCGTCGGCGGCGCTGACACCTCCGCCGATGACGAAGCACGAGGGGTCGAGGGCGGCCGCGAGGTTGGCGATGCCGACGCCGAGCCACTGTCCGATGTCCTGGAAGAGCTCGACGCACATGGCGTCGCCCTCGCGCGCCAGCTCCGTGATGAGCGGGCCGGTGATGTCCGGGACGTGGCCCTTGACCCGCTCGATGATGTTGTACGCGACCGGGGAGTCGGCGGCCGCCAGCTCCCTGGCCTCGCGGACCAGGGCGTTGCCGGAGCTGTACTGCTCCCAGCAGCCCCGGTTGCCGCAGGGGCAGCGGTGGCCGCCGGGGACGACCTGCATATGGCCGAACTCGCCGGCCACCCCGTACTTGCCGCGCTTGACCCGCCCGTCCTCCAGGATCGCGCCACCGATGCCCGTGCCGAGCGTGATCATGACGAGGTGGTCCTCGCCGCGCCCGGCGCCGAAGCGCCACTCGGCCCAGGCGGCGGTGTTGGCGTCGTTGTCGACCATGACGGGGACGGCGAGCCGGGACTGGAGGGCGTCGCGCAGCGGCTCGTTGCGCCAGGCGAGGTGCGGGGCGAAGAGGACGCTGGCGCGGTCGGCGTCGACCCAGCCGGCCGCCCCGATGCCGACGGCGTGCACGTCGTGCCGGTCGGAGAGGTCCAGGACCAGTTCGACGATGGTGTCCTCGACGACCTTGGCGCTCTTGGACTTGTCCGGCGTCTCGGTGCGGACCTTCTCCAGGATCGTGCCGTCCGCGTCGACGACCCCGGCCATGACCTTCGTACCGCCGATGTCGATGCCGACGGTGGGCACCCGGGGCGCGGTCAGGTGGGAGCGCCGTTCCCGGGTGCCGACGGTCCGCAGCACCGTGGCGCGTGCGGCGCCTCCGGGGGTGAGGTCGCGGTAGGTACTCATCGACTCGATTCTGCCAGGTGCGGTGTCGGGGGGCCGTGACGACGGATCGCGGGGCGGCCACGAAGGAAGGGTGCCGTCACGCGGGGTTCGGGCGCTCCAGTTCGTGCCGCAGGTCCTCCAGCTCGCTGCCGCCCGCCATCTGCCGGGTCAACTCGTCCAGGGTGACGGAGTCCTTGGTGTGGCCGGCGGCCATGACGCCGCGCTTGAGCAGCACGAACCGGTCGCCGACGAGATAGGCGTGGTGCGGGTTGTGGGTGATGAGGACCACGCCGAGGCCCTGGTCACGGGCGGCGGCCACATATTTCAGGACCACCCCGGACTGCTTGACGCCGAGCGCGGCGGTCGGCTCGTCCAGGACCAGGACCTTGGCACCGAAGTGGACCGCCCGGGCGATGGCCACGCACTGGCGCTCGCCGCCGGAGAGCGTGCCGATGGGCTGGTCGACGTCGCGCAGGTCGATGCCCATGCGCAGCAGCTCGGTACGGGTCGTCTCGCGCATCAGCTCCACGTCGAGGCGCTTGAAGGGTCCGACGCCCTTGGTCGGCTCGGAGCCGAGGAAGAAGTTCCGCCAGACCGGCATGAGCGGGACGACGGCCAGGTCCTGGTAGACGGTGGCGATGCCGCGGTCCAGCGCCTCGCGCGGGTTGGCCAGAGAGACGTCCTCGCCCTCGATGCGGAAGGCGCCGGCGTCGTGTCGGTGCAGGCCCGCGACGATCTTGATGAGGGTGGACTTGCCGGCGCCGTTGTCGCCGAGGACACAGGTGATCTCGCCCGCGTGGACCTCCAGGGAGACCCCTTCGAGGGCGCGGATGTTGCCGTAGAACTTGCTGACGTCGTCCAGCTCGACGAGAGGGGTGGCTTCCGTGGTCATTTCGTCGCCTCCACGCGCCTGCGGATCCAGGCGTTCAGCAGGGTCGCCAGCAGGAGCATCGCTCCGAGGAAGAACTTGAACCAGTCCGGGTTCCACTCCGCGTACACGATGCCCTTGCTGGTCATGCCGAAGATGAACGCGCCGACCGCCGAGCCGATGGCGGAGCCGTAGCCGCCGGTGATCAGGCAGCCGCCGATGACGGCGGCGATGATGAAGATCAGTTCGTTGCCGACGCCCTCCCCCGACTGGACGACGTCGAAGGAGAAGAGCAGGTGCTGGCCGGAGATCCAGGCGCAGAACGCCACCCCCATGTAGAGGCCGATCTTCGTGCGGAGGACCGGCACGCCGACCGCGCGGGCCGCGTCGGCGTTGCCGCCGACGGCGAAGATCCAGTTGCCGAAGCGGGTGCGCAGCAGGATCCAGGTGGCGAGCGCGACCAGGACGATCCACCACAGGATGGTGACCTTGAGATCGACGCCGCCGAGGGTCAGCTGCGAGGCGAACAGCTTCTTCGCGGAGGGGAAGCCCTCCATGTCGGCGATCGACTTCGTGGAGACCGTGCCGCTGATCAACTTGGTGAGGCCGAGGTTGAGACCGGTCAGCATCAGGAAGGTGCCGAGGGTGATGATGAAGCTCGGCAGCTTGGTTCGGGTCAGCATGACGCCGTTGAAGACGCCGACGGCGAGGGTGACGAGCAGCGAGACGCCGACGCCGACCCAGACGTTCGCGGTCATCTGGTAGCTGAACATCGACGAGATCAGCGCCGAGGTCGTGACCAGCACGCCGGCCGACAGGTCGAACTCGCCGCCGATCATCAGCAGCGCGACGGGCACCGCCATGATGCCGAGGGTGGAGGCCGCGTAGAGGACGGTGCCCAGGCTGGAGGCCTTCAGGAAGCTGTCGGCGACGATCGCGAAGAAGACGAAGACCGCGGCCGCGCCGACGACCGAGCCGAGCTCGGGCCTGGCAAGCAGCTTCTTCAGCGGGGAGGTCCGCAGCAGCCGCTCGTCGACATGGTCCAGGCCGTTCCCCGTGGGCGCGCTCGCGCTCATCGGGTGCCCCGCTCCGTGTAGCCCTTCAGCGCGGTGGCGTCGTCCTTGGTGATGATCTGCGGGCCGGTCAGGACCGGCTTGCCGCCACCGAGGACGTCGGCGTTGTACTTGTACAGCCAGAGCAGGTCGACGGCCTCGTAGCCCTGGAGGTAGGGCTGCTGGTCCACGGCGAAGCCGAGGGTGCCCGCGGAGAGGCCGGAGGCGACCTTGGCGTTGAGGTCGAAGGTGTCGACCTCGGCCTGGGAGCCCGCGGCCTTCTTCGCCTGGACGGCGGCGTCGGCGAAGGGCGCGCCGAGGGTGACGACGGCGTCGATGGCCGGGTCCGCCTGGAGCTTGGCCTCGATGGAGGCCTGGACGTCGGGCATGTTGGTGCCGTCGACGTACAGGTTCGCCATCTCGCCGTCGAAGGTCTTCTTCGCTCCGGCGCAGCGCTGCTCGTGGCCGACGTTGCCCTGCTCGTGCAGGACGCACAGGGCCTTCTTCTTCCCGCGTTCGTCCAGCTCGTCTCCGACGGCCTCGCCCGCGACGGTCTCGTCCTGGCCGATGTGGGTGAGCGCCCCGAAGGCCTTGGACTGCTCGGAGCCGGAGTTCACGGTGATCACCGGGATGCCGGCCTTGACCGCCTTCTCGACGGCCGCTTTCATCGCGTCGGGCTTGGCGAGCGTGACGACGAGTCCGTCGACGCCCTTCGCGATGTACGAGTCGATGAGCTGGGCCTGTGCCTGCGCCTCGTCGCTGTGGGCGTAGAGGAAGTTGATGTTGTCCTTGACGGCGGCCTGCTCGGCGCCGTTCTGGACGATGTCCCAGAAGGTGTCGCCGTCGCCGGAGTGGGTCACCATGGCGAAGGTCCACCGGGGGGTGTTCACGGCGGCCTTCCCCTGGGCCGCGGCCGCCTTGCGGGCGTCCTCCGCACGCTTCCCGCCGGTGCTGCTGCACCCCGCGAGTGCGGCGGTGAGCGCCACCGCGAGCACGGCGCCGACTGCGGCGCGTACCCCTCCTGTCCGAAGCCTGGTCACGAGGCCGTGCCCTCCTTTGTGTCCTTCTGCGTGCATTGCAGTATCGGTCATGGGGGTCGCGCGGACTTCAGTGGGTCGTCAGTGGCTCACGGGCGGACCAGGAGCTGGAACTCGAAGGCGTACCGGGAGGCCCGGTAGAGGTGGGAGCCGTACTCGACGGCCCGGCCCGTGTCGTCGAAGGTGGTGCGTTCCATCGTGAGCAGCGGTGCCCCCTCGTTCTCGGCGAGCAGTTCGGCCTCGGCGGCCGTGGCGGCCCGGGCGCCGACGGTCTGGCGGGCGCTGTGCAGAGTGATACCGGCGCCGCGCATCATGCGGTAGAGCCCGGTCGTCTCCAGTCGGCCGGCGTCCAGGTCGAGCAGCCCGGCCGGCAGGTGGTTGCGCAGGTACGCCATGGGCTCGTCGTGCGCGGTACGGAGCCGCTCCACGTACCGGACGTCGCTTCCCTCCGGTACGCCGAGGGCGGCCGCGACCGGGGCGGTGGCGGGTTCGACGCGGTCGACGAGGACCCGGGTGGCGGGGCGCTGGCCGGCCGCCTCCAGGTCGTCGTAGAGGCTGCTGAGCGCCAGCGGGCGCCGGACCTGGCTGTGCACGACCTGCGTGCCGACGCCGCGCCTGCGGACCAGGAGGCCCTTGTCGACCAGGGACTGGATGGCCTGCCGGACGGTGGGGCGGGAGAGGCCCAGGCGGGTGGCGAGGTCGATCTCGTTGCCGAGCAGGCTGCCGGGGGCCAGGGACCCGTTCTCGATGGCCGCTTCCAGCTGCCGGGCGAGCTGGTAGTAGAGCGGGACCGGGCTGGTGCGGTCCACGGAGAGGGGTGGCGGCTCGGACGAGGGCTGCTTGGACTGCGGGGACACGGACGGGAGCGTAGCCCGAGGAGATGATGACAGGAAGTGGTGAAGTCCGATTGTCCTGACAAATCCTTGACAGGGTCCCGGTCCGGCACCACCTTGGGGGCCATGCGTATCGGACTGATCGGAACGGGTCGTATCGGCGCCTTCCACGCGGGCGCGCTCGCCCGCCATCCGGAGGTGACCGCCCTGGTCGTGGCGGACGCGGACGCCGACCGGGCGGCGCGGGTGGGCGGGGCGCTCGGCGCGGAGGTGGCGCCGACCGTCGACGCGCTCCTGGACCACCACGCCCTGGACGCCGTCGTCATCGCCTCCGCCACCGCCGCCCACGCCGAGCTGATCGCCCGCGTGGCGGGCGCCGGGCTGCCGGCCTTCTGCGAGAAGCCCATCGCCCTGGACGTGCCGGGCACGCTCGGCGCGCTGCGGGCGGTGGAGTCGGCGGGGACGGAGCTGCAGCTCGGGTTCATGCGCCGCTTCGACGCCGGGTACGCGGCGGCCCGTGAGGCGGTGCGCTCCGGGCGGCTCGGCCGGCTGCACACCGTACGGGCGGCGACCTCGGACCCGGCCCCGCCACCCGCCGCGTACCTGCCGCTCTCCGGGGGCCTTTTCCGGGACTGCCTGGTGCACGACTTCGACATACTGCGCTGGGTGACCGGCCGGGAGGTCGTCTCGGTGTACGCGACCGGTTCGAACGCGGGCCCGGCGATGTTCCGGGAGACGGGCGACGTGGACACGGCGGCGGCGGTGCTCACCCTGGACGACGGCACGCTGGCGACGGCGACGGCGACGCGGTGCAACGGCGCCGGGTACGACGTACGGATGGAGCTGGCGGGCGAGCGGGATCAGATCGCCGTCGGCCTGGACGACCGGACCCCGCTCACCTCGGTGGAGCTGTCGGGCCCGGCGGCCCCGGTCAAGCCGTGGGCGGGGTTCCTGGAGCGGTTCGCTCCGGCGTACGAGGCCGAACTGGACGCGTTCGTACGGCTGGTACGGGGCGAGGCGCCGAACGCCTGCGACGGCCGGGAGGCCCTGGAGGCGCTCCGGATCGCCGAGGCGTGCGAGCGCTCGCGGTGCGAGCGGCGCCCGGTCGCCCTGGACGAGATTTCCTCGACAGCTGCCCGAGCGGGCGGCTGACCCGCCGCGGAACGGGTAGACGCGGTGCTGACCGACGTGCGCGTCGAGGAGGCGATCGTCATGGCCAGGACCCGCGCCATGGTGCAGCTGGTGGCCCTGCTGGTGGGAGTGGTCTTCCTGGTGGTCGGGGTCCTCGGGTTCATCCCGGGGGTCACGACGAACCACGACGCTCTCGAGTTCGCGGAGCACTCGGAGGCCGAGCTCTTCGGTGTGTTCCAGGTGTCGATCCTGCACAACCTCGTGCACCTGCTGTTCGGGGTCGCCGGACTCGTCATGGCCCGCACCGCCCCCGGCGCCCGGGCGTTCCTGATCGGCGGCGGCGTCATCTATCTCGCCCTGTGGGTCTACGGACTGGTCATCGACCTCGACGGCGAGGACAACGTCATCCCGCTCAACGACGCCGACAACTGGCTCCACCTCGGCCTCGGCGCCGGCATGGTGATCCTCGGCGTGCTGCTCGGTCCCCGCAGGCGGCGAGTGGCCCGGCACTGACCGCGCCGGACCACCTCGGGCGCCGACCCCTCAGAGGGTCACCACCGGACGGGAAGGCGGCGCACGCCGCGGATGAGCAGGCCGGGCATCCACTCCCACGGAGCGGCGTCAGGGTCGAGTTCCAGCCGCGGGAAGCGCTCCAGGAGTGTCCGGATCGCGATGGCGCCCTCCAGGCGGGCGAGCGGCGCACCGAGGCAGTAGTGCAGGCCGTGCCCGAAGGCGAGGTGCCCGCGCGGCTCGCGGCGGATGTCGAAGCGGTCCGGTTCGGGGAAGCGGGTCGCGTCACGGCCGGCCGCGGCGAAGGAGACGAAGACGGGCGCGAGGGCGGGGATGGGCGTGCCCCCGATGGTGGTCGCCTCCTTGGCGATCCGGAAGGTGCTGGTCTCCACCGGGCCGTCGTAGCGCAGCCCTTCCTCGATCGTTCCGTCCAGAAGGCCGAAGTCGGCCCGCAGGTCGGCGAGCTGGTCCGGGTGGGCGAAGAGGGCCCGCATGGTGTTGGAGATCAGGTTGACGGTCGTCTCGTGCCCGGCGATGAGCAACAGGTAGGCCATCGCCCGCAGTTCGGGCAGCGAGAGCCGGTCGCCGTCCTCGGCGCGGGTCGCGATCAGCGCGGACAGCAGGTCGTCCGCGGGACCCGCGGCCCGCTTGTCCTCGATGAGCGCGTCGAGGTAGGCGCCGAACCCCTCGACGACCTCCCGCTCGGGCGTGCCGCCGGTCGGCGCGACCAGTTCGTTCGACCAGACGCGGAAGGTGTCGCGGTCGGCCGCCGGCACGCCGAGGAGCTCGCAGATGACGGTGATGGGCAGCGGGAAGGCGAAGGCGTCCACGAGGTCGGCGCGGCCGGCCGGTGCCATCGCGTCGGCCAGCTCGTCGGCGATCTCCTGGACGCGGGGGCGCAGGGCCTCCACCCGCCGGGCGGTGAACTCCCGTGCGACGAGCTTGCGCAGCCGGGTGTGGTCCGGCGGATCGACGGCGAGCAGGTTGGGGCCGATGACCTCCTCGTCGACCGGCGTGAAGCCGATGACGGAGGGCGACTTGACCAGGCGGGGGTCGGTGAGGGCGGCCCGCCCCTCCTCATGGCCGACGACGAGCCAGAACTCCCAGCCGTCGGGCATCCGTACGTGGTGGACGGGGCCGCTCTCGCGCAGCTTGGCGTAGTAGGGATACGGGTTCGCGGTGAAGTCCGCGCCGTACTCCCCCAGATCGATGACGGACATTCACCCACCCTAGATCGTGCCTAGGAGCCGTCCTCGTCCAGGAGGCCCGCGTCATGGACCAGGAGGGCGATCTGGACACGGTTGTTGAGGCCGAGTTTGGCCAGAATGCGCGAGACGTGGGTCTTGACCGTCGGCACGCTCAGATAGAGGGCGGCGGCGATCTCGGCGTTGGACTGGCCGCGGCCGACGGCGATCGCGACCTCGCGTTCCCGTTCGGCGAGTTCGGCGAGGCGGCCGCCCGCGGTGGCGCGCCGCGGCTGCTCCTGGTGGCCGGCGACGTGCGTCATCAGCTGGCGGGTGATGGCCGGGGAGAGGACGGGGTCGCCGGACGCGACCCGGCGCACGGAGGCGACGATCTCGGCCGGCGGGGTGTCCTTGAGGACGAAACCGGCGGCTCCGGCCCGCAGTGCGCGCAGGACCTGTTCGTCGGCGTGGAAGGTGGTGAGGACGACGACCTGGGGCGCGTCGGGGCGGGCGCGCAGCCGTTCGGTGGCGGTCAGGCCGTCGACGTACGGCATCCGGATGTCCATGAGGACCACGTCGGGGGCGAGTCGGGCGACGAGGTCGGGGACGTCCCGGCCGTCGGTGCCCTCGCCGACGATGTCGATGTCGTCGGCGCCGCCGAGCATGAGGGTGAGTCCCGCGCGGACCAGGGGGTCGTCGTCGACGATGAGCAGCCGGATGGTCATGGGGGCCACGGTAGCCAGGCGTGGACCGTGAAGCCGCCGTCGGGGGCCGGTCCGTGGTCGAGGCGCCCGCCGGCGAGGGTGGCGCGCTCGGTGAGCCCGATGAGGCCTTGGCCGGATCCGGGGACGTGCGGGACCTCGCCGGTGGGGGCGGGGTTGTGGATGTCGACGGTCAGTCCCTCACCGGGGCGGCCGCGCACGGTGACCGTGACGTCGGTGCCCGGGGCGTGCTTGCGGGCGTTGGTGAGCCCCTCCTGCGCGATCCGGTAGACGGTACGGCCGGTGGCGGCGGGGACGGCGGCCGGGTCGTCGACGGTGGTGTCCAGGACGACCTTCGCCCCGGCGGCGCGGGACTCGGCGACGAGTTCGTCGAGGGTGGCCAGGGTCGGCTGGGGCCGGTCGCCCTCGCCGCCCTCGCCGGGCGCGCGCAGGACCCCGATGATCTCGCGGAGGTCCTGGAGCGCCTCGTGGGCGCTGTCGCGGATGACGCCGGCGGCCCGGGCGACCTGCTCGGGCGGGGCGTCGGGGCGGAACTCCAGGGCTCCGGCGTGGACGCTGAGCAGGGTGAGGCGGTGGGCGAGGACGTCGTGCATCTCGCGGGCGATGGCCTCCCGGGCGAGGCGCTGGGCCTGCTGGGCGCGGAGCTCGGCCTCGGCCTCGGCGCGCCGGGCCCGTTCGCGCAGGGCCTCGACGAGCTGGCGCCGGGAGCGTACGAGCATCCCCCAGGCGGTCATGAGCAGGATGAGGATCAGGCCGATGGCGATCCCGAGGGGCGCTCCGGTGGCGGGGTCGGGGCGTACGAAGACCTGGGCGACGGAGCAGACGGCGGCCAGCGCGCTGATCCAGGCGATCTCGCGGACGGGCTTGCGGACGGCGACGCTGAACAGGCTCACCAGGAAGGCGCCCCCGGCGACGGGCGCGACGACGCTGACGAGGGAGAGCGCCACGACGAGGCCGACGGGCCATCGGCGGCGGAGCCAGAGGGCGCAGCAGGCGGCGGCGCCGACGACCTGGTCGGCGAAGGCGACGGCCTCGCTGTTGTACTGGTCGACGGCCTCGGCGGCGAGGAGGCCGACGAAGACGGCGCAGAGGAAGAGCGCGGTGTCGACGACCCAGTCCCGTACGGTCCGCCGGGGTCTGCGGCGACCGGACGCGCCGGCGGCCGCGGGGTCGGCCAGGGCCGAGGGCAGCAGCCAGGCGTAGGGGTCGGGGCGTGTCATACCCACCAACGTACGCACGTCAGGGGTGTGCGGCCGGTCCTGGGCCGCCGGAAGCGACCAAAGTCGCGCCGGTGGCGACTTCGGTAGCACGCGGGAGGGCCTCGTGGCCGACGCGGGGCCCGGGCGCCGCGCGTCAGGATCGGCCCATGAAGAAGTTCGTGGAGTTCGTGGGTGGTGTGGTGCTGATCGGCGGCCTCGCGGGGGTCCTGCGCGAGCTGACCGGCTGGTTCCCGTTCATGGGGTTCACCCGGGCCCTGACGGAGAACGTCTGGTTCCTTCAGGACAAGGCGCTGTTCGCGAACATCGTGATCGCGGTGCTCGGATTCGTGATCGTGATGATCGCGGACACCAGCCGGCGGACGTGAGGCTCGAGAACCTACCGGGCGCCCCCGTCGGCGGTGCGGCGCCCCCAACTCGTCCCCGTGAGGAGCAGGATGGCGCCCGCGACGCCCAGTACACCGGGACGGTCGCCGGCCAGGGCGATGCCGGCCGCGGCGGCCCACAGGGGTTCCGTGCCGAGCAGCAGGCTGACGCGGGACGGGGAGGTGCGGCGGACGGCCCACATCTGCACGAAGAAGGCGAAGAGCGTGCAGAAGACGGAGAGGAAGAGCAGTCCGGCCCATTCGCGCGGGCCGAAGTCGAGCGCCACCGACCAGGGCGACGCGCCGGTGCCGGGGAGGGCGGCGAGCACGGCGAAGACGGCGACGGCCGAGCCGAGTTGGACGGTGGTGAGAGAGAGCGAGTCGGCGGCCTGGACGGCCTTGATCCGGGCCATGGCGAGGACGTGGACGGTACGGGCGAGGGCGGCGAGCAGCATCAGCAGGTCACCGAGGGAGGGGGCGGTGAAGCCTCCGCCCTGGGTCAGCAGCACCACACCGGCCACCGAGAGCCCGGCGGCGGCGAGGAAGGCGCGGGGCGGCCAGGCCCTGGTCAGGGCGGCCTCGGCGAGCGGGGTCAGGATCATCGTCAGGCTGATGATCAGGCCCGCGTTGGTGGCGGAGGTGTGGACGACGCCGTACGTCTCCAGGAGGAAGATCCCGCCGAGGATCAGGCCGAGGAGGCCCGCGCCCCGCCACTGCGCCGCGGTCAGCGCCCGCAGCCCGCGCCATCCGGCGACGGCGAGCGCGGGCAGGACGACGGCGAAGCGCAGGACCAGGACGGCGACGACGGTGTGCGTGGTGGTGATGCCCTTGGCGGCGAGATAGCTGGCGCCCCAGACGACGGCGACGAGGAGCACCGGGAGGTCGGTGAGCCAGGCGCGGCGCGGGGCGCGAAGGGGTACGGAGGCGGCGATCGTGGACATCGTGGGCCTGCTCCAACACGTCGGACGAGGTGGAGACTTCGGCGGCTCGCACGCGGACGATCACCGTACCGGGACAGGCCCGTGGTGGCTACACCTTTCGCCTAGCCGTAGCTCCCGTACTCCGGGCGGCCCGCGAGCTCGTACGTGTGGATGGAGACGCCCGTGCTCGTGGTCCTGGACTCGACGGTGCGGAAGGCGGTGGGCTGGGCGCCGTCGGTGAAGAGCCGGAAGCCCGTGCCGAGGACGACGGGGAAGACCAGCAGGTGGAGCGTGTCGATGAGCCCGGCCGCCAGCAGGGACTGCGCGAGCCTGCCGCTGCCGTGCATCTGGATCTCGCCGTCGACCCGGTTCTTCAGAGCGGTGACGTCCATGACGGCGCCGCCGCCGAGGATCGTGGTGCCGGCCCAGTCGGCCGAGTCGAGGGTGGTCGAGACGACGTACTTGGGAAGGGCGTTGAGCTGGGAGGCGACCGGGTCGTCGGGGTCGGTCTGCTTCGGCCAGTAGCCGGCGAAGATCTCGTACGTCTGGCGGCCGAGCAGGAAGGCGGCGGGCCGCGTGAAGACCTCGTTGATGAACGTGCCGAAGTCGTCGTCCCCGTACGGGACGGACCAGCCGCCGTGCTCGAAGCCGCCCCTGCGGTCCTCGTCGGGCCCGCCGGGGGCCTGGTAGACGCCGTCGAGCGTCACGAACTGGGTGAGGGAGAGCTTGCCCATCGCGGTGTCCCTTCCGGGTGTGTGCCGGGTGCGGTGCCCCCGGTCCATCGTGTCTCAGAAGCTCTGACCGCACCGCTCGGCGAAAGTCATCGGTCCCCAAACCGGCGCGCCGATCACGGTGTCCGATTGCCGCCAGCTTCCGGAGCCCCACCCGACTTTCATTGAACCCGCAACGACCTAGGGGTACTTCTCACGGAGGTTCGGGATGTCCATGACGAACGAGACGCACGGCATGAACGGCAAGGCGGTCCTGGTGACGGGCGGCAGCCGGGGGATCGGCGCGGCCACGGCTCTGCGGCTGGCTCAGGAGGGCGCGGACGTGGCGTTCACGTACGTCGCCGGCGAGGAGCGGGCGCGGGAGGTCGCCGCGCGGATCGAGGCCACGGGGCGCAAGGCCCTCGCCCTGCGGGCCGACGCGTCGGACGCCGGCGACGCGGCCGGCGCGGTGGAGTGGGCGGCCGACGCGCTCGGCCGGCTCGACGTGCTCGTCAACAACGCCGGGGTCGGGGTGATCGCCCCGCTGGACTCGCTGGCCCTCTCCGACGTGGACCGGGTCATCGCTGTGAACGTACGGGCGGCCTTCCTCGCCGCCCAGGCGGCGGCCGGGCGGATGGAGCGCGGCGGGCGGATCGTCACGATCGGCACCTGCATGACGGCTCGCGTCCCGGGCCCCGGCGGCACGCTCTACGCGACGAGCAAGTCGGCCCTCGTCGGCCTCACCAAGTCCCTCGCACGGGAACTGGGCGCTCGCGGCATCACGGCGAACATCGTCCACCCCGGTCCGATCGACACCGACATGAACCCGGCGGACGGCCCGTACGCGCGGAGCCAGGCGGAGATGACCGCGCTGGGCCGCTTCGGCACGGCGGACGAGGTCGCCGCGATGGTGGCGTTCCTGGCGGGCCCGGACGCGCGGTACGTGACCGGCGCGGAGTTCTCCGTGGACGGCGGCCACGCGGCGTAGCGCGGGACGGGGGGCGGGGGGGGGCCCCCGGGGGGTGGGGGGGGGGGGCCCCCGCCGGGCCGGCGGGGGGTGGTGTAGCCCCCCGGTGCGGGGGGGGCGCG
>NZ_JBSGWV010000010.1:115504-158679 GCF_053609105.1 Streptomyces sp. NPDC054975
CGGGCGTTCGGGCCCGGGCGCGTCTTTCCCGGGGGCCGGCGCCCCGCGGGGGCGGCGCGGCCGGGGGGGCGGGGGGCCCACCGGGGGGGGGGGGGGGGGGGCCCCCCCCCGGGCCGGGCGGGGTGTCGTTACCCGCCCAGTTCCTGGTGGCGCGCGGTCAGGCGCGCCGCGCCGTCCTCGGTGAGCGAACCGAAGAGGCGGAGGCGGGAGATGCCGCCGTCGGGGTAGATGTCGATCCGGACGCGGGAGCCGACCGCCGGGGTGTCGAGCACGAAGCGGTGGTTGGTGTCCGGCTGCAGGCGGGTCCGGGGCAGGATCTCGGTCCAGTCCTCGGAGCCCTCGGCGGCCACGGAGAGCGCCGCCCAGCCCGCGCTGTTGCCCTTGAGGTACGCGGTGTCGATCTCGACCGCGCGGATCTCGGACTCGGCGGCCAGGCTGTAGCGGATCCAGTCGTTGCCCTTGTCGCGGCGGCGCCGCGTCTCCCAGCCGTCGTCCATCTTGCGGGAGCGGCCCGGCTGGATGGTGTTGGTGGCGGGCGAGTAGAAGCGGTCGGAGGCGTCCTCGACCTGGCCGCCGTTCTCCAGGGCCGCGAGGTCGAAGGTGCCGAGGACGGCCAGCCAGCGCGGGTCCGGGGCGACCTCTCCGTACACGCGCAGGCGGGCGATGCCGCCGTCGGGGTGCTGGTTGACGCGCAGGTGCGTGAAGCGCTGCTCGACGTCGACGGCGAAGCCGTTGGCCGCGTGGCCGCCGATCGCGGTGCGCGGGACGAGGGTCGTCCACTTCACGTCGTCCGCGAGGAGCTCCTCGGGCGACGGCGAGCCGGCGACCGACGTGGCCTCGACCGAGACGGCCTGCGGGTAGTTGCCGCGGAAGTGCGCGGTGTCGACGACGATGCCGCGTACGACGCCGGGGGCGCCGAGGCGGACGAGCGCCCAGTCGTGGTCGTCCTCGGTGGGGTGGGGCTGCTGGGCCGAGACACCACGGCGGCGGCGGGTCTCCCAGCCGTCCATGATCTTGCCCTTGTGGCCGAAGTGCTCGGGGTCGAACTCGGCGGCCTCGGGCTTGAGCATGTTCTCGCGCTCGGCGAAGAACTCGTCGTTGGCGGCGATCACGCCCGCGCCGAGGCGCCGGTCGGCCAGGTCCGCGTACTGCGCGAAGGGGAAGTCCGCGGTGCGGTAGTCGGCGTACGGGTCACCGCCGCCGTAGGGGCTGGCGTCGCCGGTGAAGGAGGGTATGCCGGTCACGGGTCAGTTGTTCCTTTCGAGGAGGCGGCCGGTGGGCTCGGCGAGGGTGCCGCGGTCGGCGATGCGCTCTCCGCGCAGCCAGGTGGAGGTCACGACCCCGTGCAGCGTCTTGCCCGCGTACGCGGTGACGCGGTTGCGGTGCTCCAGCTCGGCCGGGTCGACGGTGAACGTCGCCTCCGGGTCGAGGACGGCGAAGTCGGCGTCACGGCCGGCCTCGATGGCGCCCTTGCGCCCGAGGCCCGCCAGGCGGGCGGGGCCTTCCGACATCCAGCGGACCACGTCCTCCAGGCTGCGACCGCGGCGCCGGGCCTCGGTCCAGATGGCCGGGAGGCCGAGCTGGAGGGAGGAGATCCCGCCCCAGGCGGAGGCGAAGTCAGGGGTCTTGAGGTCGGCGGTGGAGGGGCTGTGGTCGGAGACGATGCAGTCGATCGTGCCGTCGGCGAGCCCCTCCCACAGCGCGTCCTGGTTCGACGCCTCGCGGATCGGCGGGCAGCACTTGAACTCCGTGGCGCCGTCCGGCACCTCCTCGGCCGTGAGAGTGAGGAAGTGCGGGCAGGACTCGACCGTGATCTTGACGCCCTCGGCCTTGGCGGCCCGGATGAGCGGCAGCGCGTCGGAGGAGGACAGGTGCAGCACGTGCACGCGGGCGTTGAGACGGCGGGCCTGGTTGATCAGGTTCTCGATGGCCGTGTTCTCGGCGTCGCGCGGCCGGGAGGCGAGGAAGTCGGCGTACTTCTCCCCCTTCTTCTGCGGGGCGGCGGCCAGATGGTGCGGGTCCTCCGCGTGCACGATCATCAAGCCGTCGAAGCCGGCGATCTCGGCGAGGGAGGCGGCCAGCTGTTCCTGGTCCAGCTGGGGGAACTCGTCCACGCCCGACGGCGACAGGAAGCACTTGAAGCCGAAGACACCGGCGTCGAAGAGCGGACGCAGGTCCTTGACGTTGTCCGGCAGCGCGCCGCCCCAGAAGCCGACGTCGATGTGCGCCTTGGTACGGGCGACGTCCTGCTTGATCCGCAGGTGCTCGACCGTCGTGGTGGGCGGGAGCGAGTTCAGCGGCATGTCGAGCAGCGTGGTGATGCCACCGGCGGCGGCGGCGCGGGTGGCGGTCCAGAAGCCCTCCCACTCCGTGCGGCCGGGGTCGTTCACGTGGACGTGGGTGTCGACGAGCCCGGGGAGCACGACGTCGTCGCCGACGTCCTCCAGCCGGGCACCGGCCGGTACCTCGGCGTCGTACGGCAGCACACCGGCGATGGTCCCGCCGGAGACGGCGATCGACGCCGCCCGCGTCCCCTCCGGGGTGATGACGCGAGTCGAGCGCAGTACCAGGTTGACGTCCACCCGTACCCCTTCCAGCAAGAATTTCAACGAACTGTTGAAGGAGTCTTCACTCAGGACGACATGTCGTCAAGGGCACACTTTCCCAGGATGGCCCCGTCCGGCGGTGCCGCGCGGCGGCTCCGGGCGGCCTCTTGGACGTTTCCATGAAGTGGAATGGAAATTTCGTACAGTAGAACGTAGCTCCGTACATGCGGGGTGGAGACGGACGCCGCCGGGCGGCTGCCGACACCGGACAAACACCCCCCTGACCGGCCTGTACGCCGGGACCGAGGCCGTGTGTTCGACCGGACGGCCCGGTAGGCTGCTGCCTTGCCCGCCTGCCCCGAAAGGACCTTGACGTGCCGACGTCCAGCGCCAGCACCACCGACGCCGCCAAGCCCACCGCCGCGAGCGGTGGCGTCCAGTCCCTCGAGCGTGCCTTCGACCTCCTGGAGCGGATGGCGGACGCCGGGGGCGAGGTCGGGCTGAGCGAGCTCTCCGCCAGCAGCGGACTGCCGCTGCCCACCATCCACCGTCTGATGCGCACGCTGGTGGCCTGCGGCTACGTACGCCAGCAGCCCAACCGCCGGTACGCGCTCGGCCCCCGCCTCATCCGCCTGGGCGAGTCCGCCTCCCGGCTGCTCGGCACGTGGGCCCGCCCGTACCTCGCGCGGCTCGTCGAGGAGACCGGCGAGACGGCGAACATGGCGCTGCTCGACGGCGACGAGATCGTGTACGTCGCCCAGGTGCCGTCCAAGCACTCGATGCGCATGTTCACCGAGGTCGGCCGGCGCGTCCTGCCGCACTCCACGGGCGTGGGCAAGGCCCTGCTCGCCTACACCCCGGCCGACGAGGTGCGCGCACTGCTCGCCCGTACGGGCATGCCGGCGGCGACGGAGAAGACCATCACCACGCCGGAGGGCTTCCTCGACGCGCTCGCCGCCGTGCGGGACGCGGGGTACGCGGTCGACGACAACGAGCAGGAGATAGGAGTCCGCTGCCTCGCGGTGTCGGTCCCCAACTCCCCCACCGCGGCCGCGATCTCGATCTCGGGCCCGGCGGGCCGCGTCACGGAGTCGGCCACGGACAAGATCGTCCCGATCCTCCAGGAAGTGGCCCAGGAGCTCTCCACGGCCCTCGCCAACACGGCGGCCAACGGCCAGGCGTAACGGGACCGGCGCCCGCCCCCCCCGCGCCGGCAGGCGGAGCGGGGCGGGCGGGCGCCGACGCGCCCGTCATGTCCGGGCGAGCACCCTGAGGTGGCCGTCGTCCATCTGGGCCATGGTGTCCGCCCGTGACGCGTGGGTGCGGTCGTGGGTCACCAGGACCGTCGCCGTGCCGCGCTCCCGCGTCAGGCCCGCCAGCAGGTCCACGATCGCCGCGCCGCGCTCGTGGTCGAGCGCGCTCGTGGGCTCGTCCACGAGCAGGACGGACGGGTCGTTCATCAGGGCCCGCGCGATGTTGACCCGCTGGCGCTGACCGCCGGACAGCTGGTGCGGCCGCCGGGCCGCCAGATCCGCGAGACCCACCGCGTCCAACAACGCCAGCGCCCTGTCCCGTACCGCCTTCGGCTTCGCGCCCGACAGATGCGCCATCACCTGCACCTGCTCCAGCGCCGTCAGCGACGGCAGCAGGTTCGGCTGCTGGAAGACGATCCCGATCCGCTCGCGTCGCAGCGCCGCCCGTCCCGCGCGGTCCAGCGGCCCCGTGTCCGTGCCGGCCACCACCACCCGCCCCCGGTCCGGCGTCACCAGCGTCGCCGCGACCGCCAGCAGACTGGACTTGCCGGAGCCCGAGGGGCCGACGACCGCCGTCAGACGACCGGCGGGGACCTCCAGGGAGACGGCGTCGAGAGCGGTCAGGCGCCCGTCGCCGTCGGGGTACGTCAGCGTCACGTCGTCCAGCAGCAGAGTCATCGGGCGCTCCCGAGCGCGGTCAGGGGGTCGACGGCGGTGATCCGCCGGATGGACAGGGCGGCGCCGAGGACGCCGAGGACGATCATCACGGCGGCCGGCCCGAGCACGGTCAACGGTTCCAGGACGAACGGCACGTCCCCGCCGCTGATCAGCACCCCCGCGCCGACCGCGAGCGCCGTGCCGGACAGCGTCCCGGCGCCGAGCATCAGGACCGCCTGCCCGAGCGCGTCCCGCAGCAGATAGGGGGTCGACGCTCCCAGCGCCTTCAGCACCGCCACGTCGCCGCTCCGCTGGATCGTCCAGACGGTGAAGAAGGCCCCTATGACCAGCGCGGAGATGGCGAAAAGGAACCCCCGCATCAGCTGCAGCGAGCCGTTCTCGGCCTGGTAGGACCCTATGGCCGTGAGCGCCCCGTCGATCGTCCGCGACTCCGTGCCCAGCGCCTCGTCGCCCGCTCCCGGGTCGACGTCCCCCGCGAACCGCAGCGCGATGACCGTGGCCTGCTCCCCGGGGGTCGCGCCGTTGTGACCGAGCTTCTGCCAGTCGTCGAGCGAGGTCCAGACGACGGGCGTGTGGCTGTACGAGGCGTCGCCCGCGACGGCCGCGACCCGGGCCTCCAGCGGACCGAGGCGTACGGCCCCGCCCACGCCGACGCCCAGCTCATCGGCCGCCGACGCGGAGAGGACGACCCGCCCCGGGCCCAGCTTCCCGCTCTCGGGCGCGAGCGCCGCCGACGGCTCCGTGCCGAAGGCGGAGACGGTGGCCGTACGGTCACCGGCGGCGCCGTTGAGCGTGCGGATGGCCAGCGGCCGCGCGCTCGCCACCCCGGGCCGCTCGGCCCACCGCCGCCACTGGCTCTCCGTCACCGTCGAGTTGGTGAAGGAGACCGACTGGCCGGACGGCGGGGCGGCGAAGGCCAGCCGGTCCGCCGGGAGACCGGTGATCGCCGAGATGTTCTCGCGGGCGAGTCCGGCGGTCAGCCCGGACAGCAGTCCGACGAGCAGCGTGATCAGCACGATCACGGCTCCCATCAGTGTGAATCGCCCTTTGGCGAATCTCAGGTCTCTCCATGCCACGAACATGCCGACCAGCTTTCCCGGCCCCGGCGCCCCTCGGCATCGCGCCACGGATGGCCCCGCAATCAATCTTTCGGTTGAGACCGGATCGCTCGCCCCCGCCTACGCTGGACGGACCATGGATCCGCGTTCCCTCACCCCCGCCCTGCGCGCGCTGCGTCTCTGTCTGCACCTGCTGATGGCGGGGCTGCTGGCCCTCGCGGCGCTCCGGTCGGACTCCGGGGCCGGGATCGTGCTCGCGGCGGTGACGGGCGGGGTGTACGCGGCCGGCTCCGCGCTGCCCTCCGTACGGGGCTCGCAGCGGGCCGCCGGACTCTGGCTGGCCGTGCTGTGCGCGTCCTGGCTGGCGCTGCTCTGGGCGACGCCCGACGGGCTCTGGGGGGCGTTCCCGCTGTACTTCCTCCAGCTGCATCTGCTGCCGGTCCGCTGGGCGCTGCCGTCGGTGGCCCTGACGGCGGGCGCGGCGATCCTGTCGTACGTCCGCCATGGCGCGCCGCTCAATCCGGGGGTCTTCATCGGGCCGCTGCTCGGCGGCGCGGTGGCCGTGGCGACGGTCCTCGGCTACCAGGCGCTGTACCGGGAGAGCGAGCGGCGCAGGCGGATGGTGGAGGAGCTGATCGCGACCCGGGCGGAGCTGGCGGCGGCCGAGCGGCACGCCGGCACGCTGGCGGAGCGCGAGCGCCTGGCGCGGGAGATCCACGACACGCTCGCGCAGGGGCTCTCCTCGATCCAGCTGCTGCTGCGGGCCGCCGAGCGGGCGCTGCCCGCCGGCTCGCCGGCCGCCGGGCACATCGAGGGGGCGCGGCGGGCGGCCCAGGACAACCTGGCGGAGGCGCGACGGTTCGTACGGGCCCTCTCGCCGCCGGACCTGGAGCACGGCTCGCTGGCGGCGGCCCTGGAGCGGCTGTGCGAGCCGGGCCCCGAGGCCTCCCCGCGCGCCCGTCTCACGGTGAGTGGGACTCCGGTGGAGCTGCCGACGCCGTACGAGGTGGCGCTGCTGCGGATCGCGCAGTCGGCGCTCGCGAACACGCTGCGGCACGCCTCGGCGTCGCGGGCGGAGATCACGCTGTCGTTCATGGACGCCTCGGTCACTCTGGACGTGGTCGACGACGGCAAGGGCTTCGATCCGGCGCTGCTCTCGCCGTCGTCCGAGGACGGCGGTTTCGGGCTGCCGGCGATGCGCGCGCGGGCGGAGTCGCTGGGCGGCGCGTTCACGGTGGAGTCCGCCCCTGGTCAGGGCACGGCGGTCGCCGTGTCCCTCCCCCTTCGGGCTGGAGTGTCGACATGACGATCCGTCTCCTGCTGGCCGACGACCATCCGGTGGTACGGGCCGGGCTGCGCGCGGTCCTGGACACCGAGCCGGACTTCGCCGTGGTCGGCGAGGCGGCCACGGCCGAGCGGGCCGTGGAGCTGGCCGGGGCGGGCGGGGTGGACGTGGTCCTGATGGACCTGCAGTTCGGGGCGGGGATGCACGGCTCGGAGGCGACGGCGGCGATCACCGCGCGCACCGGAGGGCCGAGGGTCCTGGTCCTGACCACGTACGACACGGACGCGGACATCCTCGCGGCGGTCGAGGCGGGGGCCTCGGGCTATCTGCTGAAGGACGCCCCGCCGGAGGAGCTGGCGGCGGCGGTGCGCACGGCGGCGGCGGGCCAGTCGGCGCTGGCGCCCGCGGTGGCGCACCGGCTGATGGACCGGATGCGGACCCCGGCGGAGGCGCTGACGAAGCGGGAGCTGGAGGTGCTCCAGCTGGTGGGCGAGGGGCTGTCGAACCAGCAGGTCAGCAAGGCGCTGTTCCTGAGCCAGGCGACGGTGAAGTCCCACCTGGTGCACATCTTCGCGAAGCTCGGGGTGGACTCCCGTACGGCGGCGGTGGCGACGGCGACCTCCCGGCGCCTGATCAGACGCCCGTCCTGACACGGCCCGCCTTGGCCCCCAGGGACACGGGCCGCCGGCTCTCGCCGGTGAGCGGCGTGCCGTCAGAGCTCGCGCGGCGGTTCGCCGAAGAGTTCGACGGCCTGACGGACGTTCGCAAGGCCGTTCGCGAGGGCGCTGACCGAGCCGATCGAGCCCGCGATCACGAGCAGGGAGCGGCGCAGGCGGCGTACCTCCGGGACTCCGCTGACGGCCATCGCGTCCAGCGCGGCGAGCTCGTCCTCGGCGATCCCCCGGTCGGTGAACTCGGCTCGGTGACCCGCGAGTTCACGGCGGAGCCGGGAGACGGCAGCGCGCAGCTCCGCCACCCTCGGGTCCTCGCCGCCGCCGGTTGTCACACGCCTCTGCCCAACGCTTCGCAACAAAGTTCTCCCCCTCGCACGACACTGTGCGCCGAACTTTCCACCGCGACCCGACCCGTCGAACGGTGGCCGGACGCCCGGAGTCGCGAGCAAAGTTAACGCCATTCCGCGGTCGACGCGCCACATCGTGGACACAATTCAGGCGTCCGTGTCATGCGGTATGCAGGGGGCATGACGCCTACGACACATACCCGGCACTCCTCTCCCCTGGTGGCCGGTCTGCTCCTCGCCGCGGGCGGCGGCCGGCGCCTCGGCGGCCGCCCCAAGGCGCTCCTCACCCACCGCGGGCGCCCGCTGGTCGAGCACGCGGTGCGCGTGCTGCGCGAGGGCGGCTGCGAGGTGATCCATGTCGTCCTCGGAGCCTCGGCCGAGCTCGTACGGGAGCGGGCGCAGCTGCCCGGCTGCGTCCTGGTCGACAACCCGGAGTGGGCCGAGGGCATGGGGTCCTCGCTGCGGGCGGGGCTGGCCTCGCTCACGGCCGAGGCGCTGCCGGTGGACGCGGCGCTCGTGTCACTGGTGGACCAGCCGGGGATCGGCGCGGAGGCGGTGGAGCGGGTCCTGTCGGCGTACCGCTCGCGGGACGTGCTCGCGGCGGCTTCGTACGACGGCAAGCGCGGCCACCCGGTGCTGTTCGGCGCGGACCGCTGGGCGGGGATCGCGGCGGAGGCGGTCGGCGACCAGGGAGCGCGGGACTACCTGAAGGCGCACCGGGACGCGATCACCCTGGTGGACTGTTCGGACGTCGCCGAGCCCTACGACATCGACACGGAGGCGGATCTGGCGCACCTTGAGTGAAGGGCGTGGCACTGAGCGCCATGTTCTGTCGATCCAGAGAATCTCGATATCAACAAACGATTGAACTTCCACCATGAGGAAACTAGTATCCACTGTTCAGAAGCGCCTGATCCCCTGACGGCGCTCCGCGGCCGTATCTCGGCGCCTGCGGCACTCCGTGCCGACCCGTGACGCCCGGCGGCCGCAAGGCACCGCCCGTGAAGTCCGCTGAAGGAAGTGACAGTTCATGTCCGCACCAGCGCCGTCCCCCCTGGCCGTCGTCGAAGCGAAGCCCCTGCCGAGGCAGGAGGAGGTGCTGACCGACGCGGCCCTCGCCTTCGTGGCGGAGCTGCACCGGCGGTTCACCCCGCGGCGGGACGAGCTCCTTGCCCGCCGGGTGGAGCGCCGCGCCGAGATCGCCCGCACCTCGACCCTCGACTTCCTGCCGGAGACCGCGGCCGTCCGCGCGGACGACTCCTGGCGGGTCGCGCCGGCCCCGGCGGCCCTGAACGACCGCCGCGTCGAGATCACCGGCCCGACGGACCGGAAGATGACGATCAACGCGCTGAACTCGGGCGCCAAGGTCTGGCTCGCGGACTTCGAGGACGCCTCGGCGCCGACCTGGGAGAACGTGGTCCTCGGTCAGGTCAACCTGATCGACGCCTACACCCGGAACATCGACTTCACGGACCCGAAGTCGGGCAAGTCGTACGCGCTCAAGCCCGCCGACGAGCTCGCCACCGTCGTGATGCGGCCGCGCGGCTGGCACCTGGAGGAGCGCCACCTGACCTTCGAGGGCCGCCCGGTCCCCGGCGCGCTCGTCGACTTCGGTCTGTACTTCTTCCACAACGCCAAGCGCCTGATCGAGCTCGGCAAGGGCCCGTACTTCTACCTCCCGAAGACGGAGTCGCACCTGGAGGCCCGCCTCTGGAACGACATCTTCGTCTTCGCGCAGGACTACGTCGGCATCCCGCAGGGCACCGTCCGCGCCACCGTCCTCATCGAGACGATCACGGCCGCGTACGAGATGGAGGAGATCCTCTACGAGCTCCGCGACCACGCGGCGGGCCTGAACGCGGGCCGCTGGGACTACCTCTTCTCCATCGTCAAGAACTTCCGTGACGGCGGGCAGAAGTTCGTCCTCCCGGACCGCAACGCGGTCACGATGACGGCCCCGTTCATGCGGGCGTACACCGAACTCCTCGTCCGCACCTGCCACAAGCGCGGCGCGCACGCGATCGGCGGCATGGCGGCGTTCATCCCGTCCCGCAAGGACGCCGAGGTCAACAAGGTCGCGTTCGAGAAGGTCAAGGCGGACAAGGACCGCGAGGCCGGCGACGGCTTCGACGGCTCCTGGGTCGCCCACCCGGACCTGGTCCCGATCGCCATGGCCTCCTTCGACGCGGTCCTCGGCGAGAAGCCGAACCAGAAGGACCGGCTGCGCGAGGACGTGTCGGTGGCCCCCGGCGACCTGATCGCCATCGACTCGCTCGACGCGAAGCCCACGTACGAGGGCCTGCGCAACGCCGTCCAGGTCGGCACCCGCTACATCGAGGCCTGGCTCCGTGGCCTCGGAGCGGTCGCCATCTTCAACCTGATGGAGGACGCGGCCACCGCGGAGATCTCGCGCTCGCAGATCTGGCAGTGGATCAACGCGGGGGTCGTCTTCGAGAACGGCGAGAGGGCCACGCCGGAGCTGGCCCGCAAGGTCGCGGCGGAGGAACTGGCCGCGATCCGCGCGGAGGTCGGCGAGGAGGCCTTCGCGGCGGGCAGGTGGCAGCAGGCGCACGACCTGCTGCTCCACGTCTCGCTCGACGCCGACTACGCGGACTTCCTGACCCTCCCCGCGTACGACCAGCTGGTCGGCTGACCCGCACAGCAGCCGAGCAGCACGCGGTAACCCCGCGAAGAACGGCTCCGCCCCTGGTGAACGCACAGCACCGGGGGCGGAGCCATGTCCGGGGCCTGGTCCTCGCGAGTTTCGCTCCCGTGCGTTTCACAGGGCACGTGACGGAACCGAAACCCGACGCTACCTAGCGGTAACAAGCCACGGCATGCCAGATTCCGCATGCCACCGGCCGGCGGCTGTCCCCCACTCCTCTGCACCGACGCAGGAGATCACCGCCATGCCCAGAACCCCCCACCGCACGGCTCGAAGACTCGGCACCCTCGCCCTCGCCGTGGGAGCCCTCCTGACCACCGGCACGACCCCCACCGTCGCCGCGAACGGCTCCGGGCCCACCGCCGTCGTGGCGATGGGTGACAGCTACATCTCCGGCGAGGCGGGCCGCTGGCAGGGCAACAGCCTCACGACCAGCGGCAGCCGCAACGGCACCGACCGGGCGTGGACCGGCAGCGGGTACGACCCCTCCCGGGTGTACGGGACGTCGGCGGCGAACGGCTGCCACCGCTCCGACTCGGCCGAGGTGAAGAGCGCGGGCGCGATCGCCTCGGCCCTCGTCAACCTGGCCTGTTCGGGGGCGACCACCAAGAACGTCTTCCGCGCGTCCCAGGGCGGCGTGGCGTACAAGGGCGAGGCACCGCAGGCCGACCAGCTGGCGGCGGTCGCCGCCTCCCACGACGTCGGGACGATCGTGCTGTCGATCGGGGGCAACGACCTGGGCTTCGCCGACATCATCAGGAGCTGCGCGACCGACTACATCGTCTGGTACTCGTACTGCCACGACGACCAGCAGGCCGAGGTCGACGCGAAGATCGACACGGTGATGGCGAACGTCGGCAAGTCGGTGGACGAGGTCCGGGCGGTGATGGCGGCCGCCGGGTACGCCGCCTCCGACTACCGGATCGTGCTCCAGTCGTACCCCTCGCCCATCCCCCGGGCCGCCGAGAACCGCTACGGGGAGAGCGGCTGGAGCCGCACGAACACGGGCGGCTGCCCGTTCTGGGACAAGGACTCCGACTGGGCACGGGACACACTCGTGCCGCAGGTCTCGAACCGGCTCAAGGGAGTCGCGGCGAGCAAGGGAGTGCAGTTCATGGATCTGCGCGACATGCTCCAGGGTCGTGAGGTGTGCGCGAAGTCCTCGAAGCTGGTCAGCTCCACGGTGCCGGCCTCCGCTTCGAGCAGCGAGTGGGCACGCTGGATCGACCCGAACGAGACGCAGGGCCCGATCCAGGAGAACGTCCACCCCAACCACTACGGCCAGTTGGCGCTCGGCCGCTGTCTCGCGCTGATCCACGCCAAGCCGACCGGGAACTTCACCTGCCGCAACACCGCGGGTACCGGAGCCTCCGGGATGTATCTGACGGCCGTCTCCTGACGGTCGTGCCGACCCCCCACGGGGATCAGCGGGTGCGGCGCCCGCGCCGACCGCGACGCCGCGCCCGCTCGGTCGTCCCCTTCGTGGCCGGGACCGGGACGCGGGACACCCCGAGGGTCCGCCTCGTGAGGTACGGATCGACGGCCGCCATCTCCCCGACCAGGGCGTCGAGGCCGCCCGGCCAGCTCGCGGCGGCGGTGTCGAGGACCGTCCGCGGGTCGTCCCGGTGGCGGGCGAGCCGGTCCAGGATCAGGACGGCACGGGCGGACGTGGGCACCAGGCTCTCGTCCGCCGACTCGCCCCGTGCGCGCAGCACCCCGTACGCGTACGCGCCCATCACCGGGTCGTCGAGGGCGCCGCGCAGGGCCTCGACGGGGGCGGCGGCGGGGTCGAGGAAGCCGAAGAGAGCACGCGTCCCGGCGGCCTCGAAGGTCCCGGCGTGGACCGTGCCGATGGCGTCGAGCAGCGCGGACCACGCCTCCACCGTGTCGCCGTGGGCGTGCAGCCACTCGGCGAGGACCCGGGTCGCGGCGGAGGCGGACCAGCCCTCGGCGGCGGCGATCATGGTGCGGGCGTCCCAGGCGGCGGCCTCCTTGCCGTCGGGCGCCGCGACCCACCGCACCCGCAGCAGGTAGTGGAGGACCTCGACGCCCCATGGCGTGAGACCGAAGGCGTCGCCGGCGCGGAAGACCATGCCGGTGCGGGCCAGCCGGTCGACGGTGTCGGCCATGGCGCGGGCGCCCGGTTCGAGTGCGGCCCGCTGCTCCTCGGTGACCTGGGCCCCCGTGAGCCGGGAGAGCTCGTCGAGGGGCGGGACCGCGTAGGTCTCGGGGGCGTTCGCCGGTACGAGGACGGGCGCGTCCTCGAGGCGGGGGTCGACCGGCCAGTCCTCGGAGAACTCGGCGGCCCTGCGCGCGACCGACTCGGCGCAGGCGCCCCGCTGGTAGAGCGCGTACAGCAGGTGCGCGGCCTCGCCGTCGTACAGGCCGCCGGTCTCGCCCTTCATCTCCTCGACGGCCGCGGCGAGCAGGTCGGCGCCCGCCTCGACGGAGCGCTGGGGTTCGTGGGCCTCCATGGGCGGGGGCGGCAGGGGGATGGAGGAGTCGCCGTAGTAGTTGAGGTGCTCGTCGAGGAGGGTGTCGGCGAGGACGAGGTGCGGGAAGGCCTCGGGGCCCGGCGCGAGGTGGGCGTACGGTCCGGCGAGCGCGCCGGAGAGCCCCTCGGCGGTCCACCGGTCGACCAGCAGGCCCCCGATCTTCGCCACCCCGTGCGACACGTCCACGTCGGCCAGCAGCGGCCCCGCGGGCGAGGGCGACTCGACCTCCCGTACGTAGGCGCCGGCGAGCGCGTCCGCGAGGAGGGTGTCGGCGACGTCGCTCCGGTTCATCAGGTCCGCCCGGTTGAGCCCGTCCGGCGGCCGCACCCCGTCGTGCGCGGCGAGCCACGCCCGTACGGCGTCGGGGTCGCCGGGGTCGGTCCTGTCGGCGCGCATCAGCGAGGCGTACCAGCGCTGCCAGGTGTAGTTGGCGGGGTCCTTCATGGCCCGTTCGAAGTCGGGCACGATGTCCTCGACGGCGGCCACGATCCGCGCCTGCCGCTTCCCGTTCAGCCGCCCCGCCTCCCGCACCCGCGCGGTGAGCGCCACGAGCACGGCGGGGTAGGCCGGCAACTCCTCCGGGGTCGCGTACACGAAGGCCGGCAGGTCCTCGACGAGCAGCCGCCGCACCAGCTCCACACTCGGCTCGGGCAGCCCACTCCTGCGGTCGGCCCCGCGCAACGAGAGCAGCGAGAGCACGGCATCCGCGGCCCGCACGGACGAGGGGTCACGGAGCTCCGGAGTTCCGTCGAGGAACGCGTCGAGCCCGGTGTTGGTGAGCACGGTCCCTGCCACCTTTCCCAGGGTAGTTCCGGCACGGGCCGGACGACGACGTCCGGGGCGGCGCCGTCATGGGACGACAACGGTGCGCCGGGCCGAGAAGTCACCCCATGTGCCGTCGGGGAGGCGGGCGCGGAGTGTGACGCCGTAGCGGGCCGGCTTGGTGGTGGGGACCGTGAAGGTGTAGGTCGCCCGGCCGGGCGGGGGGTCGGCGCCCCAGACGATGGTGGTGGTGAAGGCGCCGTCGAGGAAGAGCTGGTGTTCGGTGACCGGGGCTCCGGTGCGTGGTGGGGTCCAGGTGAGGGTGACCTCGCCCCGCACGACCTTGGCCGTCAGGTCGGTGGGGGCCGTGTTGGGGGCGGCGCCGGGGGCCGGGGTGGTGGTCAGGTCGGCCGGGGGGCTGTCCGGGGAGGAGTTCTCGGCGGCGTCGCGGGCGCGGACCGTGAAGGAGTAGACCGTGCCCGCGCGCAGGCCGGTGAGGCGGGCGGTGGTGGCCGTGCCGGGGACGGTGTGGATCCGGGCGTCGGCCTGGTGGATGTCGTACGCGGTGACCTTGGTGTCGTCCTGGGAGGCCTGCCAGGTCAGGGTGGCCGCGTGGCTTCCTCCGGCGGTGGCGCGCAGCGCGCGCGGGGCCGTCGGGGGTGTGCGGTCCTGGGCCGTCGCCGCGAGGGTGGTGGCGGGCACCGTCGTGCTGTGCGGGGAGCGGTTTCCGGCGGCGTCGCGGGCGCGGACGGTGAAGGCGTACGGGGTCGCGGGCGTGAGGTTCACGATGTCGACCATGAGGGTGGCGGCGGGGACGTCCTTGACCTTGCGGCCCTGCTGGTAGACCTCGTAACCGGTGACCGCGCGGTCGTCGGTGGCCGCGTTCCACATGACGTGGACGGTGCGGGCGCTGCCGGAGGCGGCGGTGACGCCGGTGGGCGCGGTAGGTCCGTGGGTGTCCTTGGCGGGGCCTGAGGAACAGGCCGCGATGACGAGCACGACGGCCGTCAACAGACATGCGGCGAGCGGGCGTTGCACAGGAATGCCTCCGTCCGTCGACTTGGTCCAGACCTGTATGGCACGGGTGCGGCGACCCCGGCAAGAGGGCGGTTGTCAGTGGGGTGCGCTTCACTGATTTCGTCACTCTCAGTAATCAGGAGCAGGGGGAATCGTGACGGGCCGTACGACCTTTGTGACGCTCGCCGGGCTGCGCGAGCGCGGCTGGACCGACCCGATGGTCCGCGACCTGCTGGGCGAACCCGACGTGCAGGGGCGCGACCCCCGGCGCTTCTCGCTCGCGCCGGTGCGGCTGTACCGGCTGGCGCGGGTGGAGGCGGTGGAGCGGACGCCGGAGTTCGCCCGGTGCGCTGCCGCCTCGGGGAGTCGTTCCGCGACCGTCGAGGCGGGGGCGGAGCGGCGGCGGCGGGCGGTGCTCGCGGCGATCCGGGCGGAGCCGATCGAGGTGCCCCGGCTTCCGGCGGCCGAGCTGGAGCGGCGCGCGGTGCGCCACCGGCAGCTGCTCGGGGCACGCGGGCCGGGTGGACCCGGCGCGCCCGGCGGGGTGGCGGCCGGGGCGCTGGTGCGGTGGCAGGTGACGTATCTGCGCCACGCCCTGTCGCGGTACGAGACCCTGCTCGACGGCCTGTTCGGGTCGACGGGACGGGCGGAGGCCGAGCGGCTGCTGCGCGCCCGGCTGTACGAGGCGATCGGCGCGGCCTACCCGCACCTGGCCGGGGAGTGCCGTCGGCGCGGGGAGGCCGAGCGATGACGGCGAGCTCCGACCAGGCCGGGCCGGGACGCAACTCCCTCACGCACGGGCGATCCGGCGGCAGGCGGCCGGGACGGGCGCGATCACCGGGATGTCGAAGCGCTCCCGCAGCGCGTCCGCCGCCTCGGCCAGCGGGCCGCCGCCGATCACGACGGCCCGCGCCCCGTCCCGTACCACGCAGGCGCGCACCGCCTCGGCCAACTGCTCCCGCAGCGCCTCCGGTTCGCGGGACAACAGGCCGGCGTCGCCCCGCGTCAGGCGGATTCCGGTGTAGGAGTCCGCGAGGCCGAGGTCCGCGATCCGGTGGCCGATCGCCTCCGCCAAATCCGGGGTCGTCGTCGCCACGCCGAACCGCACTCCCCCGGCCGCGGCCTCCGCACAGGCCGCCTCCGCGAGGCCCACGACCGGGACGCCCGCGAAGGCCCGCAGCTCCGCCACGCCCGGATCCCCGAACGCCCCCACCAGCAGCCCCGCGCAGTCCCCGGCCGCCATGGCCCGCCGGGCCGCCGCGACCACCTCGGGCACCGACGCCCTCAGCGCCGCCGGGTCGGTGAGCATCCGGGGACCACGCGCCACGGTCACCCCGCGCACGGAGGAACCCAGGGTCCGCCGCGCGATCGCGGTCATCATCGCCGTCGTGGCGGCGGAGGTGTTCGGGTTGATCAGCACCACCGAACCGGGCCTCGAACGCCCGCGGCCGGTCCCCGCGTCGTACGCGGGGACCGGCTCGACGGACGGCGGAGGGACGCTCAGTGGACGTGCGCCGCCTTGGCGCCACGGGCCTCGGAGATCTCCTCGCCCGGCTCCATCGGAGCGGTGACCGTGTCGTCGTCGCGGTGCTTGCCCAGGTGGTTGAAGACCAGGTTCAGCAGGACCGCCGCGACGCAGCCGGTCGAGATGCCCGAGTCCAGGATGATCTTCGCGGTCTCCGGGAAGGCGTGGTAGAACTCCGGCGCCGTGATCGGGATGATGCCGACGGCCAGCGAGACCGCCACGATCAGGACGTTGTTGTCCTTCTCCAGGCCTGCCTTGACCAGGGTCTGGATGCCGCTCGCCGCGACCGAGCCGAAGAGGACGACACCCGCGCCGCCGAGCACCGGTCGCGGGACGACCGAGATCAGCGAGGCCGCGACCGGCGAGAGGCCCATCAGGACCAGGAAGCCGCCGCCGCAGGCGACGACGAACCGGCTGCGGATCTTCGTCATCGCGACCAGACCGATGTTCTGGGCGAAGGCGCTGCACATGAAGCCGTTGAAGAACGGGCTGATCGCCGAGCCGAGGGTGTCGGCGCGCAGACCGGCCGCGATGGTCTTCTCGTCGGCCGGCCGCTCGACGATCTCGCCGAGCGCCAGCATGTCGGCGGTCGACTCGGTCATCGAGACCAGCATGACCACGCACATCGAGATGATCGCGGCGAGCGCGAACTGCGGGGCTCCGAAGTGGAACGGCGTCGGGAAGCCGACGATGTCCGCCTCCGTCACCGGGCTGAAGTCCGTGACTCCGAAGGGGATCGCGATGAGGGTGCCGATGACGAGACCGACCAGGACCGCGATCTGCTTCAGGAAGCCGCGGGTGAAGCGGCGCAGGACGAGCACCACGACGAGCGTGATCGCGGCGAGGGTGAGATAGGTGGTCGAACCGTAGTCCTTGGCCGCCGGATTGGGGCCTTGGGCCCAGCCGAAGGCGACGGGCAGGAGCGAGACACCGATGAGGGTGATGACCGTGCCGGTGACGACCGGCGGGAAGAAGCGGACGAGCTTGGAGAAGTACGGGGCGGCGATGAAGCCGAGCACTCCGGCCACGATGATCGCCCCGAATATGATCGGCAGCGCGTCGGCCTTGTCGTCCGTGGTGTCGACGATCGCGAGCATCGGCGCGACGCCGGCGAAGGTGACGCCGTTGACGAACGGCAGTCGGGCGCCGATCTTCCAGATGCCGAGCGTCTGGAGGAAGGTGGCGAGCCCCGCGGTGAAGAGGCTGGCTCCGGTGAGGAACGTCAGCTCGGTACCGGAGAGTCCGACGGCGGCGCCGACGATCAGGGGCGGGGCCACCACACCGGCGTACATGGCGGCCACGTGCTGGAGGCCGCTGGTGAACATTCTCAGGGGCGGCAGCGTCTCGTCGACCGGATGCTTCCGGTCCTCCGTGTCGGCGGCGCTTTCATCCTGTGCATCATTGCGAAACCTGGGCTTGGATGCCACGGCGGTTCCTCCGGTCGGGTAACACGTCGGCGGAGACGTGGGTGTCATGGAGGTGGTGCAGAGCAGGTCGTGCGCCTCACGGGTGCGGGCTCATGAGGATGCTGCGGGTCGTACGGGGACAGGTGGTCGCGCGGGTATGGGGGTGCCGTGCTCGGTGTCCTGGGAGGAAGACGTCAGTCGACCGTCCGGGGGGTGCCGTACCTCTTTTCGTACGGTCACCCCCCGTCCGGCCGGCCGCGGGCCCCGCTCGGGTCCGCGGCGACCGACCGAGGGCCGTCCCCCTCGGTCGGACTCCTTGGGGAGGTCAGCCCTGGGCCGTGATCCGGGCCAGGCGCTGGGCCTCCGCGCGCGCGTCGCGGGCGATGGCCTCTTCGTCCGCGAACAGCAGACGGTTGTTCTCCACGATCTGCTTGCCGTTGACGAACGAGGCCGTCACCGGGGCGGCGGCGCCGAACACGATCGCGGTGACCGGGTCGGCGATCGAGGAGTGGCCGAGGCCGTCGATCTTCCACAGGACGAAGTCGGCGAGCTTGCCGGCCTCCAGCGAACCGATCGAGTCGGCGCGGCCGAGGACCTGGGCGCCACCGAACGTCCCGAGGCGCAGGGCCTGGCGGGCGTTGAGCGCGGCCTCGCGGTGGGCGCCGAGGCGGTTGACGAGGAGCGCGTTGCGCAGCTCGGTGTGGAGCTCGCCCGACTCGTTGGAGGCGGTCCCGTCGACACCGAGGCCGACCGGCACGCCCGCCTTGAGCATGTCCGGGACCCGGGCGATGCCGGCGGCGAGCCGCGCGTTGGAGGACGGGCAGTGGGCGACACCGGTCTTCGTACGGGCGAAGGCCTCGATGTCGGAGTCGTTCATGTGGACGCAGTGCGCCATCCACACGTCCTCGCCGAGGAAGCCGGTCGACTCGAAGTAGTCGGTCGGGCCCATGCCGAAGAGCTCGTGGCAGAACTTCTCCTCCTCCACGGTCTCCGAGCCGTGGGTGTGCATGCGCACACCGAGGCGGCGGGCCAGCTCGGCGCCTTCCTTCAGGAGCCGGGTGGAGATGGAGAACGGGGAGCAGGGGGCGACGGCGACCTGGGTCATCGCGTCGAAGGAGGAGTCGTGGAACTTCCGCACGGTCTCCTCGGTCGCGGCGAGCGCGCCGTCGGTGGTCTCGACCGCGAAGTCCGGCGGCAGGAAGCCGTCCTTCTCGCTCATGTCCATGGAGCCACGGGCGAGCGTGAAGCGGACGCCCATGTCGCGGGCGGCGCCGATGATGGCGCCGGACAGGTCGCCGGAGTTCTTCGGGTAGACGTAGTGGTGGTCCATCGCGGTGGTCACACCACCGCGCGCCATCATCGCGAGCGAGCCCTGGGCGGCGACGCGGGCCATCGACTCGTCGATGCGCGACCACGTCGGGTAGAGCGCGACCAGCCAGTTGAAGAGGTTGTGGTCGGTGGCCAGGCCCCGGGTGATCCACTGGTAGAAGTGGTGGTGGGTGTTGATCAGACCGGGCGTCACCAGATGACCGGTGGCGTCGATCCGGCGGACCACGTTCTCCAGGCCCTCGGGCGCCCTGCCGGCGCCGATGGACTCGATCTTGTTGCCTGCGACGACGAGGTGACCGGTGGCGTACTCGGTGTCGTTGGCGTCTACGGTCGCGATCGCACAGTTCTCGATGACGATGCGTTCGACGGTCGAAGGTGCTGCCATGGCGGTGCTTCCTTCATTCCTCGGGGGTTGTGTGGGCACGGCAGGACCCTAGGAGGATTTGAGTGCCGGAGCCGCGTGACGGCTCCGGGTGCCGAGATGGTGGAAGAACAGGTTGAGCGAGACCGCGACGAGCGCTCCGGCGCTGATGCCGGAGCCGAGCACGGTCTGTGCCCAGGCCGGGAAGTCGGCGTAGAAGGTGGGCGCGGCGAGCGGGATGATGCCCGCTCCGAGCGCGACGGCCACCAGGATGATGTTGGAGCTGTCGTCGAGTCCGGCTTCCGAGAGGGTACGGATTCCGGAGACGGCGATCGAGCCGAAGAGGACGATACCGGCACCCCCGAGGACCGGCATCGGGACCATCGACACGACCGCTCCGAGGACCGGGAACGCGCCGAGGACCAGCAGGGCGCCACCGGCGGCGGCGACGACGTAGCGGGAGCGGACCCGGGTCAGCGACACCACTCCGACGTTCTGGGCGAACGCCGAGGTGGGGAATCCGCCGAAGACGGGGCCGAGCAGTGTGGCGATGCCGTCGGTCCGCAGGCCGCGGGTGATCGTACGGCCGTCGCTGCGGCGCTCGCAGATCTCGCCGAGCGCCAGCATGCCGGCGCTCGACTCGGTCATCAGGACCAGCATCACGATGCACAGGGAGAGGATCGCGGCGGGCTGGAACTCCGGTGCGCCGAAGGCGAAGGGACTGGGCAGCGCGGCGACGGGCGCCTCGCGGAGCGCGGAGAAGTCGGCCAACCCGAACGGGATCGCGGCGAGCGTCCCGATGAACAGGCCGAGCAGCAGGGCGATCTGCCTGACGAAGCCCTTGCCGAAGCGCTGGAAGAGCAGGATCACGACGAGCGTGAAGGCGGCGAGCGCCAGGTACTTCATCGCGCCGAAGTCGGCGGCTTCCTTGTTCCCGCCCTGGGCCCAGGTCACGGGCACGGGCATCAGGGTGACGCCGATCAGGGTGATCACGACGCCGGTGACGAGCGGCGGGAAGAAGCGGAGCAGCCGGCCGAAGAAGGGCCCGACGGCGAGGCAGAAGACTCCGGCGACCATCACCGCGCCGTAGATGGCGGGGAGTTGGTGGCCGGGGGCACTGGTCTCGGCGATGGCGAGCATCGGGGCGATGCCGGCCGACGAGGCGGCGTTGACGAACGGGAGCCGGTTTCCGGCGAAGCGGCCGGCGCCGATCGTCTGCAGGAGGGTGGCACAGCCGGCGATGAGCAGGCTCGCGGCGATGAGCCGGGTCATTCCGGCGGCGTCCAGGCCGACCGCCTGGCCGATGATCAGCGGAGGGGTGACCACGCCCGCGTACATCGCGGCGATGTGCTGGAGCGCGGCGGGAACGAGCCGCGAGGCGGGAAGCTTCTCGTCCACCGGGTGGACCTCGTGCGAGGTGACCGGCGAGGTGGGACACGGGCCTTCTGCGGATGCCGGCCCCGATGCGGGCAGTGCCATGGGTTTCCCTCCGGTGGTGACGGCCCCCGCCCGACTGCGGGCGGGCGGGGGCCCCACGGGGTGCCGCTAGAGGTTGGTCATGTCCGCCGGGATCAGCGCCGTGGCTCCGTCACGCAGGACGGTGGCCTCGATGAGGCCGTACGGGCGGTCGGCGGCGTAGTAGACCTCGTTGTCGTTCTTCAACCCGAAGGGCTCCAGGTCGACGAGGAAGTGGTGCTTGTTCGGGAGCGAGAAGCGGACCTCGTCGATCTCCGAACGGTGGTTGATGATCCGCGAGGCCATCTGGTACAGCGTCTGCTGCAGGGAGTACGAGTACGTCTCCGAGAAGGCCTCGAGCATGTGCTTCTTGGTCTGCTCGTAGGACCGCTCCCAGTTGGGCATCCGCTGGTCGTCGTCGGTCCAGTTGAACCGCCACCGGCCGGACACCTGCGTGGCCAGGATGCGGTCGTACGCCTCCTGGAGCGTCGTGTACTTGTCCTTGATGTAGCCCCAGAACTCCGAGTTGGTGGAGTTCATGACGACGAGGTCCTTGAGACCGGAGATGATCTCCCACTTCTCACCGTCGTAGGTGATCTGGGAGACGCGGGTCTCCTGGCCCTTGCGGACGAAGGAGTGGTTGACGTCTTCGGAGCCGATGAACTTGGAGTTGGCGTCGGAGCTGGCGATGCGCTCCCACGAGTACTCCTCGATCCGGATGCGGGCCCGGTGGATCGGCTCCTGGCTCGTCACGAAGTGACGGGCCAGGTGGATGCCGAACTGCTCGGCCGACTCGATCCCGTACTCCTTGGCGAAGGCGTACACGGTGTTCTTGGTCGTGTCGGTGGGCAGGCAGTGGGCGTTGGAGCCCGTCAGGTGGACGTCGTCGAGGTCGCCGGAGAGGGCGACGGAGACGTTCAGGTCCTTGATGTGGTGGGTGCCGCCGTCCCGCGTGATCTTGACGACGCGGTTCTCTGCTTTGCCGTACTGGTTCTGGCCGAGAATCGTGGGCATGTCTGCTAGCTCCCTCGGTATACGGAGTAGCCGAACGGGTTGAGCAGCAGCGGTACGTGGTAGTGCTCGCCCGGCTTGACGGCGAACGTGATCGCCACCTCCGGGAAGAACGCACCGCTGTCCCTTACGCGGGGGGCGTCCTGCTGCGCCTCGGCTTGCTTGTTGGAGAAGTACGCCTCGGTCTCGAAGTCGAGACGTACGTGGGTGGTGCCCTCCGGCAGAGCCGGCAGGTCCTTGCAGCGCCCGTCCGCGTCGGTGGCGGAGCCACCGAGCGTGACCCACTGCGCGTCGAAGCCGCTGCGGGCCGCGAGCGTGATGGCCACGCCCTCGGCGGGGCGGCCGATGCTGGTGTCCAGGATGTGGGTGGACACCGAAGCGGTGGTGTCGGTGCTCATGCGCTCTTTTCCTCAGCACTCTCTACGAGACGGGTCAGGCGGATGCGGTTGATCTTGCCCAGCTCGGTGCGGACGATCTCCCGCTCCTCGTCGGGCGCGTTCTCGATCCGCTCGCGGACCGCGTCGCGCATCTGCTCACCGGTCTTGCCGGTGGCGCAGATCAGGAAGACATGACCGAACTTGTCCTGGTAGGCCAGGTTGAGCTCGAGCATCTCGGCCTTGAGCTCCTCGGAGGCGCCGGCCATCCCGCTCTGCTCGCGGGAAGAGGTCGGGTCCCCTGCCTTCGGACGACCGATCGGCGGGTGGCCCGCCATCGCCTCGGCCAGGTCCTCCGCGGTCAGCTCGGCCATGGCGGCGTCGCTGGCGAGGAAGAGGGCTTCGACGGTGGCGTACGGGCGCTGGGCGAGGATCTTGCTCCCCCACGCCGAACTGGAGCACACCTCGTGGAGAGCGGCGACAGCGTCGCTGTCCGCCGAGGTGTTGAACCGGGTGAGGCCCGGTGTCGTACCTGAAGTCACGGGAAGCCTCCGTGGCTGTTTTTCGCTGTGCGTCGGACGGGCTGCGGATAGCTAACGCCCTTGGCCGACACCGCGTCAACACTTTGTTGAAAACTCGGGTACACAAAAGCCGTCGTCCCGACATCCGGACGACGGCTCCTGGCAGCACATGATCAACTAACCGTTCTCGGCGGCCTTTTCCCTGCTCAGGGCGGTCTCCCTGTTCAGGTAGTTGTACACGGTGAACCGACTGACACCCAGTGCCCCGGCCACCGTCTCCACCCCATGGCGTACGGAGAAGGCGCCGCGCGCCTCCAGCATCCGGACCGCCTCCTGCTTGGCCTTGCGGTCGAGCTCGGCGAGCGGCATCCCGTGCCGTCGCTCCATCGCGGCCAGAATGTGATCCAGCGAGTCCGAAAGCTGCGGCAGGCGCACGGCGAGCACGTCCTCGCCCTCCCAGGCGAGCACGACATCGTCGGCCTGGGCCTGCTCGGGGCCCAGTATCTCGGCGCCCATCGCGTCGACCAGCGGCTTCACGGCGGTGATCAGCGGGTGCTCCGTCACGACTCCTCCCCGAGCACGTTGACCTGAAGGGAGACGCGGGTCGCGCCGGCCGCCAGGGACTTGCGCAGCAGCGCGTCCACGGCCGTCAGCACCTCGTCGGCGCCACCCTCCGCCGTATTTCCGAAGGGGCCGACGTCCACCGCGTCCAGTTCGGCCGACTGGATGACCTCACGGGCCACGACCGCGTGTTCCGGCGCCTCGTCCAGGTCGAAGGGCTCGGTCGTGAACTCCACTCTCAAACGCACCATGGCCCCACGCTACTGGCCTGAACTCGGCCGACGGCACCCCTGAGCTGCCGGACCCTCTTGACAAGTGCGCGGCCCCCCTTGCAATATTCCGTCAGACAGAAAGTTACTTCCGCAATACGGAAGGAGCGCCGCCCCTCATGGCCCGCTTCTCAGAAGGCGCAGTCACGGACCAGCGCTTCGATGTGAACCTGTCGATCCTCTTCACGGAACTCCCGCTCCTGGAGCGCCCCGCGGCCGCCGCCGCGGCGGGCTTCACCGCGGTCGAGCTGTGGTGGCCCTGGATCGACACCGCCACCCCCGCCCAGAGCGAGCTGGACGCCCTCAAGAAGGCTCTGGACGACGCCGGCACCCAGCTGGTGGGCCTGAACTTCTACGCCGGACAGCTGCCCGGCCCCGACCGCGGCGCGCTCTCCGTGCCCGGTGAGGAGTCGGACCGCTTCCGCGCCAACATCGACGTGGCGGCCGACTTCGCCGCCTCGGTCGGCTGCAAGGCGCTCAACGCGCTCTACGGCAACCGCGTCGACGGCGTGGACCCGCAGATCCAGGACGCCCTCGCCCTGGAGAACCTGGTCCTGGCGGCCCGCGCGGCCGACCGGATCGGCGCGATCCTGCTGATCGAGACCCTGAACAAGCCGGAGTCGCCGCTCTACCCGCTGGTGAGCGCCCCCTCGGCGATCGAGGTCGTCGACAAGGTCAACGCGGCCACCGGACTCGGCAACGCCAAGTTCCTCCTCGACATCTACCACCTGTCGATGAACGGCGAGAACGTCAGCGAGGTCATCGCCGCGTACGCCGACAAGACCGGCCACGTCCAGATCGCCGACAACCCGGGCCGTGGCGCGCCTGGCACCGGCGAGCTCCCCCTGGAGCAGCTGCTCGACGAGCTGAAGAAGGCCGGTTACGACGGCTGGGTCGGCCTGGAGTACAAGGCCGCCGACGCCGCCGCGTCCTTCGACTGGCTCCCGGCCGAGGCCCGCGCGGCCCGCTGACCCGCTGACTTCCTCCCCGTACCACCAGTTTTGAGAGGCACCCTCACCATGAGCAATCTCCCCAAGGTCGCATGGGTCGGTCTCGGCATCATGGGCTCCCCCATGTCCGAGAACCTGATCAAGGCCGGCTACTCCGTCACCGGCTTCACCCTGGAGCAGGACAAGCTGGACCGCCTCGCCGCGGCCGGCGGCACCGCCGCCGCGTCGATCGCCGACGCCGTCAAGGACGCCGACGTCATCATCACGATGGTGCCCGCCTCCCCGCAGGTCGAGGCCATCTCCTACGGCCCCGAGGGCATCCTGGAGAACGCCAAGCAGGGCGCGCTGATCATCGACATGTCGTCGATCACCCCGCAGACCTCGGTTGACCTCGCCAAGAACGCCGCCGAGAAGGGCATCCGCGTCCTCGACGCCCCCGTCTCCGGTGGCGAGGCCGGCGCGATCGAGGCCGTGCTCTCGATCATGGTGGGTGGCGAGCAGGCCGACTTCGACGCGGCCCTGCCGATCCTCGAGGCGCTGGGCAAGACCATCGTCCTCTGTGGCCCGCACGGCTCCGGCCAGACGGTGAAGGCCGCCAACCAGCTCATCGTCGCCGTCAACATCCAGGCGTGCGCCGAGGCCGTGGTCTTCCTGGAGAAGTCCGGCGTGAACCTCCAGGCCGCCCTGGACGTCCTCAACGGCGGTCTGGCCGGCTCCACGGTCCTGACCCGCAAGAAGGACAACTTCCTGAACCGGGACTTCAAGCCCGGCTTCCGGATCGACCTGCACCACAAGGACATGGGCATCGTCACCGACGCCGCCCGCAACGTCGGCGCGGCCCTTCCGGTCGGTGCCGTCGTCGCCCAGCTCGTCGCCTCCCTGCGTGCGCAGGGTGACGGCGGCCTGGACCACTCGGCCCTGCTGCGCGCCGTCGAGCGCCTCTCCGGCCAGCAGGTCTGACGCAGGTCCTCCCCTTGACTTCCGGTCGGCGGCGGCGCTGACAACCTGTCCTGTCGCGCCCAGGCGCCGCCGCCGCCCGGAACACCACACTTCACTTTCAACAAACTGTTGACGCTGGGTTCGCGGCGAATTTACGCTCCTGAACACCCCGCACAGTCAGCGGTGCAGCTCCCGTACGGAAGGTCACCATGTCGAAGCGCGTGCTTACGACCGAGTCCGGCGCCCCGGTCGCCGACAACCAGAACTCCGCCACCGCCGGCGTCGGTGGCCCCATCCTGCTCCAGGACCAGCACCTCCTGGAGAAGCTCGCGCGCTTCAACCGTGAGCGGATCCCGGAGCGCGTGGTCCACGCCCGCGGCTCCGGTGCGTACGGCTACTTCGAGGTGACCGACGACGTCACCGGCTTCACCAAGGCCGCCTTCCTCTCCGAGGTCGGCAAGCGGACCGAGACGTTCCTGCGCTTCTCCACCGTGGCCGACTCGCTCGGTGGCGCGGACGCGGTCCGTGACCCGCGCGGCTTCGCGCTGAAGTTCTACACCGAAGAGGGCAACTACGACCTCGTCGGCAACAACACCCCGGTGTTCTTCATCAAGGACCCGATCAAGTTCCCCGACTTCATCCACTCCCAGAAGCGCGACCCCTTCACGGGCAAGCAGGAGCCGGACAACGTCTGGGACTTCTGGGCGCACGCCCCCGAGGCGACCCACCAGATCACCTGGCTCATGGGCGACCGCGGCATCCCGGCCTCGTACCGTCACATGAACGGCTACGGCTCGCACACGTACCAGTGGACCAACGAGGCGGGCGAGGCCTTCTTCGTCAAGTACCACTTCAAGACGAACCAGGGCATCCGCTCCCTCTCCGCCGAGCAGGCCGCCGAGCTCGTCGGCAAGGACGCGAACTCGCACCAGACCGACCTGCTCCAGGCCATCGAGCGCGGTGTGAACCCCTCGTGGACCCTGTACGTCCAGGTCATGCCGGCCGCCGAGGCCGCCGACTACCGCTTCAACCCGTTCGACCTCACCAAGGTGTGGCCGCACGCGGACTACCCGCTGCAGCGCGTCGGCCGGCTGGTCCTCGACCGCAACCCGGACAACGTCTTCGCCGAGGTCGAGCAGGCCGCGTTCTCCCCGAACAACTTCGTGCCGGGCATCGGCCCCTCGCCGGACAAGATGCTCCAGGGCCGTCTCTTCGCCTACGCGGACGCCCACCGCTACCGCCTCGGTGTGAACCACACCCAGCTGCCCGTGAACGCCCCCAGGGCGACCGTGGCCGACAACTACGGCCGCGACGGCTTCATGGCCACGCGCAACGGCCGCCGCACGGACAAGAACTACGAGCCCAACTCGTTCTCGGGTCCCGCGCAGACCGACGAGGTGCTCTCCGCTCCGCTGGCGATCCACGGCTGGACCGGCAACCACGCGGCGCCCGAGCACGCCAAGGACGACCACTTCTTCCAGGCCGGTGAGCTCTACCGCCTGATGTCCGAGGACGAGAAGGGCCGTCTGGTCGCCAACATCGCCGGTGGCCTGTCCCAGGTGTCCCGCGAGGACATCATCGAGAAGAACATCGCGCACTTCGCCGCCGCCGACGCGGACTACGGCAAGCGCGTGGCCGAGGCGGTCCGCGCCCTGCGCGAGGACTGATCCACGGCGGTATCCAGACCGCGTACGGCATATGACGGGAGGTCAGATGTCGTACGCCGTCCGGACCGACGGCCCGGATGAGGGGTGGCCGGCGGTACGGACAGCGTGAGGACCGCGGCGGCGCACGAGCCAGTGCGGTGGTAAGGGCGGACCAGGCCCCTTCTTGACCTGAAGGAAGGGGATCACCGGGTCCATCCGTCGTCGCCGCCGCGGTCCCAACGCCCCCCAGGGGAAACCCAAGACTCCGCCCGGCGGCGCGAACGTCCTGTCGCGCCAGCCTCGCACCGTCGGGCGGGCACAACGAGAGCGCGGAACCAGGTTTACGGTCCCTGGTTCCGCGCTCTTCTGCGTTCCCCCGTCGGGCCTGGCGTCCGTACAAGGCCCAGCGCATCGTTTCTGCGGTGAAGATCCACACCCGCACGGGCGAGCGCACCGCGATTCCCCGCGTATGCGCCCCTCCCCCGCGGCTATCCACTCGTACGTGATCAAGAACCTGCTGCGGGGCCTGACCCCGCTCGCGCTCATCCTCTCCCCGCTCGTCGTGCCCTCCCCGGCCATGTCGGCGAACGTCGTCCTCTTCCCCGACGCCCTCGCCGACCTCACCGAGGCGAGCGAGGACCCGGCGGGGTACAGGGAGTCCGCCTTCCCCCACTGGAACGCCGGCCTCGACGCCGCCGACGGCTGCGACACCCGCGCCGAGGTCCTCCTGGAGGAGGCCGTCGACGCCCCGAAGACGGGCCCCGGCTGCGCCCTGACGGGCGGGAAGTGGACCTCGTACTACGACGGACAGACCGTCGGCGACGCGGCCGCGCTCCGCGTCGATCACGTGGTCTCCCTCAACGAGGCATGGGAGTCGGGCGCCTCGGGCTGGACGGTGGCCCGGCGCGAGAAGTACGCCAACGACCAGGGCACGCCGGGCACGCTCGTCGCCGTCACCGCCCGCAGCCAGAAGGACAAGGCCGGCCGCGACCCCGCCGACTGGGTGCCGTCGTCCTCCACCCAGTACTGCCGCTACGTCGCCGAGTGGGTGGGCACCAAGCTGCGCTGGGGCCTGAGCGCCGACAAGGACGAGGTGGAGGCGCTCAAGCTGTTCGCCGACGGGCCTTGCGAGGAGACGGTCGTGGTCCGCTCGAAGGCGCCTCGGTGAGGGTGAGCGACAGCGTGACGGCGAGCGAGGCGACGGCGAGCACCACCATCGCCGTACGCGGTGAGGTGGCCTGGGCGACGGCGCCGGCGAGCGCCGCGCTCAGCCCCTGGAGGGCGAGCATGCCCGAGGTGTGCAGCCCGAGGGCGTGACCGCTCAGCTCGTCCGGTACGAGGGCCAGAAGCCGCTCCTGGTACAGCAGGCTCGCGCCGTAGCCGACCGCCGAGACGGTCACGGCGGCGAGGGCGAGGTGCAGCCCCGGGTCCAGCGCGAAGAGCAGGAACGGGGCGGCGAGCAGGGCCTGGAGCGGGCCGGCGAGCCGACCCCGGAGACCAGTGGGGACGAACCGGCCCACGAGCGTGTCCCCCGCCAGCATCCCGAGCGCGCCGCAGGCGAAGAGCAGCCCGGCGCGCTCGGGGTCGTACGGCACGAAGAGCGACTCGCAGCCCACGATCAGCCCGTTGGGCACCCACAGCGCGACATAGGTCCGGCGGAGGGCCCGGGACGACCACAGCCGCCGGTTCGTCCGCCAGGTCTCCGCGGCCGAGGCCCGGCCGGTGGCGCGCGGGGCGCGCCGGGAGAGGCCGAGGCGGGCGAGGAGAGCGGCGGCGAGGTAGAGGGCGGCGCCGGTCAGCACGGCCCCGCGGGGAGAGAGCAGGGCGACGAGCACGCCGCCGCCTGCGAACCCGGCGATCTGAAAACCCCCGACCGCCATGTTGAGCGTCGAGCGGCCCAGCAGGTAGCCGTCGCGCGGCAGGATCTCGCCGAGGAGTCCGTACCGCACCCCACCGCCGACGGAGCCGACGAGCCCCTGCGCGAGCAGGATCGCGAAGACCGCCCCGATCGACAGCCCGGGTACGGCCGTCGCGGCGCTGCCCACGGCGAAGAACAGCGCCATGCCGGCGAGCGCGGCGCGCGGCGGAAGCCGGTCGGCGGCCGACAGCAGCGTCGCAGCACCGAGGAGCTGCGCGAGCGAGGGTCCGAAGAGCGCGAGGGACGACAGCAGAGGTGATCCGGTCTGCCGGAACACGAGCGTGGCGAGCCCGAGCCCGGCCACGGTCTGGGCGGCGACCTGGGCGGAGCAGGTGAGGAAGAGGGGGGTGAACTCGGGTGTACGGAAGAGTTCGCGGTAACGACGCATGCGGCGGAGTCTGCGGCGGCCACCGGGGCGACCGTTATTGTTTCGCGGGGTGGCGAAACGGGGGAACGGGCATGGGATGGTGGCAGGTTGACGCGGACGCGCTCGCGGGGAGTCGGTTTCTGATCTCCCCGCTGGCCGAGGCCACCGCCGCGCTCCAGACGCTGGATCTGCGTCAGGCCGCCCACCCCGGTGAGCTGGCCTGGCTGGAGGCTCATCTGCCCGCCTACCGGGTCCGGTTGGCGGTCGATCCGCTCGACGCCCTGCTGGTGCGGGCGGCGCTCGGGACGTCGTGGAACGCCGACTTCGTGACGCCCACGCCCCTGGGCGACGGCGAGCGGAGCTTCGAGGAGGAGCTGTGCCACGTCCGCGCGACCCCGCCCGCGGCGGCCGTGGCGGATCTGGCGGTGTCGCTGGGCGGCCCGGTGCCCGAGCCGCTGGCGTCGGCGTCCGATCTCCCGCACCGGATGGCCGAGTTGCTGACCTGGGTGTGGCGGGAGACGGTGCTGCCGACCTGGCCGAGACGGCGGCGGATCCTGGAGGCCGACGTGCTCGCGCGCACGGCGCGGCTGACCCGGGAGGGGTGGGCGGCGGCCCTGGACGAGCTGAGTCCGGGACGGACGCGCTGGCTCGGCGAGGGCCGGCTCCAGGTCAACGCCCGTGACTACCCGCCGCGTTCGGCCACCGGCGCGCGGCTGCTGTTCGTGCCGGTGACCCCGAGCCGGGGGTGGGTGTCGTGGGAGGGGGCGGAGCGCTTCGCGATCGTCTACCCCTGCGCGGGCGCGCTGACCGACATGGAGGGCCCGGCCGTCCCGACGGCCCTCGCCACGCTGCTCGGGAGCGCGCGGGCCGGGGTGCTCGTACGCCTGGAATCGCCGCTCTCCACCAGCCAGTTGGTGGCGCTCACCGGGCAGGGCCTCGGGTCGGTGGGGCGGCATCTGAAGGTGCTGCTCGACGCGCGGCTCGTCCGGCGGAGACGCGCGGGGCGGTCCGTCCTCTACGACTGGACGGAGGCCGGGGCCGCTCTGGTACGGGCGCAGAGCGGCCCCCGCTCCGGTGCTCTCGGAGCGGGGGCCGACACTTCCTTACGGTGATCAGACCTTGAGGGCCTTGATCGCGGTCGGCGCGTGGCCGGGCTCGGTCGCGAGCTCCTCGAACTCGGTGACGTCGCTCATGTCGACCGTCTTGCTCATCGCGATGTTGGTGATCCGCTCCAGGATCGCCTCGACGACGACCGGGACCTGGAACTCGACGGCCATCTTCTTGGCCTGCTCCAGCGCCTCGCCCAGCTTGCTCGGGTCCTCGACGCGGATCGCCTTGACGCCCAGGCCCTCGGCGACCTTGACGTGGTCGACGCCGTAGACGCCGATCTCCGGGGTGTTGATGTTCTCGAACTCGAGGTTGACCTCGAAGTTGATCCCCAAGTTGCCCTGCGCCTGACGGATCAGGCCCAGGTAGGCGTTGTTCACGAGGACGTGGACGTAGGGGACCTTGTGCTGGGCGGCGACCGCCAGCTCCTCGATCATGAACTGGAAGTCGTAGTCGCCGGAGAGCGCGACGACCGGGGTCTCCGGGTCCGCGGTGGCGGCACCGATCGCGGCCGGGATGGTCCAGCCGAGCGGGCCGGCCTGGCCGCAGTTGATCCAGTGGCGCGGCTTGTAGACGTGCAGGAACTGCGCGGCCGCGATCTGGGAGAGGCCGATGGTGGTGACGTAGCGCGTCTCCGGGCCGAAGGCCTTGTTCATCTCCTCGTACACGCGCTGCGGCTTGATCGGGACGTTGTCGAAGTGCGTGCGGCGCTGGAGGGTGGCCTTGCGCTCCTGCGCGGAGGCGGCCCAGGCGGAGAAGTCGGGCAGCGTGCCGGCGGCCTTCCACTCCTTGGCGATCTCGACGAAGAGCTCGAGCGCGGCCTTGGCGTCGGAGGCGATGCCGTAGTCCGGGGCGAAGATCTTGCCGATCTGGGTGGGCTCGATGTCGACGTGGACGAACTTCCGGCCCTTGGTGTAGGCGTCCATGTTGTAACCGGTGTGGCGGTTGGCCCAGCGGTTGCCGATGCCGAGGACGAAGTCCGACTCCAGGAACGTCGCGTTGCCGTAGCGGTGCGCGGTCTGGACGCCGACCATACCGGCGCTCAGCTCGTGGTCGTCCGGGATGGTGCCCCAGCCCATGAGGGTGGAGATGACCGGGACGCCCGTCAGCTCGGCGAACTCGACCAGCAGGTCGGAGGCGTCGGCGTTGATGATGCCGCCACCGGCGACGATCAGGGGGCGCTCCGACTCCAGGAGGAACTTCAGGGCCTTCTCGGCCTGCGCGCGGGTGGCCTGCGGCTTGTAGACCGGCAGCGGCTCGTAGGTCTCCGGGTCGAACTCGATCTCGGTCAGCTGGACGTCGATCGGCAGGTCGATGAGGACCGGGCCGGGACGGCCGGAGCGCATCAGGTGGAAGGCCTGCTGGAAGACGCCGGGGACCTGCGCGGCCTCCAGGACCGTGGTGGCGGCCTTGGTGACGGGCTTGGCGATCGAGGCGATGTCGACGGCCTGGAAGTCCTCCTTGTGGAGCTTCGAGACCGGGGCCTGGCCCGTGATGCACAGGATCGGGATCGAGTCCGCGATCGCGGAGTACAGCCCGGTGATCATGTCGGTGCCGGCGGGGCCGGACGTACCGATGCAGACACCGATGTTGCCGGCCTTGGCCCGGGTGTAGCCCTCGGCCATGTGGGACGCGCCCTCGACGTGGCGGGCGAGGGTGTGGCTGACCCCGCCGACGTTCTTGAGCTCGCGGTAGAAGGGGTTGATCGCCGCGCCGGGCACGCCGAACGCGTTGGTGACGCCTTCGCGCTTGAGGATCTCAACGGCCGCTGCGGCGGCGGTCATACGGGGCATGGGAGGGCTCCTGCTTCGGCCAGGCGGAAGCGGTCCGCCACCGTCTCGGCGGGCCGTTTCCGTATTGCGGAAGTATTGTTCTGCTATACGGAAGCAATGTAGGTCGGGGTGGTGAGAGCCGTCAAGGGAGGAAGCTCGGCCGTTGGCCGAACTCCCTCCCCTCCCGTGGCGGATTGGTGGACGATGGGTCCGGGACGACAGGGGGTTCGGCGTGGGGTTCGGTGTGGGTGACTCGGTTCCGGTGCGCTGCCCGGAATGCCTCCGTACGCAGGCGTACGCCGCGCCGGTCTTCCCGTGCGCGTGCGGCACACCGGTGGTGCCCCCGGTGATCGCCGGGGCCACGGGCGAGCCGGTCACGCACCGGAACTGGACGGACGAGTGGGTCGCGGTCCGCTGCGTCGCGTGCGGCCGCGAGGACGAGTGGCCCCACCCGGAGCACGGCTGCGCCTGCGGCACGGTCCTCCGTGTCCCGGTCCGGCCCCCGGACACGGCCTCGGGCCCCGGACCGACCCCGCTCGGAGGCCGGGAGGCGGCGGGTGGCGGTACGGGACGGGGTACCGGCGTCGCGGGGCCCCAGCGCGTCGTGGAGCCGCGCAGCGCGGCCGACCCGCGCCCCGGCACCGACAGCCCAGCCCCTGCCCCCACAGGCCCGGACGCGGGCCCGGAGACGGGCGGAGGTCCCACCGCCGGGACCCGTGGCTGGTTCACGCCCGGGAACAGCGGAAGCGGAACGGACGGCCGCTTCGAGGCGCACAAGGGGGACGCCGGGGCCGAGGAGGCGGACGCGGACGGTTCACAGCCCCGCACGGGCCCGGCCGGGAGCCGCGCCCACGCCGCCCCGCGGAGCGGCGGGCACCGGGCCTTCGCCGAGCGCTACCCCGCGCACATACCGCTCCCTCCCACCGCCGCGCACCCCGCGCCGCCGAGGCCCTCGTTCCGGCCCGTGACCATCCGCACCGCACGGGACGCCGTCGCCGCGTCCGCCGGGTACCTGCGCTGGCTGGGGTTCCGGGACGTCGTCCAGCCCGAGGAGCGCTCCACGTCCGAGGTCGACCTCCGGGCGCCCGGACTCGTCGCCCAGGTCGACCCGAGCACCCGCCCGGCCGGGCTGCGAGCCGTCGAGTGCCTCTGGCTCAACGGCCTCAGCAGCACGGCCGTGAGCGTCTTCTTCTCCCTCGCCGGCTACACCCCGGACGCCCGCTCCCGCGCCGACGAACTGGGCATCCCCCTCTTCGTCCTCGACCTCACGGGCACCCCGCAGCCGGTCAACACCCCCGCCGACGAGCTGATCACCTCCGGCGCGTAGGCAGGAGGGCGGCGGCAGGAGCCGTCACGAGGGCGCTCGGCAGCTCAAAAGAACCTCAGAATTCGGCCATTCACGCGTGACGATCACACTCCCCCGGGCACAACACCCTCGGGGGGTGGAACGTCATGGGGGCGGACACGTGGTGGTTCATCGGCGCGTCCTGCGGACAACTGCTGCTCGGGCTCGCCCTGTTGCGAACGCGCAGCCCGCAGCAGGCCGAACTGGCTCCGCAGGCACTGGCGTTGCTCCGGGGCGGGCCCCGGGCCGCCGTCGTCGTGGCGCTCGTCGCACTGCACCAGCGCGGCGCGGTGGCGGCCGGCCGGAAGGGCACGATTCGGGCCAACGGCGGACCGGGCCGGACGCGTGACCCGGTTCAACTCGGGGTGCACAGTTCGCTCCGGCGCGCCCTGGGCCTTCGGGTGCTCGTCTCGCAGCCCCGGGCGCGGCGCGCGGTCGACGCGCTGTGGGCGGAGCTGGGCCGGGCGGGGCTGATCCGCCCGTACGGCCGGCTGGGCGGCGCGCGGGTGCTGCTCGTCGGCGCGGTGGCGACGGTCGGCGCGGGGCTGCTGATCACCAGGCCGTCCGGCGCGGACCTCGCGCTCGCGCTCACCCTCGGGGCCGTGGCGACCGGCGCCGCGCTCGCCCTGCTCTCGCTGCCTCCGACGACCCGGGCCGCCCGCCGTCTGCTGGCCGGGCTCCGCGAGCGGCACCCACTGCCCGCGCACCGGAGCGAGGTGACGGACGGCAATCTGGTGCTGCTGTACGTAGCCCTCTACGGGGACCCGGCGCTCGCTCTCTTCCTGCCCCGCTTCTCGCGCGACGGCGGGCTGCTGGGCCAGGGTGGCAGGACGGACGGTTACGCGACCGGTCGCGGCTGGTTCGGCGGCGGCGGGTACGACGGGACCGGTGGGGGTGGCGGGGGTGGCGGGGGCGGCGGAGACGGGGGCGGGAGCGGGGGCTGAGGGCGGGGTCCGCGCCATACTCGTCGTATGCGCATCCGAGTGGCCGCACCGGCCGAACTCCCGTTGCTCCAGGACATCGAACGGGCCGCGGGCGAACCCTTCCGCTCCCTCGGCATGGCGGCCGTCGCCGACGACGAACCACTGCCCCTGGACGTCCTGGACGCGTACCGGCGGGCCGGTCACGCCTGGGTGGCCGCCGACGAGGCCGACCGGCCGATCGCGTACCTGCTGACCGACACCGTCGACGGGGCCGCCCACATCGAGCAGGTCTCCGTCCATCCGGCCGCCGGCCGCCGGGGCATCGGCCGCGCGCTGATCGAGCACCTCGCGGCCGAGGCGGCCGAGCGCGGGCTGACGGCGCTGACCCTGACGACCTTCGCCGAGGTCCCCTGGAACGCTCCGTACTACGCCCGCCTCGGCTTCCGCCCGCTCGCCGAGACCGATCCGGAGCTCACCGTCGGCCTCCGCGCGATCCAGCGGGCCGAGGCCGCCCACGGCCTGGCGACCTGGCCCCGGATCTGCATGCGCCGCGAACTGGCCGGCGCCACCGTGGCCCACGAGGCCCGCACGTCGCCCTAGCCGCGCCCCGCACCGGCAGCTACCCCTCCCCGAAGCGTCGGCGCAGCTCCACCTTCCGCACCTTCCCGCTCACCGTCATCGGGAACTCCGCGAGGATCTCCACCCGGCGCGGGACCTTGTAGTGCGCGAGACGGTCGCGGCAGAACGCGGCGATGTCGTCGAGGCTCGGCGGGTCGGCCGGGTCGCGCGGGACCACGCAGGCCAGGATCTCCTCGCCGTAGCGGGGGTCGGGGACGCCCACGACCTGGACGTCCGCGATCTTCTCGTGCCCGTGCAGGAACTCCTCGATCTCCCGCGGGTACACGTTCTCACCGCCCCGGATGATCATGTCCTTGATGCGGCCGACGATCTGGACATATCCGTCCTCGCGCATCACCGCGAGGTCTCCCGTGTGCATCCAGCGGCCCGCGTCGACGACCTCTGTGGTCTTCTCGGGCTCGTCCCAGTAGCCGAGCATCACGCTGTAGCCGCGGGTGCACAGCTCGCCGGGGACCCCGCGCTCGACGGTGAGACCGGTGACCGGATCGACGACCTTCACCTCCACGTGCGGCATGACCCGGCCCACCGTGCCCGTGCGGCGTTCCAGGTCGTCGTCGCGCCGGGTCTGCGTGGAGACGGGCGAGGTCTCCGTCATGCCGTAGCAGATCGAGACCTCGGCCATGTTCATCTCGGCGACGACCCGCTTCATCACCTCCACCGGGCACGGTGAGCCCGCCATGATGCCGGTGCGCAGGGTGGAGAGGTCGTACGAGGCGAAGTCGGGGAGGTTCAGCTCGGCGATGAACATCGTCGGTACGCCGTACAGCGAGGTGCAGCGCTCCTCCTCGACCGCGCGGAGCGTCGCGGCGGCGTCGAACGACGGCGCGGGGATGACCACGCACGCGCCGTGCGAGGTCGCCGCGAGGTTGCCCATCACCATGCCGAAGCAGTGGTAGAACGGCACCGGGACGCAGATGCGGTCCTGCTCGGTGTAGGCGATCATCTCGCCCACGAAATAACCGTTGTTGAGGATGTTGTGGTGGGAGAGGGTCGCCCCCTTGGGGAAGCCCGTGGTGCCCGAGGTGTACTGGATGTTGACCGGCTCGTCGCAGGAGAGCGGGGCGGGGCGCAGCTCCCCCGCCGTACGTGAGAGCAGCTCGTCCCAGGTCGGGTCGTCGAAGTAGACCGCCTCCCGCAACTCTGGGCAGTTGGGGGCGACTTGTTCGACCATCGCCCGGTAGTCGCTCGTCTTGTGCGCGCGGGAGGCGAAGAGGAGCGAGATCCCGGCCTGCCGGAGCACGTACTCCAACTCGTGTGCCCGGTAGGCGGGGTTGACGGTCACCATGACGGCGCCGATGCGGGCGGTGGCGTACTGCACGAGCACCCACTCGGCGCAGTTGACCGCCCAGATCCCCACCCGGTCGCCCTTGGCGACCCCGCTGCCGAGCAGGGCGTCGGCCAACTTCGCCACGTCGGCGCCGAATTGGGCGTACGTCCAGCGCCGGCCGGACGGCACGTCGACGAGCGCCTCGTGCTCCGGCCAGGAGGCGACGGCCCGGTCAAGGTTGGCGCCGATGGTGTCGCCGAGCAGGGGGGTGGAGCTCGCGCCGTGCGCGTACGAGAGTGCGGGCGTCGTCGGTGTCACGCCAGGTCCCCTTCCGTGTACTCCGTGCCTTCGCCCTTGGCCGTCCGCTCGCGCAGCTCGACCCGGCGGATCTTCCCCGAGACCGTCTTGGGCAGCTCGGCGAACTCGATGCGCCGCAGCCGCTTGTACGGGGCGAGTACGGCACGCGAGTGGGCGAAGAGCGCCTGCGCCGTCTCCGCGTTCGGCTCCCAGCCGTCCGCGAGGACGACGTACGCCTTCGGGACGGCGAGCCGCAGCGGGTCGGGGGCCGGAACGACGGCCGCCTCGGCAACCGCCTCGTGCTCCAGGAGCGCGCTCTCCAGCTCGAACGGCGAGATCTTGTAGTCGGAGGCCTTGAAGACGTCGTCGGCCCGCCCGATGTAGGTGATGTATCCCTCTTCGTCCCGCGAGCCGATGTCGCCGGTGCGGTAGTAGCCGCCCGCCATCGCCTCGGCCGTACGCTCCGGGTCGCCGTGGTAGCCGGTCATCAGGCCCACCGGGTCGGTGGAGAGGTCGAGACAGATCTCGCCCTCGTCCACGTCCGCCTTGCCGCTCACCGGGTCGACCAGGGTGACCCGGAACCCGGGGCTCGGCCGGCCCATGGAGCCCTCCTTGAGGCGCTGGCCGGGGCTGTTGGAGACCTGGACGGCCGTCTCGGTCTGCCCGAACCCGTCGCGGATGGTGACGCCCCAGGCCCGGCGCACGGACTCGATGACCTCGGGGTTGAGCGGCTCACCGGCCGCCACGACCTCGCGGGGCGGGCGCGTGAGCCCGCTGAGGTCGGCCTGGATCAGCATGCGCCAGACGGTGGGCGGGGCGCAGAAGCTGGTGACGCCGTTGCGGTCCATCTCGGCCATCAGACGGGCCGGGTCGAAGCGCGTGTAGTTGTGGATGAAGACGGTCGCCTCGGCGTTCCAGGGGGCGAAGAGGTTGGACCAGGCGTGCTTGGCCCAGCCGGGCGAGGAGATGTTGAGGTGCACGTCGCCGGGCTTGAGCCCGATCCAGTACATGGTGGCGAGGTGGCCGACGGGGTACGAGGTGTGGGTGTGCTCGACGAGCTTGGGGCGGGCGGTCGTACCGGAGGTGAAGTACAGCATCAGCGGGTCGTCGGCGCGGGTGACGCCGTCGGCCTCGAAGGCGTCGGAGGCGCTCCTGGCCTCGTGGTACGGAACCCAGCCGTCCCGTTCTCCCCCTACGACGATCCGGGTGTACTCCCCCGGCACGTCGTCGAACTTGGCGGTGTCCTCGGCGCGCACGACGACGTGCCGGGCCCGGCCGCGCTCGACGCGGTCGCGCAGGTCGGCGGGGCCGAGGAGCGGGGTGGCGGGGAGGACGACGGCGCGCAGCTTCATCGCGGCGAGCGCGGTCTCCCACAACTCGGCCTGGTTGCCGAGCATGACGATGATCCGGTCACCGGCCCGAACGCCGTGTGCGCGCAGCCAGTTGGCGGCTCGGTCGGAGCGGGAGGCCATCTCGGCGAAGCTCACCTTCGTCTCGGAGCCGTCCTCCTCGACGATGTGCAGGGCGGTCCGGTCGTTGCCGGCCGCGATGACGTCGAACCACTCCAGGGCCCAGTTGAACCGTTCGGGGCGGGGCCAGGCGAATCCCTCGTACGCCGACTCGTAGTCCTCGCGGTGCTGGAGCAGGAAGTCGCGGGCGGCCCGGAAGCTCTCCGTCGCGGTGGTAGCCGTCATGTGTCCTCCTCGTTGCGGGACCGGTCACGGACATCGTGTAATCGGTGACCCAGGTCTCACTACCCCCGTTCGGGGGTGAAGGAGTAGTCGCGTGCCCGAGCTGACGGAATCGGTGGAGATGCGGGCGGCGCTGCTGCGGCTGCGCCGGTCCACGGGCCTGGAGATCGTCTTCGGTGGACTGCTGCACGACCGCCGGTTGCGGATCGCGGAGCTGAACGGCGCCCTGACCCCGGCCCTGCGGGGCCTCGCGATCTCGGCGGGCAGCGGCCTGGGCGGGAGGTGCGTGGCGCTGTCGCGGCCGTGCGCGGTCGTGGACTACCCGTCGGCGCGGCACATCACGCACGAGTACGACGCTCCGGTGTCGGCGGAGGGGCTGCGCTCGGTGATCGCGGTGCCCGTCGTCGTACGCCGGAAGGTGCGGGGCGTGCTGTACGGGGCCCTGCGGGACGCGCTGCCGCTCGGCGACCGGGTCTTCGACGCGGCGGTGGCGGCGGCCCGGGACGTGGAACAGGCGCTGGCGGTACGGGACGAGGTGCGGGAGCTGAGGCCAGGGGCGGGGAGCCCGGCGCCGGGGCCGTCGCGGGAGGAGGTCCGGCAGGCCCACGGCGAGCTGCGCGCACTGGCCCCCCAGGTCTCGGACCCGGAGCTGCGGGCCCGGCTGCTTGAGGTGTGCGGCCGCCTGGAGACGGCCACGGCGGGGCGGGCGGGCGCGCCCGGGGTGACGTTGACGCCGCGCGAGCTGGACGTCCTGGCGGCGGTGGCATCGGGCGCGACGAACGCCGCGGCGGCGGACCGTCTCGGGCTGCGCCCGGAGACGGTGAAGGGCTACCTGCGCTCGACGATGCGCAAGCTGGAGGCCCACACGCGCCTGGAGGCGGTGGTGGCGGCGAGGAGGGCGGGGCTGCTGCCGTAGGGGATGCCGGAGACCGACGCGTCCGCCACCGCGGGGGCCGGTTACTGGTCCACCACCCCGAAGACCACCTCGTACGGAACATCCTGCCGCCCCATCACCCGCAGCAGGCGCTCGGCTTCGGCTTCCAGTTCGGCTCGCCGGGCCGGGGCGGTGGGGCCGAAGGGCTGGATGGTCATCGTCGTGAGCTCCTTGGTCTCCTCCAGGCGCCAGAGCCCGGCGAGGAGGCCGTCGAGGAGGAAGACGGAGTAGGCCTGGTTCCCCTTCCAGCTGCGCTTGCGGGCCTCGGCGGGGACGAAGCGGGTGCGGTCGGCGTGGGAGAGGAGAAGGTTGTCGAACTCGGGAAGGAAGCGCGGCGGGGCCGGGGTGTCGGGGTCGGGGCGCGGGGCGTCGGGGAGGTCGAAGAGTTCGACGCCGTGCTCGTCCCGGAAGGCGAGGAGGCGCGGGCGCAGGCGCTCGAAGGCCTCGCGGAGGCGGGTCAGACCGCTCCAGGTCTGCATGTCCTTGACGGAGGCGGGCCCGAAGGCGGCCAGGTAGCGCAGGACGACGTCGGCGACGTCGGGCGCGGGTTCGTCGGCCTTGCCGAACCAGGCCTGGGCGGTGGTGAGCCGCACCTGCCCGCTGCGGCGCCAGAGGCCGCGCGGGGCGACCTGGACGAGGGGCAGCAGGCAGCGGGCGGCGACCGAGAGGGACTGCGGGTCGGCGTCGGGCCAGTGGGCGAGCAGGGCCTCGCGGATCTCCTTGGGGGTGCGGGGCTCCTCCTCGACGAGGGCGCGGGAGAGGGCTGCGAGGCGGTCGAGGTCGACGCCGGCGAGGCCGGTGCGGAAGATCGTGAGCTCGCGGTCGCGAGCGGGCTGGACGAGGGGGCGGAGGGTGAGGACGTCCTCGGCGGTGTGGGTGTGGATGGTGGAGCGCATGGTGACGATCCGGGCGACCTCGCGGGACTCCATGAGGTCGGAGAGGTGCTCGGGGCGGAAGCCGGAGAGCCGGGCGGCGAGGGCGTAGTACGGCGGCTTCACGTTCTGCGCCTGGAGCCCGAGGAGGTGGGAGACGGCGTCCCTGGCGGACATCGCGGCGGGCTCGAGGAGGAGCTGGCGGGCCAGAGTGGCGCGGCCCAGGGCGCGGGTGGAAAGGACCGGGTTCGTCGAGGTCGAGGCCATGAACGGCACGCTACTCGCGCTTGCGGACAGCTTGCGTCCGCAACGGGACGGGAGGCGGCCGCCGCCCGTGCGCAAAGAGGACGGGGGCCGCCCGCCGCGCTGCCGTAATTCGCCCCGTATATCCTGCCGGGAGACCTGGCCACGATCATCACGCACACGGAGACGGACCCCCCACATGTCGGAGCGTCGCCCCCGCGCAGCCTGGCGCCGCCAGCCGGAACCGCCGGCGAGCGCGCCCCGCCCGGAGCCGCAGCCGCCCGAGCCGGGGGCCGTGGTACAGGCCACCCTCTACCGCGACGGCCGCAAGGTGGCGTCCCCCGACACCCTGTCCGACACCTTCCGCCAGCTGCGCGAATACCCGGACGGCATGGCGTGGATCGGCCTGCACCGCCCGACGGAGTCCGAACTGCACTCCCTGGCGGGCGAGTTCGACCTGCATGAACTGGCGGTGGAGGACGCGCTGGAGGCCCACCAGCGGCCGAAGCTGGAACGGTACGGGGACACGCTCTTCGTGGTCCTGAGGGCGGCCCGCTACCTGGACGCCCAGGAGGAGGTCGACTTCGGCGAACTCCACATCTTCGTGGGCCAGGATTTCGTGATCACGGTCCGCCACGGCGCGGCGCCGGACCTCTCGGCGGTCCGCCACCGCATGGAGGAGAACCCGGACCTGCTGGCCCTCGGCCCGGAGGCGGTCCTGTACGCGATCCTCGACGCGGTGGTCGACGGCTACGCCCCGGTGGTGGCGGGCGTGCAGAACGACATCGACGAGATCGAGACCGAGGTCTTCGGCGGCGACCCGGCGGTCTCGCGCCGCATCTACGAACTCTCCAGGGAAATGGTGGAGTTCCAGCGCGCGACCCGCCCCCTGGTGGGCATGCTGCACGGCCTGATGGCAGGCTTCGCGAAGTACGGCACGGACGAGGAGCTTCAGCGCTACCTCCGCGACGTGGCCGACCACGTCACCCACACCAGCGAACGCGTGGACGGCTTCCGCCAGGCCCTGACGGAAATCCTGACGGTGAACGCGACCCTGGTGACGCAGCAACAGAACGCGGAAATGCGGGCGTTGGCGGAGGCGGGCTTCGAACAGAACGAGGAGATCAAGAAGATCTCCTCCTGGGCGGCCATCCTCTTCGCACCCACACTGGTCGGAACCATCTACGGCATGAACTTCGACAACATGCCGGAGCTGCACTGGGTCGGCGGTTACCCGTTCGCGATCGTGCTGATGGCCGTGGTCTGTACGAGCCTGTACGTGATCTTCAAAAGGCGGGACTGGCTGTAGAACACATCCGGGCCGCCGGAACCCGTCCGTAGATCACTCACCTCATCACCGGGAGAACCCGTGACCGACAGCAAGAACATCAACAACCCCGTGGGCCAGGGTGGCGGCCAGCGCAAGAAGCTGTCCCGCGCCGAACGGCAGAACAACGGTCCGCACCGCAACCTCGACCGCCAGGGTGCCGCCGACCGGAAGGCGGAGCTGGTGCGCAAGATGCGCGAGAAGGCGGCCGCGGCCGAGGGCGCCGGGCAGGCGAGCGACGACACCACCGAGAGCTGACACGCCGCCGCCCCAGGGCGGCACCGCCCGGAGCAGGGTCCGGACCGCACGTCGCGGGCCGGGCCCTGCTGCCGTACGGGGGCGCCCTGGGCGGAACAGGCTCTCCGCGTCGGAAGGTGACGTCGACGACAGGGTTCGTCCACCACGCAAACACCGGCGCAATTTCGGCCATTGGCAAGATTTCACGCCCCTCTCGCCGCTGGCGTGCGTGAAATCCGCGTCGGCGGTTACGAGGGGGAGGACCGGTGTCGCCGCTCGGGCGGCGGCGCGATGTCCCCGGAGGAACTTGGTGACGATGTCCGAATCGAGTCGGCACGAGACCGCCCCGCGGCCCCCGGCACCCCCGGTGCGGTCGTGGCACACCACCGCCCTTCATGTGCAGGAAGGGATCGACCTGCCCGTGGCCGCCACGTTCCACTACGACCCCGACGACCCGTGGGCCGTACGTGTCACGTTCCGGCCGCCCCTGGGCATGGTCGTCGTCTGGACCCTCTCCCGGGAGCTGTTGCGCTCCGGGTGCCGCGTCATGACCGGCGAGGGTGACGTTCGGCTGTGGCCGCTGCGCTGTGGCGGCAGTGAAGGGCGCGTCCGTATGCGGCTGGGTCCGGCCGGCGCGCACGCCGTGGTCGACATCGACCGCGAGCGCCTGCGGGCCTGGCTGGGTGAGACGTACGCCGCCGTGCCCGACGGAAGCGAGGCCGCGCGGATCGACTGGGCGGCCGAGACCTCTCGCCTGTTCGCGCGGCCGTAGAGCCCGGTCCCGCGGACGGGCAGACGAACTCCCATGTGACAGGAGGAACTGATGGTGGAGAGCTGGCGAGCACGAGCAGCCTGCCAGAACGTCGACCCCGACCTCTTCTTCCCGGTGGGGACCGGCGCACCGGCGCTGATCCAGGCCGAGGAGGCCAAGGAGGTCTGCCGGGGGTGTCCCGTGCGCGCGGAATGCCTGCGCTGGGCCATGGACGACTCCCGCCAGGTGACGGGCGTCTGGGGTGGTCTGCGCGAGGACGAGCGGCAGTCGCTGAAGCGACGGACGCGCCGCCAGGCGAACAAGCCCAAGTGAGCCTCCGTCACGGCGCGCGCCGACG
>NZ_JBSGWV010000011.1:0-157368 GCF_053609105.1 Streptomyces sp. NPDC054975
GCCCCGGGATGGATCTCCCGGGGCGCCGGGGCCCTTCGTCGTCCGTCGCCCGCCATCTCCGTTCGTGTCCGTTTCGATGCCCGAGTCTGTTTACTTCGGGGAAAGGCGGGCGTAGTCTGCAAGAGAAACCACAGGTTCGGGCATGGAACGGATGCAAAACCACATGTACGCACCCGAGCGACAGCAAGAGATCCTCCGGCTCGCCCGCGAGAGCGGACGCGTCGACGTCCTCTCCCTCGCCGAAGAGTTCCAGGTCACCGCCGAGACCGTACGGCGCGACCTCAAGGCCCTCGACCGGGCCGGACTCGTACGCCGGGTGCACGGCGGCGCGATACCGGCCGGGCGGCTCGACTTCGAGCCCGATCTCGCCGAGCGCGAGGCGACCGCCGCCGACGAGAAGGGCCGGATCGTCCGGGCCGCCCTCGCCGAGCTCCCCGAGGAGGGCAGCGTCGTGCTCGACGCGGGCACCACCGTCGCCCGCCTCGCCGCCGGGTTCCCCCTCGAATGCGGACTGACCGTCGTCACCCACGCCCTGCCCGTCGCCGCCCGGCTCGCCGACCACCCCGGCATCGACCTCCACCTCGTGGGCGGCCGGGTCCGGCACCGTACCCGAGCCGCCGTCGACGCCTGGGCGCTGCGGGCCTACGGCGAGATCCGCGCCGACGTCGCCTTCCTCGGCGCCAACGGCTACTCGCCCGAGCACGGGCTCACCACCCCCGACCTCGCCGAGGCCGCCGTCAAGCGGGCCGTGATCGCCTCCGCCCGCCGGGTCGTGCTCCTCGCCGACTCCGCCAAGCACGGCGAGGAGCACTTCGCCCGCTTCGGCGCCCTCACCGACGTCGACCTGCTCATCACCGACAGCGGGCTCAGCCCCGAGGACGCCGCGGCGATCGAGGCCGCGGGAACGGAAGTCGTACGCACATGATCCTCACCGTCACCCCCAACCCCTCCCTCGACCGGACGTACGAGGTCCCGGCCCTGGAGCGCGGCGAGGTGCTGCGGGCCTCCGCCGAGCGGATGGACCCCGGCGGCAAGGGCGTCAACGTCTCGCGGGCCGTCGCCGCCGCCGGCCGCCGCACCGTGGCCGTCGTCCCGCTCGGCGGGGCGCCCGGCGCGCTCGTCGCCCAACTCCTCGCCGACCAGGGGATCGAGGTCGCACCCGTACCGGTGGCCGGCCACACCCGCTCGAACATCGCCATCGCGGAACCGGACGGCACGCTGACGAAGGTCAACGCGCCGGGCCCGCGGCTCACTTCGGAGGAGTCCGAGACGATCCTCGCCACGGTCGGGGCCTACTCCCCGGCGGCGGACTGGATCGCCTGCTGCGGCAGCCTGCCTCGCGGCCTCGCGCCCGAGTGGTACGCCGAACTGGTCACCCGTGCCCACGGCGCCGGCGCCCGGATCGCCCTGGACACCTCGGGCCCCTCCCTGCTCGCCGCCCTCGCGGCCCGGCCGGACGTCGTCAAGCCGAACGCCGACGAACTGGCCCAGGCGGTCGGCCGGCCCCTGGCGACCGTCGGCGACGCCCTGAAGGCGGCGGAGGAGCTGCGCCAGCGCGGGGCGGGCGCCGTGCTCGCCAGCCTGGGCGCGGACGGCCAGCTGCTGGTCACCGCGGACGGCACCTGGTTCGGGGCGGCGGAGGTCGACGCCGTCCGCTCCAACGTGGGCGCGGGGGACGCGTCCCTGGCCGGATTCCTCGCGGCGGGCGGCGAAGGCCCCGACGCACTGGCGGCGGCGGTCGCGCACGGCGCGGCGGCGGTCCAGCTGCCGGGCAGCGAGATGCCCACGCCGGCCGATCTGAACCCGGCGGCGGTCACCGTGACCGCCGACGTACCTCTCGACCGAGAACTCAGCGAGCAAGGGAGCCCGCGATGAGCCAGATGATCACCGCGGACCTGGTCGATCTCGACCTGTCCGCCGGAACGAAGGAAGCGGCGGCCCGCTCGCTCGCGGAGCGCATGGTCGCGCTCGGCCGGGTGACGGACCTCGACGGCTTCCTGGCGGACGTCGCCGCCCGCGAGGCCCAGATGCCGACCGGCCTCGACGGCGGCATCGGCATCCCGCACTGCCGCAGCGCGCACGTCACGGCGCCCACGCTCGCCTTCGGCCGCTCACCCTCCGGCATCGACTTCGGCGCCCCGGACGGCCCGGCCGACCTGATCTTCCTGATCGCGGCCCCCGCAGGAGCGGACGACGCCCACCTGACGATCCTGTCCTCCCTGGCCCGCCAACTGATGAACGAGGAGTTCACGACGGCCCTGAGGTCGGCGACCTCGCCCCAGGGGGCGGCCGCGCTGATCGCGGGGGAGGAGGCGACGTCGCCGGAGTCGGAGCCGGCGGAGACCGCCGCGGCGGCGCCCGCCGCCCCGGCGGCCGCCCCTGTCGCAGGCTTCCGGGTCGTCGCCGTCACTTCCTGCCCCACGGGCATCGCCCACACCTACATGGCCGCCGAGGCGCTCGAAAAGGCCGGTGAGGCGGCCGGAGTCGAGGTCGTCGTCGAGACGCAGGGGTCCGCGGGGTTCACCCGGCTCGACCCGGCGGTCGTCGCCGCCGCCGACGGCGTGATCTTCGCGCACGACGTGCCCGTACGGGAGAAGGAACGGTTCGCCGGAAAGCCGACCGTCGACGTGGGCGTCAAGGCGGGCATCAACCGGTCCGCCGAGCTGATCGCCGAGGTCCGCCGCAAGGCCGAACGCGGCGAGGTCACCGCCCCCGACGCCGGGAGGCCGACCCCGGTCGAGAGCGCGGGCGAGCCCGAGGAGGGCTACGGCACCAAGCTCCGTAAGTGGCTCATGTCCGGCGTGAGTTACATGGTCCCGTTCGTCGCCGCCGGCGGTCTCCTGATCGCCCTCGGCTTCGCCATCGGCGGCTACGACATCGACAAGGCCCCCTCCGTCGCCGAGCACTTCGCCTGGGGCCAGGCCGACAGCTGGGCCGCGCTGCTGTTCCAGATCGGCGGCCTCGCGTTCGCCTTCCTCGTCCCGGTCCTCGCCGGTTACATCGCGTACGGCATGGCCGACCGGCCAGGCCTCGTACCCGGCTTCGTCGGCGGTTCGATCGCCCTCACCATCGACGCGGGCTTCCTCGGCGGCCTGGCCGCGGGTCTGATCGCGGGCGGGACGGTCCTCGCCATCCAGAAGGTGAAGGTGCCCGCGGCTCTGCGGGGGATCATGCCGGTGGTGGTGATCCCGCTGCTCGCGTCGATCGTCGTCGGCTTCCTGATGTTCCTGGTGATCGGCAAGCCGATCGCGAGCCTCCAGAGCGCCCTGACCGACTGGCTCTCCAGCCTCTCCGGCGCCAACGCGATCATCCTCGGCGTGATCCTCGGCCTGATGATGTGCTTCGACCTCGGCGGCCCGGTCAACAAGGTCGCGTACGCCTTCGCGGTCGGCGGTCTCGCCACCCCGAACGAGGGCTCCCTGAAGGTGATGGCCGCCGTGATGGCCGCGGGCATGGTGCCGCCGCTCGCGATGGCACTGGCCACGACCGTGCGCGGCAAGCTCTTCACCAAGACCGAGCGGGAGAACGGCAAGGCGGCCTGGGTGCTCGGCGCCTCCTTCATCAGCGAGGGCGCGATCCCGTTCGCCGCGGCCGACCCGCTGCGGGTCATCCCGGCGGCGATGGCCGGCGGAGCGGTCACCGGCGCCCTGTCGATGGCCTTCGAATGCACCCTGCGGGCCCCGCACGGCGGCATCTTCGTGGTCCCGCTGATCGGCAACCCGCTGCTCTACCTGGTCGCGATCGTCGCGGGCACGCTCGTCAGCGCCGCGCTCGTCATCCTCCTCAAGGGCGCGCGGAAGCCGGCCCCGGAGGTGGTGGCGGCCGGGGAACGGCCTGAGGCCGCCGAGGCGAAGGTGACCGTGGCGGCCTGACCGGTCCCGAGACGGCCCCGAGGGGCGGTGCGTGGCGAGCGCACCGCCCCTCGGGTGTGTCCGGTACGCCGGTCAGGAGCGGTTCACGACCCCTGGATGGACCATGCCGCGCGCGAACCTGGTGGTGGGTTGCGCCGCCGGTAGCGGCGTCTGCTGGAACCAGCCCTCGTCCCAGACGAAGTTGTTGCCGTTGACGTCACCGTGGGTCTGCCACACCTGCCCGTTCACCGTGAGCACCTTGATGTACGCGTCGTCGCCCTGCGCCTCGATGCCGACGGCGCACACCCCCGGGGGATAGTTGGGGTTGGCGGCGTCCATGCCGACGGTGGTGGGGTTGGTGAGGTCCCTCCAGACGATGGTTCCGCCGAGTGAGGGAGCCCGGCCGGCGAACACCTTGCCGTTGCTGAGCACGGCTTGGAAGTCCTCGGTGCCGGAGGGGGCGTAGATGTCGATGTCGGCACAGGGCCCGGTGGGTCCGGTCGAGCCGGTGGCTCCGGTCGACCCCGTGGCCCCCGTGTCGCCCTTCGGGCCCTGGGGGCCCGTGGGGCCGATGTCGCCCGTGGCGCCGGTGTCGCCCTTGGGGCCCTCCGGGCCGGGGGGACCCGGTGGGCCTGTCGGGCCCTCAGGGCAGTGCTCCGGGCCGCCCCAGGCCGGTGGCATCGAGCGGAACTGGCTCGGGGCACCGCCCCACAGCCGGCCGATCTCTTGGTCCAGGAACTGCTGGACGTCGCCCGGCACCCCCCGCATCGGCAGTCCGCCGTGACCGGGTGGCGGTCCCTGGTACTCGCGCGGCGGCGGGCCACCCTCCTCGCGCGGCGGCGGTCCACCGTTCTCGTGGTGCGGCGGGGGCGGTCCACCGTTCTCGTGGTGCGGCGGGGGCGGCCCACCGTTCTCGTGGTGCGGCGGCTCCTCGCAGTCGTCGCCCGTGGCCCCGTCGACGTACGGGTACATCTCCCGTACGTCGATCGGAGCACCCTCCGTGCCCACGTTCCGTACGTCACCGACCGCCGGAGTCGCGAGCCCCGTGAGCACCAGCGCGACGGAGGCGAGGGCGCTGCCGCCCAGCCATGCGCGCCGACGGGGAAGCGGTCCCAGCGAGGACCTGGTCCTGGAATCAGGACTCATGCACTGCTCCTTCTTCAACCGGATCGGGTGTGCTGTCACGGAAGCCCTCAGGGCCTCCCATACGATCATCGGATCGCGGTCGCGAAGTCTTGACGGCTCCGGCGCGCTCTCAACGCCATGGCCTATCGGTGAGATCCCAATGGACGCGTACGCGATAGCGAACTCCTGGGCGCCCGTCGGCGTGCCTTCCCGCCGCGCCCCAAGCCCCTGCGTACGGTCGCTGCCCGACCGACCCCCGGAAGCGGTGTTGCCGTGAAGCCGTCCTTCTGCTTGTGCATGATCGTCAAGAACGAGTCACGCGTCATCGAACGGTGCCTCGCCTCCGTCCGTGACCTGGTGGACACCTGGGTCATCTCCGACACCGGCTCGACCGACGGCACCCAGGAGCTGATCCGCAAGGCGCTCGACGGCATCCCCGGCGAGCTCCACGAGGAGCCGTGGGTGAACTTCGGGCACAACCGGAGCCTGAACATCTCCCATGCGCGAGGCCGCGCCGACTATCTCCTGCTCCTCGACGCCGACCTCGTCCTGCGCCAGGACGGCCCTCTGCCCCCGCTGACCGCCGACGCCTACATGCTGCGCCACGAGGGCGTGGTCGAGTACCGCATCAAGCGCCTGGTCAGGGGCGACCTGCCGTGGCGGTACGAAGGCGTCACCCATGAGTACCTCACCGCCGACCAGGACCACGTCCAGGAGAACCTCGACGCGCTCGTCATCGAGGACCACGCCGACGGGGGCTCCCGCCACGACAAGTTCGAACGCGACGCCCGGCTCCTGACCGCCGAATTCGAACGCGACCCCACCAACGTCCGTACGGTCTTCTACCTCGCCCAGACCATGCGCGACCTGGGCCGCACCGCCGAGGCGATCGCGCTCTACGAGCGCCGGGCGGCCATGGGCGGCTGGGTGGAGGAGGTGTACTACGCGCTGCTCCAGGCAGGGGTCCTGCGGGCCGAGTCCGGCGACTGGCCCTCGGCGATGGACACCCTCTCGCGCGCCTGGGACGCGCGGCCTCAGCGGCTCGAAGCCTGCTACGAACTGGCCTCGCGGCTACGGCTGATGGGCCGCCACCACTCCGCGCACGCGGTCGTCTCCGCCGTCGTCGACCGGGAGCCGCCGGACGATCTGCTCTTCATCCAGCCGTGGGTCTACCGGTGGGGGCTGCTCTTCGAGTACTCGATCACCTCGTACTGGGTGGGCGACCACGCCGCCTCCCTCGCGGCCTGCGACCGGCTCCTCGCCCTGCCGGACCTGCCGGAGGTCTACCGGCGACAGACGCACGCCAACCGTGAGTTCGCGCTCCGCAAGCTCGTGCCGGCCCCGCACGCGGCGGGTGCGGAGCCGACCCCGAGCCTCTGACCGACCGACCGACCGACCGACCGCCCGACCGACCGACCGAGCCGCCCGCCCGCCCGACCGCCCGAGCCGGCCGCCCGACCGAGCCGCCCGAGCCGACCGGCCGATCGCTAGCGCACGCGCGCGCGGTGTTCCATCGCCTCGCGGGCCGTGTGCTCGTCGCCGTACACCTCGCACATGTGGCGGCCGTCCGGGGTCGCCGTGTGCTCCACCTCCCACAGGCTCAGTTCGCTGCCGTCGAGCAGCAGGAACGCGTGCTCGTAGAGCGTGAATCCGGCGTCCCGGCCGCCCTCCGCCGTGCGCAGCCGACCGAAGGCCTGGGTGATGTGGTGGGCGTACGCCATCCGGAGCCGGCGCGCCGTCTCCTCGCCGGGCCGGTCCGGGTTCTCCGCGCGGCGCAGGACCCGGCGGGCGTGGTCCGGGGAGTTGTCCGGGACGTACATCCGGGGCTGCTTCGGTATCGGGCGCGACAGCAGCGCGCTCAGCAGCTCCAGGTCGCTGTCCTCGTCGAAGTCCAGGCCGGCGGAGCGCTCCACCCCCCAGCCCGGGGAGAAGCGGGTCGGCAGTCGGGACGCTGCGAGCCGGGCCTCCGCCTCGTCCGCGTACAGCTCGTGCTGCTCGGCGCCGTCCCGGCCGGAGTTGTGCACGAGCTCCCACAGTCCGAGCGCCGTGCCGTCGGCGAGCAGATAGGTGTGGCGGTACGTCGTGCGGTGCAGCGAGGCGCTGTGGTGCGAGGAGTGCAGCGAGCTGGAGTGGGCGAACGCCGTCTCCAGGCGTTCGATCGTGCTGTCGGGGAGGTCGAAGGAGTTGAGCGCCCGGCCGAGGAGCCGCGCGAGGTGCGTCTCGGTCGTCTCGTAGGGATCGTGATGATCCTGCGGATCGTTCAAGGGGGTCTCCAGGCCGTCGCCGCATGTCACTTGGTGCTTGCTAAACGTAGTCCCTGGGTCTGACATCGTGTCCGGGTTCGGCAAAACGAGGGGGGCGCGCGGAAAGTTCCCCCGCGCCGGCCGCTCAAGCCGTCAACTCCCCTTGTTGGACGGCGAGTCGACAGTGCGGTCGGGTCCGTACAGCTCGCGGTGCGCCGGGAACTCTCCGCCGGGCCCGGCGACCCCCTCGGCGACGTCCCGGACCGCCCGCGCGATCGCCCGCGTCACCACGTCCGCGCCCGCCGCGAGGACGGCGTTGAGGGCGAGCGGCCCGGCCTCGGCAGGCAGTGGGCGGTCGCCGGTCGCGAGGGCGAAGACGGTGTCCCCGTCGTTGAGGAGGTGCACCGGACGGACGGCGCGCGCGATGCCGTCGTGCGCCGTGCCCGCCAACTTCTGCGCCTGCGCCCGGGTCAGGTCGGCGTCCGTCGCCACGACCGCGAGGGTGGTGTTGAGGGGCGGCGGGGTGCTCCGGGCGCGAGCCTCGGCGAGGCGTCGCCGTGCGGCCTCCTGTACGGCCGGTTCCGGACAGGCGGGACGACGGCCCTGGAACAGCTCCCCGTACAGCACCCCCGTCTCCGGGTCGACCGCCGAGCCGACCGCGTTGACGACGACGAGCGCGCCGACCGTGATCCCCGACTCCAGGACCGTGCTCGCCGTCCCGACGCCGCCCTTGAGCCCGCCGACCACGGCGCCGGTGCCCGCGCCGACCGCGCCCGTCTCCACGCGCGCGTGGAGCTCCGTCGCCGCCGCGGCCTCCACGGCGGCCCGCCCGGTGGCCGCGTCGGGCCGCGCGGAGAAGTCGCCGCCCCGGCCCAGGTCGAAGACGCAGGCGGCGGGGACCACCGGGACCACGTGCGTGGGCTCGGGCCCGACCCGTACCCCTCGGCCGCGCTCCTCCAGCCAGGCCATCACCCCGCCGGCCGCGTCGAGCCCGTACGCGCTGCCGCCGGTCAGGACCACGGCCTCGATCCGCTGGACGAGGTTACGGGGGTCCAGCGCGTCGGTCTCCCGGGTGCCGGGACCGCCGCCGCGCACGTCCACGGCCGCCACCGCCCCGCCCTCCGGGGCGAGGACGACCGTGGTCCCGCTCAGGGCCCCCGGACCCTCCACGCGCGCGTGGCCGACCCGCAGCCCGGCCACGTCCGTGATTGCGTCATGGTTCGTCATGGTCATGGTCCCTGCGTACCACGGGAGTTCGGTCAGTGCCCGGGGCTCGCGCCGCGAGTGAGGGGGTTGCGCGAGGCCAGCGTCACGCCGACCGCCACGGTCGCCGCCGCGACGAGGCCTGCCGCCAGGACCGCCCAGCGGCCGGCGAACGTACACATCAGGATCGCCAGACTCGCGACGGGCAGCACGAGCTGCTGTGCGATGCCGACCTTGAAGTAGCGGGCGTGCAGCAGCCACACGCAGAGCAGGAAGACGGCGGCGGGGATCGTCACCGCCGAGGAGGCGGCGAGGGTGGAGAGGTGCGCCTTGCCCACGGCCTGCTCGACGGCGACCTCGATCCCGGCGCCGATGGCGGCGGCCGAGGCGAAGATCAGGTAGTGGCCGTATCCCCAGAGGAAGCCCTGCCGGTTGGAGGCGAGGCGGACGTGGGCCGGGGCGGCGAAGTAGATCCACCAGGCGGCGTAGACGAGCAGCAGACCGCCGGCCGCGATCGGGAGCAGCTCGTCGAGGGCGTCGTACTCCGTGACCCCCGACTTCACGGCGATCGTGGCCGCGAAGATCGTCTCGCCGAGCACGATGATGGTGAACAGGCCGTAGCGCTCGGCGATGTGGTGCGGGTGCCAGTGGGTGGTGACGTCCTTCTCCGCGAACGCGGGAACCGCCAGCTCGGCGACGATCCCGGCGAGGAAGACCCACGTGCGGGCGGATTCGGGCGCCCAGAGCAAGGCGGTCCAGCCGATCTGGACGAGGAGCACGCCGCCCGCGTACCGGCGGCACATCGTGCGCTCGGCGGGGTCGGTGGCGTGGTGCGCGGCGCGCAGCCACTGGGAGGCGAGGGCGATCCGCATCACGACGTAGCCGAGCACGGTGACGAGGAAGTCGTCCTCGAAGACGCGGGAGACGCCGGCGGCGAGGATGAGGACGCCGGCGATCTGGACGAGTGTGACGACGCGGTAGAGGACGTCGTCGTTGTCGTACGCGGAGGCGAACCAGGTGAAGTTCATCCAGGCCCACCAGATCGCGAAGAAGACCATCGCGTAGTGGGCGATCCCGTCGGCGGCGTGGTGCTCGGCGATCGCGTGCACGAGCTCGGCACCGGCCTGGGAGACGGCGACGACGAAGCAGAGATCGAAGAAGAGCTCAAGCGGCGTGGCGGCCCGATGTGCCTCGTCACGAGACCGCGCGATGAGCGGCAGGAACGGTTGCGTCATGCGCCCCAGAACACCAGAACGCCCGCCTCACCGGGTGCTTTGGCGCGCGGTACCGCTGCCCGAGCGGTCCGTACGGCCCGAGGCCGACGGGACCTCCGCCCGCACGGGTCGCGACCATGGCCTCTCACGTGCCCCTGACGCGCGGGCGCACGGTGGAGAAGCAAGGAACGTCAACGTCCTCAACCGGGATGTGCTGAAGGACGCCATGGAGCACCCCGAGAACCATCCGCAGCTGACCATCCGGGTCTCCGGATACGCGGTCAACTTCGTCCGGCTCACCCGCGAGCAGCAGCTCGACGTCCTCAACCGCACCTTCCACGGCCGGCTGTAGACGCCCGGCGCCGCGTGCCCCGTGCGCGCGGCGCCCCGCTTCCCCTTCAGAACGGAGAGGCCTGCCATGACCACGACGACCACGCCCCCCGTCACGACTCCCACCACGACACCGGCGGCCGCCATGACCGGCCGTGCCTCCGAGGGCTCGGTCCACTCCTGGGACCTGTCGACCGGCGTCGACGGCCCCGGCACCCGCTTCGTCACCTTCCTCTCCGGCTGCCCGCTGACCTGTCTCTACTGCCACAACCCCGACACCTGGCGGGTGCGCGACGGCGCCCGCACCTCCGCCGACGCCGTGATCGCCGAAGCCGGGAAGTACACCCGCTTCATCGCCGCCTCCGGCGGCGGGGCCACCGTCTCCGGCGGCGAACCCCTTCTCCAGCCCGTCTTCACCGGCGAGCTGCTCCACCGGATGAAGCACGAGCTCGGCCTCCACACCGCCCTCGACACCTCCGGCTTCCTGGGCGCCCGCGCCACCGACGCCCTGCTGCGCGACACCGACCTCGTCCTGCTCGACATCAAGTCCTGGGACCCGGACACGTACAGGAAGGTCACCGGCCGGCCGCTGCGGCCGACCCTGGACTTCGCCCGCCGCCTCGCCGACCTCGGCCAGGAGGTCCACGTCCGCTTCGTGCTCGTCCCGGGCCTCACCGACGCCCCCGACAACATCGAGGGAGTCGCCGCCTTCGCCGCCGGCCTGGGCAATGTCTCGCGCGTCGACATCCTCCCCTTCCACAAGCTCGGCGAAGCGAAGTGGCAAGCACTCGCCAAGCCCTTCACCCTCCACGACACCCCCGCCCCGACCCCGGACGAGGTCGTCCGCGTCCGGGCCGTCTTCCGCTCGCACGGCCTCGACGCCGTCTGAGCGACACGCTCACCCACCCGCCCCGCAGGAAATGCCCAAATGGGGCATACCGTCCTACCGTGTGCGCGTGACCGAGCCACCGCAGGGCCCCTCGCCCGTCGCCCAGACACCCCCCGACGTGCGCCGCCAGCCCCCGGTAGACGGCCGGCACCAGACCCCCGCCGACGTGCGCCGCCGTGCCGCGCTCGCCGGAACCGCCGTCTCCGTCCTGCTGATCGTCGCGATCGTCCTCGGCAGCCGGCTCCTGCGCGACTTCGACTCGGCGCTCCTCCCGTACGCCGTCGCCACCGTCTTCCTCGCCTTCGGCGTCGCCTACCGCTACACCGTGTGGATCTCGGCCCCCGGCGCCCGCCGCCTCTTCAAGCAGGGCCGGCGCTCCTTCTTCTCGGCCGCCAACTTCCGCAAGGCGCCCACCGCGCTGCCGAGGATGATCGCCACCTATCTCGGCTTCCAGAAGTTCCTCGGCGCCCGCTCCCACGCCCGATGGGCCGCCCACCAGCTGATCTTCTGGGGCTGCGTCCTGGCCGCCCTGATCACCTTTCCGCTCACCTGGGGCTGGTTCACCTTCACCTCGGCCACCGGCTCCGGGCCGGGCTACGAGATGCGGATCTGGGGTTTCAAGGTCCTCGGCTTCGACTCCCTGAACATCGTCGGCTGGCTGATGTTCCACGGCCTCGACGTCGCCGCCGTCCTCGTCATCCCCGGTGCCTCGTACTTCCTGTGGCGCCGGATGAAGGACCGCGGCGCGATCACCGGACAGCGGTTCGCCTACGACCTGGTGCCCCTGATCGCCCTCATCGTCATCTCCGTGACCGGGCTCCTGCTCACCTTCTCGTCGATCTTCCTGCACGGCGGTGGCTACGAGTTCCTGGCGATCCTGCACATGGTCTCGGTGGTCTTCACGCTCATCTACATCCCGTTCGGGAAGTTCTTCCACATCGTGCAGCGGCCCGCCGCCGTCGGCATGCAGCTCTTCAAGTACACCTCCCGCCGCAAGGACGGCGACGAGGCCCTCGCCTGCCGCCGCTGCCAGGAGCCCATCGACACCGCCCCCTACGTCGAGAACCTCCAGGGCACCATGCGCGACCTCGACCTCGGCTTCCCCGAAGGGCCCGAGTACTGCCCCCGCTGCAAGCGCGTCATGCGCGGCAACGCCTACCTGACCCACGTCAAGAAGGGCTTCAAGTGACCCAGCAGCACGTGGGCCGGCAGGACCCCGTCCCGCTCGACCCCTCGATCGCCCCGCGCGGCACCCGCAACTTCCGCGACGCCGGAGGCATCCCCGCCGACCGCTGGCGCGCCGACCAGACCGGCGAGACGCTCGTCCCCACCCACTGCTGCTTCTGCGGCGTCCAGTGCGGCATGTACCTGCGCGTCGACCGCGCGGGCAAGGTCTTCGGGGTCGAACCCCGCAACCACGACATCAACCGGATGCGGCTCTGCCCCAAGGGCATCAACGCCTACCAGCAGGTCAACCACCCCGACCGGCTCACCGCCCCGCTCATGCGCCGCGATCGCGACGAGGAGTTCCGGGAGGTCAGCTGGGAGGAGGCGCTCGACTTCACCGTCGCCGAGATCCGCCGCATCCAAGGCGAGTACGGCAACGACTCCTTCGGCCTGCTCGGCGGAGCCAGCCTCTTCTCCGAGAAGACGTATCTCGTCGGCAAGTTCGCCCGCGTCGCCCTGAGGTCCCGGCACGTCGACTACAACGGGCGCCTGTGCATGGTCTCCGCCGCCGGCGCCAACAAGCTGGCCTTCGGCATCGACCGGGCCGGCAACCCGTTCTCCGACATCCTCCTCACCGACTGCCTCCTCATCGCCGGCTCCAACGTCGGCGAGTGCTTTCCCGTGATGACCCAGTACCTCTGGGGAGCCCGGGACCGCGGCGCCACCCTGATCGTCGTCGACCCCCGCGAGACGGCCATCGCCCGCACCGCCGACCTCCACGTCGCCCTCAAGCCCGGCACCGACTCCGCGTTCTTCAACGCCGTCCTGAACGTGATCGTCGCCGAGGGCCTCACCGACGAGGCCTACCTCGCCGCCCACGCCACCGGCTGGGAGGAGGTCAGGCGGACCGTGGAGGCCTACCCGCCCTCCCGCGCCGCCCAGATCTGCGGCGTCCCCGAGGAACAGATCGTCCGCACCGCCCGGATGTTCGCCGGCGCCGACAGGGCCATGGCCTGGCACGCCCGCGGCGTCGAACACCACTCCCAGGGCGTCGAGAACTGCCTGACGATCATCAACCTCTGCACCGCCACCGGCAACATCGGCAAGCCCGGCGCCGGCTACGGCACCATCACCGGCCAGGGCAACGGCCAGGGCGGCCGGGAACACGGCCAGAAGTCCGACCTGCTGCCCGGCGGCCGCTCGATCTCCAACCCCGAGCACCGCCGCCAGATCTGCGAGATCTGGGGCATCGACGAGTCCGAACTCCCGCCCGCCGGCACCTCCATGATGGAGATGGTCTGGCAGATGCAGCGCGAGGAGATCCGGGGCCTGATCGGCATCTGCAACAACCCGTTCGTCTCCCTCCCCCACTACGCGACCGTCAAGAACGGCTACGACACCCTCCAGTTCCACGCCCAGTTCGACTTCTTCCTCTCCGAGACGGCCGCCAACGCGCACGTCGTCTTCCCCGTCACCGTCTGGGCCGAGGACGAGGGCGTCATGGCCAACGCCGAGGCTCGCGTCGTCAAGCACAACAAGGCCCAGGAACCACCGGCCGGCGTCCGCACCGACACCTGGGTGATCTGCGAACTCGCCAGGCGCCTCGGAGCCGGGGACAAGTTCGACTTCCCCGACTCCCGCTCCGTGTTCGAGGAGCTGCGCACCGCGTCGTCCGGAACGGTCAACGACTACTACGGCATCACCTACGAACGCCTGGAGGAGACCGGCGGCATCGCCTGGCCCTGCCCCAGCACCGACCACCCGGGCACCCCCCGCCTCTTCGAGGACGGGAAGACCTACCACCCGGACGGCAGGATCCACCTGCAGGTCGTCGAGTGGCACCCGCCCATGGACCCGTACAGCGAGGAGTACCCCCTCTCGCTCACCACCGGCCGCACCGTCGCCCACTTCCTCTCCGGCAACCAGACCCGCCGCCTGGGCGCCCTCGTCGAACAGACCCCGCGCCCCTGGGTCGAGGTCCACCCCTCGCACGGCTTCCGCAACGGCGAGCCCGTCCGCGTCGTCACCCGCCGGGGCAGCGAGGTCTTCCCCGCCCTCGTCACCGAGGCGATCCGGCCCGACACCGTCTTCGTGCCGTACCACTGGCCGGCCCCCACCGCCGCCAACGGCCTCACCATCGACGCCCTCGACCCCCGCTCCAAGATCCCCGAGTACAAGGTCTGCGCGGCCCGCATCGAGGCCGCCGAGTCGATCGACGAGGTCCCCGCCCCACCGACGGCCCCCGGGCAGCTCGCCTACCCGGAGACCCAGGCCTCCCGTACCGACCCCCTGCCACCCACGTCCCCGCAGGGCCGTGGCACCGCGGAGAGGAGCTGACGCCGCTCATGATGGGCCGCACGATCTTCATCGACCCCGGGCGCTGCATCGGCTGCCAGGCGTGCGTCTCGGCCTGCCGCGAGTGCGACTCGCACCGCGGCAAGTCGATGATCCACCTCGACTACCCCGACGAGGGCCACTCCGTCGCCTCCCTCCCCACGGTCTGCATGCACTGCGAGGACCCGGTCGCCCCCTGCGCCGAGGTCTGCCCCGCCGACGCCATCCTCGTCACCGCCGACGGCGTCGTGCAGCAGGCCGACACGACCCGCTGCATCGGCTGCGCCAACTGCGTCAACGCCTGCCCCTTCGGCGTCCCGAAGATCGACCTCCAGGCGAAGCTGCAGATGAAGTGCAACCTCTGCTACGACCGCACCGCCTACGGACTCGCCCCGATGTGCGCCACCGTCTGCCCCACCGGCGCCCTCTTCTACGGCACCCTCGAAGAGCTCCAGGCCGAGCGCCCCGGCGTCCAGGTCGCCGACTCCTTCACCTTCGGCACGACCACCGTCTCCACCGGGGTCGCCATGGTCGTCCCCGCCGACAAGGTCCAGTGGCCGGTCCCCGGCGGCCTGCCCGTCGTGGAGATCAACGGAGTGGATGTCCGATGAGCGTCACCGAACAGCCACCCGCCGACGGGCCGGGCGCGGCGGACGCCGCCCAGGAGGCGCTGCACGACCGCATCGCCGCCGACTCGCTCACCACCCGGCGCGACTACCTGCGGATCGTCGCCACCGTCTCCGGCGGCCTGGCCATCGGCGGGATCGGCGTCGCCTCCGGCATCCTGCACCGCCACGGGGACGCCGACGGCACACCCGAGCCGAAGAAGATCGCCGACCAGCTGCTGCCCGGCGAGTCCCTGGCCTTCCGCTACCCCGAGCAGGAGGACCGGGCGGTCGCCGTCCGCCTGGAGGACGGCACCCTCGCCGGCTACTCCGCCGTCTGCACCCACCTCGCCTGCGCCGTCCTCTGGCGCAGGGACCGGGGCAGCGAGGGCGAGCTGTACTGCCCCTGCCACGAAGGAGTCTTCGACGCCCGTACGGGAGAGGTGACCGCGGGCCCGCCGCCCCGGGCGCTGCCCAAGGTGCTCCTGGTGGAGGAGGCCGACGGCAGCGTCTGGGCCGTCGGCACGACCCGGTCCGGCGAGAGCGTCCAGGAAGGCCTGTGCCGCCAGCTCGCCGAGGACCGGCCCGGCCTGGCGGAGCGCCTCGGCTGCCCGGGGGTCTCGGCACGGGGAGCGGCCACGAGGAGCGAGCGCACATGAGCGACACCCCTTTCCCCCGCGACCCCGAGGCCCCCGCCCGCACCCCCGCCGAGGGCTCCGGAACCCCCGCCGAGGGCTCCGGCACCGGCCCCGCGTATCCGCCGTCCCCGGCCTACACCCCGGGGAGCGCGCAGCCGCGCCTGAACCGCCCCGTCCACGAGCGCTACCCGCAGATCCGCCCCACCAGCGGCTACGGCGACCCCCGGGTCCGCCACACCGGCCCGGGCCCCGGCGCCGGTACGGAGCAGGAGCCCGAGCGCTCCTCGAAACTGAGCGCGCGCCTGGCCCTGGCCCTCACGGTCGTCATCGGCCAGCTGTGGGGGCTGACGATCGTGGTCGACGAATGGATGGCGGGCGACACCGGCACGGCCTGGTGGGGTGCCGGCTTCCTCGTCCTGTCGTTCCTCGTCGTACTCGGGCTCTGGCTGCTCGACTCGAAGGACCGCTGAGCGGGGCGGTTCACGGCCGGGATACCGGCGTACGCTGAAGACATGAGCACCGCCCCCGCCCACGGTCCGCGAGAAGTGAAGCAGTCCGGCGAACAGTCAAACCCCGAGAACACCACCAAGCCGAAGCTGATCTTCGATGATCCACTGGACCAGCAGTCCGCGGACGATACGGACCGCGGGTGGGGCGAGCGGCCTCCGGGCGGCAGCGACAGCTCCGCCGATCTAGCGCGCTTCCTCGAAGAGAAGCCGCCGCACCACCTCTGATGCCGGTGCGAGTCGCCGGCTAGGGGGTGGGGTGCGTCCCCGTACCCGAGCCGGTGCCCGTACCCGAGCCGGAGCCCATACCCGTACCCGTACCGCCGCCCGTGCCGGATCCCGTGTCCGTACCGCCGCCGTTGGGGCCGCGCTGGGCGACCAGGAGATCGCGGATCTCCTTGAGGACCTCCAGCTCGCTGATCTCCATCGTCTCCTGGACGCCTTCCTTCGCCTTGTCGTGCGCCGCCCGCCTGGCCAGGTACTTCGCCATGGGCAGCACCATCAGGAAGTAGACGACGGCGGCCGTGATCAGGAAGCTGAGGACGGCGCTGAGCACCAGTCCCCACATGATCGGGATGCCCGAGACCACGTTCCCCGCGTCGTCGACGCGGCACGGGCCCTTCAGGCAGGACCGGTAGCTCTCCAGGTCCTTCGTGCCGAACGCGCCGACCAGCGGGTTGATGACGCCCTTCACCACGGAGTTCACGATGTTGGTGAACGCGGCACCGATGACGACCGCGACCGCCAGGTCGATCACATTGCCGCGCATGAGGAAGGCCTTGAAGCCTGCCATCACGCTTTCCTTCTTCGGGCTCACCCGGTTGCCTTTCGTCGCGTGTGCATGGACGTGTGCGGTTAGCCCAGCCATTAGGCCGCGCAGGGCGCGGGGACGTCCAATCCGTACACACGGAACGGTTACTTGGCAGGCAGGCCGTGCGAATCAACACAACGTCACCGCCAGTCGGGACGTGACACCCGCACCCGCCAGAGCCGTCGCCGTCGGCCGTGGAACGGACAGGACGACGAGCGCTCCGCCGTCCGGACGAGTCTCGCCCGTGCGCGGAACGTCGGCCACTCGGGCGCCCGTCGCGACGACTCGGGCCTCACCGGCCTCGCCCATCGGCGAGTTGGGCGCGGCGATCACGTCGACCCGGTCCCCGGGCCGCAGCAGCCGCACGGTCGCCGCGTCGGCGATCCGTACCGGAGCCGACACCAGCCGCACCGCGGGCGCCTTCCGCTGATCCGGCGTCACCGCCCCGGTCCGTGGCGGGCCGGCCGAGACCTCGCCCCCACCCGCCACGGCCAGCGCGGCCGCGCTCATCACGAGGATCGCCGCCGGCGCACGCCCCCTGCGCCGCAAGGCCCGTCGCCACCGCTGCCGCCCGCCCCCCACCCTGAGCGGCTCGAACGGTGGGACACCGAGCGTCGCGGGAACGGAAAGGGACGAAGTGCCGGGGGAGTGAGAGGTCGTCATCGCGGACACCACCTGTCGGGAGTCGAGTCGGTCGTACCGTCCTCCGGCCGTCCGGAGAACCGCTCCCACCATCCCGGCTCGGCGAAAATCCCGCTCCCGCCTGTGGATCAACGGCCGTCTGTGGACAACTCCCTCACTCCCCAGGGGGATTCACAGCGGACGTCCAGCGGGATTCACAGCGGAAGCGGGAACCCGGCCGATCCGGCGTCCGGCCCGGCGAATCCCCGCCGCCGTCACGGCAGCTCGATCCCCAGATCCCAGCCGTCGTGCGCATGCGTGCACAGGCAGTCCCGGTCCGCCGTGTCCGGCAGCGCGCCCACCGCGTCGAAGAGCACTTCCCGCAGCCGCCCCACGTTCGCGCCGAACACCCGCAGGACCTCGGTGTGCGAGACCCCCTCGCCCGTCTCCGCGCCCGCGTCCAGGTCCGTGACCAGGGCGAGCGACGTGTAGCAGAGCCCCAGTTCGCGGGCGAGGACCGCCTCCGGGTGCCCGGTCATGCCGACCACCGACCAGCCGGCCGCGGCGTGCCAGCGGGACTCCGCGCGCGTGGAGAACCGCGGACCCTCGATGACGACCATGGTGCCGCCGTCCACGGGATCCCAGCCCTTTCCCCGGGCCGCCTTCACCGCGACCCGTCGTCCGTCGGGGCAGTACGGGTCGGCGAAGGTGGTGTGCACGACGTTCGGCACCGCCCCGCCCCAGGCCTCCGGGAGCGGCTCCCCGTCGAAGTACGTCTGCGCGCGCGCCTTCGTGCGGTCGACCAGCTGGTCCGGTACGACGAGGGTCCCGGGCCCGTACTCCTCGCGCAGGCCGCCGACGGCGCAGGGACCGAGCACCTGTCGTACGCCCACCGATCGCAGCGCCCACAGGTTGGCGCGGTAGTTGATCCGATGCGGCGGCAGCGTGTGGCTCCGGCCGTGCCGGGGCAGGAAGGCGACCCTCCGCCCCGCTACCTCGCCGAGCATGAGCACGTCGCTGGGGCTGCCGTACGGGGTGTCCACGGCCACCTCCTCCACGTCCTCCAGGAAGGAGTAGAAGCCCGATCCGCCGATCACACCGATGTCCGCGTACGCGTGGGTCGTCTTGGTCGCCATGCCGGTCACATTAACGGCCCACGACATGCCGGAAGCCCTACCGCGCACAGCGGTAGGGCTTCCGTAAGAACTTCGATCAGGCCGCGGAGGTGGTGGAGCTCGAAGTCGACGAGGTGGTCGAGTTCGACGAAGCGGCCGGCTTCGCGTCCGAGGACGACGAGGACGAGGTCGACGACGTGGAAGAAGCCGTGGAGGGCTTCGACGCGGGCGAGCTGGAGCTCGACGAGCCGCGGCTGTCGTTCCGGTAGAAGCCGGAACCCTTGAAGACGATGCCGACCGCCGAGAACACCTTCTTCAGGCGTCCCTTGCAGCTCGGGCACTCGGTCAGCGCGTCATCGGTGAACTTCTGCACCGCCTCGAGGCCCTCGCCGCACTCGGTGCACTGGTACTGGTAGGTCGGCACTTGTCTTCCTCCTGGCACTCACACTCATCGAGTGCTAACGACGATCCATAGTGACGTATTCCGCCGGTTCAGTCCACCGTCACCGGCACTCGGTGACCGATACCACGTGCCGCGACCCGCCCGGGAGCCCGGGGGCTCAGCCGCGAGCGCAGCGCCAGGAGGGTGGCGAGCGCGAGCGCCGTGCCCACCAGCGGCACCAGGAAGCCGGTGCTCGCGCCGTGCTCGTCCGCGAGGCGGCCGGCGACCGTCACGGCCGCCGCCTGGCCCAGCGCCACGGCGCCGGTGAGCCAGGTGAAGGCCTCGGTCCGGGCGGAGGCCGGGACCAGGGTCTCGACGATGGTGTAGCCGGTGATCAGGGCCGGGGCGATGCACAGGCCGACGATCAGGCCGAGGGCGGCGAGCAGCAGGACGGAGTGCGCGGACCAGAGCAGCGAGGCGGCCACGGTCAGTCCGGCGTAGCCCAGGATCAGGCGCTTGCGCGGGCCGATCTTCCAGGCGATGGCGCCGCACGCGATGCCCGCGAGCATGTTGCCCGCGGCGAAGATCCCGTACAGCAGACCGTTGGCGCCGGGGTTGCCGATCTCCTCGCTGAACGCGGTCAGCGAGACCTGCATGCCGCCGAAGACCGAGCCGATGCCCAGGAAGGCGACGGCCAGGACGCGGACGCCGGGGATGGAGAGCGCGGAGGCGTGCGGCTCGGCGGAGGCCGCGGCGACGAGGCCGTGGACGGGCTGGGTGCGCCGCTGGGCGGCGAAGAACAGGCCGCCGAAGAGCGTGAGCGCCGCCTCGGCGATCAGGCCGGCCGCCGGGTGCACACCGGTGCACAGCGCGGTGGCGAGCACGGGGCCGACGACGAAGGTGAACTCGTCGGTGACGGACTCGAAGGCCGCGGCCGTCGGCATCAGCGGGGAGTTCTCCAGCTTCGCCGCCCAGCGGGCGCGGACCATCGGCCCGATCTGCGGGACGGAGGCACCGGCCGGTACGGCCGCGAGGAACAGGGCCCACATCGGGGCGCCCGTCAGCGCGAGCACCACCAGCAGGGAGACGGCGGCGGCGTGGATGAGCACGCCGGGGACCAGGACGGCACGCTGGCCGAAGCGGTCGGCGAGCTTGCCGCTCTGCGGGGCGAAGAGCGCCATCGAGACGCCGGTCGCGGCGGCGACGGCGCCGGCGCTGCCGTAGGAGCCGGTGGTGTGCTGGACGAGCAGGACGATGCCGATCGTCAGCATCGCGAACGGCTGCCGGGCGGCGAAGCCGGGCAGCAGGAAGGACAGGGCTCCGGGGGTACGAAGGAGCTGTCCGTATCCGGCGCGCTTGCGGGTCTTGCCCTGCTTGCCTCCGTCGCCGGTGGCCTTCTCAAGCGTGTCAGAAGTGACCGTGGACACCACGGTCCTTGCCTTTCTGCCGCCTGGTAGCGCGCCCCTGCACGGTGGTGCGGGCGCCGCCGAGAGCTGTCCTCATGCGCGGAACTGCGGTAGATACCGGGCCCCACTGCGGAGGGGCGTCTCGGCCGCCATACGGTCGCGCCAGCTCTGCGTCAGGCAGAGTTGGTTCGATCTGTGTTCCTTCATGGTACAGGGAAGGGCGTCTTCCCGCCTGGGAAAACGCCCTTCCTCTCGAAACTATGCCTGTGATTAACCGGACGTTCGCTTGGTGAAGGGGAGATGCGGCCAGTGCGAGGGCCCCTTGGGCTCGGTGACGGCCGTCGCGCCGCCCGTGCCCAGCCAGCCAGCCAGCTTTCCGCCCTGCCCGACGGCCCGCAGCCGCCGCTCGGTGGCGTCCCGTACGGGATCGGTCGCGACGACGAGCAGCTCGTCCCCGCGCCGCAGCACGGTCGCCGGACCCGGCACGAAGCTCTTCTCCTCCCGCACGACGAGGGTGACCGCCGCTCCGGCCGGCAGCCGCAGCTCCGCGACCTCCACGCCGTGCATCTTCGAGCCCTCCGGGATGGCGACGGACAGCAGGTGTCCGCGCAGCCGCTCCAGCGGGGCCGACTCGACGCCCAGGTCGGCGGCGCCGGAGGAGTCGCCCAGCTTCAGCGCCTTCGCCAGCCACGGCAGCGTCGGGCCCTGGACCAGGGTGTAGACGACGACGAGCACGAAGACGATGTTGAAGACGCGTTCGCTGCCCTCGATCCCGGACACCATCGGGATCGTGGCGAGGATGATGGGGACGGCTCCGCGCAGGCCGGCCCAGGACATCAGGGCCTGTTCCTGCCAGGGCACGCGGAACGGCAGCAGGCTGATCAGGACCTCCATGGGCCGCGCGACCATCGTCAGGACCAGGCCGATGATCACCGCCGGCCAGAAGTCGTCGACGAGCTTGGACGGGGTCACCAGCAGGCCGAGCAGGACGAACATGCCGATCTGGGCGATCCAGCCCAGCCCCTCGGCGAAGCCGCGGTTGGCCGGCGCGTGCGGCAGCTTGGCGTTGCCGAGGACCATCGCGGCCAGGTAGACGGCGAGGAAGCCGGAGCCGTGGGCCAGGGCGCCGGCCGCGTACGCGACGACGGCGATGGCCATGACGGCGATGGGGTAGAGGCCGGAGGCGGGCAGGGCGACGTGCCGCAGGCCGAAGGACCCGAGGAAGCCGACGCCGAGGCCGATGGCGGCGCCGATGGCCAGCTCCATGGCGATCGTGCCGACGAGGACGTACCAGCTGTCGACCGGACCGACCGTGGAGAAGGCGACGACGAGGATGACGACCGGGGCGTCGTTGAAGCCGGACTCGGCCTCCAGGACACCGGTCACCCGCGAGGGCAGCGGGACCTTGCGCAGGACGGAGAAGACGGCGGCGGCGTCCGTCGAGGAGACGACCGCGCCGATGATCAGGGCCTGCCGCCACTCCAGGCCGACCAGGTAGTGGGCCGCGGCCGCCGTGATGCCCACGCTCACCGCGACGCCGACGGTCGACAGCACGACCGCCGCGGGCAACGCGGGTTTGATCTCCTTCCACTTGGTGCCCAGGCCACCCTCGGCCAGGATCACCACCAGTGCGGCATAGCCGATCACCTGTGTCAGCTCGGCGTTGTCGAAAGCGACGTTGCCGATGCCGTCCTGTCCTATCGCGATCCCGATTCCCAGGTACAGGAGCAGGCTGGGGAGCCCGCTCCGGGACGAGATCCGCACCGCCGCGACAGCGATGAGCAGCACGAGCGAGCAGATGAGCAGGAGTTCATTGAGCTGGTGGACAGTCAGTGGCCCGATCCTTCCCCTCACGTGCGGCCGGATCGTTCCTCCAGCAGCCGGTACTTCGTTACCTTACCTAATCTTTAACGTTTTCTTGACGCCTCCCTTGCGCCCCTTCGATCACCAGTGCGATCTTGGGCGGCCTCCTTGGGACACCGCGTCCCGGCCGCTCGGACGCTGCGCCTAAGGTTGCTCCCGTACTCCAGGACCACCCTGCCCCTCGAAGGACAGCGATGCCCTCCAACACGACCGCGCCCCCCGCCAAGAAGAAGGGGCGGCGAGCCCGCCTGATCGTCCTCGTCCTGGTCCTCGCACTGGTCTCGGGCGTCGGCTACGGGGGGTACTGGGGCGTCAGCACCGTCCGCGGCTCCTTCCCGCAGACGACGGGCGAGATCCGGCTCGACAGCCTCTCCGGCCAGGTCGAGGTCAAGCGCGACGCCTACGGGGTTCCGCAGATCTACGCCGACACCGAGTCCGACCTCTTCCGGGCCCAGGGCTACGTCCAGGCGCAGGACCGCTTCTACGAGATGGACGTGCGCCGTCACATGACGGCGGGCCGCCTCTCGGAGATGTTCGGCAAGAGCCAGGTCGACACCGACGCCTTCCTGCGCACGCTGGGCTGGCGCCAGGTCGCGCAGGAGGAGTACGACAAGGTCCTGTCGGCGGAGACGAAGAAGAACCTCCAGGCCTATGCCGAGGGTGTCAACGCCTATCTCAAGGGCCGGGACGTCTCCGACGTCTCCGTGGAGTACGCGGCGCTCACCCTCACCGGCGACTACGAGATCGAGCCCTGGACGCCGGTCGACTCGGTGGCCTGGCTCAAGGCGATGGCCTGGGACCTGCGCGGCAACATGCAGGACGAGATCGACCGCTCCCTGATGACGAGCCGGCTGAGCCCGGCGCAGATCAAGCAGCTGTACCCGGGGTACCCGACCGACCTGCACCAGCCGATCATGCAGAACGGCGCGGTCGACAAGGAGACGGGCAAGTTCGACCCGAAGGCCAAGGCGTCGAAGAACGGCGACGGTGACGGTACCGGTGCGGGCGGCGCGCTCCAGGGCGCGCAGACCCAGCTCGGCGCGCTCTCCGAGACGCTCGACGAGATCCCGGCCCTGCTCGGCCCGAACGGCAACGGCATCGGCTCGAACTCGTGGGTCGTCTCCGGTCAGTACACGACCTCCGGCAAGCCGCTGCTCGCCAACGACCCGCACCTCGCCCCGATGCTGCCGTCCCTCTGGTACCAGATGGGCCTGCACTGCCGCTCGGTGTCGGCCACCTGCCGCTACGACGTCGCCGGCTACACCTTCTCCGGTACGCCCGGCGTGATCATCGGCCACAACGACACCGTCGCCTGGGGCCTCACCAACCTGGGCGCCGACGTCACCGACCTGTACCTCGAGAAGGTGTCGGACGAGGGCTACGTGGTGGACGGCAAGGTCAAGCCGTTCACGACCCGCGAGGAGACCATCAAGATCGCGGGCGGCGGCTCCCGGAAGATCACCATCCGCTCGACCGAGCACGGCCCCCTGGTCTCCGACCGCTCCTCCGAGCTGGAGAAGGTCGGCCAGAAGGCGCCCGTCGGCAACGCGGCCCCGGACCGGGGCACCGGCTACGCCGTCTCCCTGCAGTGGACTGCCCTGCAGCCCGGCCGGTCCATGGACGCGATCTTCGAACTCAACCGCGCCAAGAACTTCACGCAGTTCCGCGCCGCGGCCAAGCACTTCGAGGTCCCGTCCCAGAACCTGATCTACGCCGACGCGGAGAACATCGGCTACCAGGCACCGGGCAAGATCCCGCTGCGCGCCAAGGGCGACGGCACCGTGCCCGCGCCCGGCTGGGACTCCTCGTACAAGTGGAAGGGGTACATCCCCTACGCCGAGCTGCCCTACGAGCTGAACCCCGACCGCGGCTACATCGTCACCGCCAACCAGGCCGTCGTCGACAAGGCGAAGTACCCCTACCTCCTGACGGCGGACTGGGGCTACGGCTCCCGCAGCCAGCGGATCAACGACCTCGTCGAGTCGAAGATCAAGGACGGCGGGAAGATCTCGCCCGACGACATGCGGACCATGCAGATGGACAACCGCAGCGAGATCGCGACCCTGCTCAACCCGCTCCTGCTGAAGATCGACATCTCGGACCCGTACGTCCGCGAGGCGCAGAAGCTCCTCGAGGGCTGGGACTACACCCAGGAGCCCGACTCGGCCGCCGCCGCGTACTTCAACGCGGTCTGGCGCAACGTCCTCAAGCTCGCCTTCGGCGACAAGCTGCCCAAGGAGCTGCGGGCCGAGGGCGACTGCATCAGCGTCCGCCCGGCGGACCTCACCGGCCTCCCGGTCGACGAGCAGAACAAGAAGGCGTGGGAGTGCGGCGAGCGCGACGGGGACACGGCGCAGCCGGACGGCGGCGACCGCTGGTACGAGGTGGTCCGCCCGCTGCTCAAGCAGGAGAACAGCGAGTGGTGGAAGACCGAGGCCAATCGCACCGACCAGGCCACCGAGACCCGTGACCAGCTGCTCGCCCGCGCCATGGAGGACGCCCGCTGGGAGCTGACCGCCAAGCTCGGCAAGGACGTCTCCACCTGGAGCTGGGGCCGACTGCACCAGCTGACCCTGCAGAACCAGACCCTGGGCACCGCCGGACCGGGCTTCGTCCAGTCCCTGCTCAACCGCGGCCCGTGGAACCTGGGCGGCGGCGAGGCGGCGGTCAACGCGACCGGCTGGAACGCGGCCGGCGGCTACGGCGTCATCTGGGTCCCGTCGATGCGGATGGTCGTGAACGTCGGCGACTGGGACCGGTCCCGCTGGATCAACCTGTCCGGCGCCTCGGGCCACGCGTACCACGACAACTACACCGACCAGACCGACAAGTGGGTCGAGGGCGAGCTGCTCGACTGGTCCTTCGGCAAGGCGGCGGTCGACGCCTCGACGAAGGACACCCTCGTCCTGAAGCCGTAGCTACGGGTCGAAACGAACGACCCCCTGAGGGGTCACCACTGCGTGCACGGGGTGGTCGTGCGGTTCCTCCGGGACCCGGGCGACCACCTCGTTCGCGTACAACAGGACCACGAGCGCCGGGTCCGCGCCCGCCCGGGCGAGCCGGGCGAGGACGCGGTCGTACGAGCCGCCGCCCCGCCCGAGCCGCATCCCGCGCGCGTCGACGGCGAGGCCCGGCAGCAGGACCACGTCCGCCGCGCACACCGCCTCCCGGCCGAGTCGCGGCCCGGTGGGCTCCAGAAGGCCCCGGCCGGCCTTCGCCAGCTGCTCGGCGCCTTCGTACGCGGCCCAGTCCAGGTCGTTGTCGGGCAGCAGGACCGGCAGCAGCACGCGCACCCCCCGCGCGCGCAGAACGTCCAGCAACGCGCGCGTGCCCGGCTCGCGGCCCACCGACACGTACGCGGCGACGGTCGAGGCCTCGGCCAGCTCGGCGAGCTCCCGTGCGCCCCGCGCGAGCCGCTCGGCGGCGGATTCGACATCATGGCTGGTCAGCAGGGCGCGGGCGGCGAGGAGTTGGCCGCGCAAGGCGGCTTTTTCGGACATGTCGGCCGTCACCGGGGCATCACGTGGCTTCACGAACCTCTCGTAACTGTCTTTATGCACAGGAAGTTAATCGGAGCCCCATCTTCCTCTCATTCCGAACGGCTATGGTGCTCCGCATGACTCAGTCGCCTCCCAGGATCACCAAGGCTGTCATCCCGGCCGCCGGTCTCGGCACGCGCTTCCTCCCGGCCACCAAGGCCACCCCCAAGGAAATGCTTCCGGTCGTCGACAAGCCCGCGATCCAGTACGTCGTCGAGGAGGCCGTCGCGGCCGGACTCTCCGATGTCCTCATGATCACCGGCCGGAACAAGCGTCCCCTGGAGGACCACTTCGACCGGAACTACGAGCTGGAGGAGGCGCTGGCCCGCAAGGGCGACGAGGAGCGCCTCTCCAAGGTGCAGGAGCCGAGCGACCTCGCCACCATGCACTACGTGCGCCAGGGCGCCCCGCGCGGTCTCGGCCACGCCGTGCTGTGCGCGGCCCCGCACGTCGGCGACCAGCCCTTCGCCGTGCTGCTCGGCGACGACCTGATCGACCCGCGCGACCCGCTGCTCTCGCGGATGGTGGACATCCAGGAGCGCGAGGGCGGCAGCGTGATCGCGCTCATGGAGGTCGAGCCCTCGCAGATCCACCTCTACGGCTGCGCGGCGGTCGAGGGGACGATCGACTCCGACGTGGTGAAGGTGACGGACCTCGTCGAGAAGCCGGAGGCGGGCGAGGCGCCGAGCAACTACGCGATCATCGGCCGCTACGTACTGGATCCGGCCATCTTCGGGATACTGCGCGAGACCGCACCGGGCCGGGGCAACGAGATCCAGCTGACCGACGCCCTGCAGAAACTCGCCAAGGACGAGAAGATCGGCGGCCCGGTCCACGGCGTGGTCTTCAAGGGCCGGCGCTATGACACCGGTGACCGTGGGGACTATCTGCGTGCCATTGTCAGACTGGCGTGCGAACGTGAAGACCTGGGCCCGGACTTCCGGACCTGGCTCCGCAAGTACGTCAGCGAGGAGATGTAGCACCTTGAGCAGCAGCACGGCACCGGTGCCAGGCGATCCGGCGGACGGCGAGGCCGAGGCGCACGCGCACGAGACGGCCGACTCCGGTGAGGGGACCGGCGCGTCCGGCGACCCCTGCTCCGGTCCGGCCCGTGGCCTCTGGTCCGTGGACGAGCACCTGGACGACGTCCTCGGGGCGATCACCCCGCTCGAACCCATCGAGCTGCAACTGCCCGACGCCCAGGGCTGCGTCCTGGTCGAGGACGTCACGGTGCCGGTCGCGCTGCCCCCCTTCGACAACAGCTCCATGGACGGTTACGCGGTCCGGGTCGCCGATGTCGCCGGTGCCACCGAGGAGTTCCCGGCGGTCCTGACCGTCATCGGCGACGTGGCCGCGGGCGCCGACGGCCTCCCGGTCGTCGGCCCCGGCCAGGCCGCCCGGATCATGACCGGCGCCCCGCTGCCGCCCGGCGCCGAGGCCGTCGTGCCGGTCGAGTGGACCGACGGCGGCACGGGCGGGGGAGCGGCGAGCGGGATGCGCGCCGCCAGCGCCGCCCCCGAGGGCGCGGCCGGCGAGGTCCGCGTCCACCGGTCCGCCGAGGCCCGCGCACACGTCCGCGCGCGCGGCAGCGACGTCCAGGCCGGCGACCTGGCCCTGGAGGCGGGCACGGTCCTCGGACCGCCCCAGATCGGGCTGCTCGCCGCGATCGGCCGCGCCACCGTGCGCGTGCGCCCCCGCCCCCGGGTCGTGGTGATCTCGACCGGCAGCGAACTGGCGCAGCCCGGTGAGGAATTGGGCCAGGGCCAGATCTACGACTCCAACAGCTTCGCGCTCGCCGCCGCCGCGCGCGACGCCGGAGCCATCGCGTACCGGGTCGGCTCCGTCACCGACGAGGCCGAGACGCTCCGCGCCACCATCGAGGACCAGCTGATCCGCGCCGACCTCCTCGTCACCACGGGCGGGGTGAGCGTCGGCGCGTACGACGTGGTCAAGGAGGCGCTGACGGGCGAGGGGCAGTTCGAGGGCCAGGTCGACTTCCGCAAGCTCGCCATGCAGCCGGGCAAGCCGCAGGGGTTCGGGACGATCGGCCCGGAGCACACGCCGCTGCTCGCCCTGCCGGGCAACCCGGTCTCCTCGTACGTCTCCTTCGAGCTGTTCGTCCGTCCCGCGATCCGGGCCCTGATGGGCCTCGACGACCTCCACCGGCCGCGGGTCCGGGCGGTGCTCGCCGCCGACAAGGCGCTGTCGTCCCCGGCGGGCCGCCGCCAGTTCCTGCGCGGGACGTACGACGCCGCGACCGGCACCGTCACTCCGGTGGGCGGAGCGGGCTCGCACCTGATCGCCGCGCTCGCGCACGCGAACGCGCTGCTCGTCGTACCGGAGGAGAATACGGAGGTGGCGCCCGGCGACGACCTCGACGTGGTCCTCCTCGGCTGAGGAGGCCCTGGTGGCGGTACCGTGGCGTCCCACACAGCGACCGGGAGTGTCACGGCCATGAGCACGCAGCAAGGACTCACCCACATCGACGAGGCGGGTGCGGCCCGCATGGTCGACGTCTCCGCGAAGGACGTCACGGCGCGGACCGCGCGCGCCAGTGGCCGCGTCCTTGTCTCGCCGCGCGTGATCGAGCTGCTGCGGGGCGAGGGCGTCCCGAAGGGCGACGCGCTGGCCACCGCCCGGATCGCCGGGATCATGGGCGCCAAGAAGACCCCGGACCTGATCCCGCTCTGCCACCCGCTGGCGGTCTCGGGCGTGACGCTGGACCTTCACGTCGCGGACGACGCGGTGGAGATCCTGGCGACCGTGAAGACGACGGACCGCACGGGCGTCGAGATGGAGGCCCTGACGGCGGTCTCGGTGGCGGCGCTGACGGTGGTCGACATGGTCAAGGCGGTCGACAAGGGCGCGGTCATCTCCGACGTACGGGTGGAGGAGAAGACGGGCGGCAAGTCGGGCACGTGGACGAGGACCGCGTCATGACGGCGACGACGACCGCCGGCGGCACGGGCGCCGGGCTCCACGCGCAGGCGCGCGCCGGACGGGTGAGCGGGGCGCACGAGCACGAGGAGCACGGGCGCGGTCCGTCGGCCGAGGGCGGCCCGGCCGCTCCGGCACAGGCCGACGCCGAGGTGGCCACGGGCGACGCCCTCCGCCCCGGGTACTCCGCCCTCGTAATCACCGCCTCCAACCGGGCGGCGGCCGGGGTGTACGAGGACAAGGGCGGCCCGCTGATCGCGGAGGGCCTGACGCGGATGGGCTTCGCGGTCGACGGCCCGCAGGTCGTGCCGGACGGCGCGCCGGTCGAGGCGGCGCTGCGGGCCGGGGTCGAGGCCGGGTACGACGTCATCCTCACCACCGGCGGCACGGGCATCTCGCCGACCGACGCCACGCCCGAGGTGACCCGCCGGGTCCTCGACCACGAGATCCCGGGCATCCCCGAGGCGATCCGGGCGTACGGCCGGGAGAAGGTGCCGACGGCGGCGCTCTCGCGGGGCCTCGCGGGGGTCGCGCGCGGGACGCTGATCGTGAACCTGCCGGGCTCCTCGGGCGGTGTCCGCGACGGCCTCGCCGTACTGGAGCCGCTCCTCGTCCACGCCGTCGACCAGATCCGCGGCGGCGACCACCCGAGACCGTCATGATCTCGTCCTGGCCCGTGGTCCTCGCCGACGGCGATGTCGTGCTGCGGCCGATAAAGCTGCGCGACCAGCGGGCCTGGCGCGAGGTGAACCGGCGCAACCGGGACTGGCTGCGCCCCTGGGAGGCGACGATCCCGCCGCCGGCCCCGGGCGCTCCGGTCGCGCAGCGGCCGACGTACCGGCAGATGGTCCGCCATCTGCGGGCCGAGGCGAACGCGGGCCGGATGCTGCCGTTCGTGATCGAGTTCCGGGGCGAGCTGGTCGGCCAGCTGACGGTGGCCGGGATCACCTGGGGCTCGATGTGCTCGGGCCATGTGGGGTACTGGGTGGACAGCGCGGTGGCGGGCCGGGGCGTCATGCCGACGGCGGTCGCGCTCGTGGTCGACCACTGCTTCCGGCACGTCGGGCTGCACCGCATCGAGGTCTGCATCCGCCCGGAGAACCTTCCCTCGCGGCGGGTCGTGGAGAAATTGGGATTCCGGGAGGAGGGGCTGCGCCCGCGCTACCTCCACATCGACGGGGCGTGGCGGGACCATCTCGTCTTCGCGCTCACCGCCGAGGAGGTCCCTGGAGGACTGGTGCGGCGCTGGCACCAGGCACATCCTTCCCGTCCCGCCCAATGAAATAAATGTTCGAATTCAGTCAGCAGTTGATCGCCAAACGATCTGAACAATCACAAAAAAGTTCAGTGATATCAGCCAGATCGTGCGACACACCGGGCCAATTGGCCGATGCCCTCCCGCCAACCCCTCTACGGTGTGAAGCGTGAGCAGCAGCGGCCTCATCTACGCAGTCATCGTCGGGGCCTGGGCCGCCTACTTGGTGCCGATGTGGCTCCGCAGGCAGGACGAGCTCAACGAGGCCCGTCCGACGGAACGCTTCAGCACCGCCATCCGGCTGCTGTCCGGACGGGCGGGAATGGAGCGCCGGTACGCCAAGGAGCTGAAGGACCGGGAACCCGACGTGGACCCGGACGTGGAGACGGAGCATCTCAGCTCGGTCGACGTCCGGGCCTTTTCCGCGCCCGCGGCCAGGACCGAAGCCCGTCTGGAGGTCCCCGAACCGGAGCCTGAACCGGTACGGGAGCCCGACCGCGCGCCCTCCCGGCGCCCCTCCAAGGCGTCCGTGGAGCGGGCCCGTCGCAGCAAGGTCCTCGCCCGGCGCCGCCGGACCACGGTCGTCCTCTTCCTCGCCTTCACCCTCGGCGCGGTCGTCGCGGCCGTCGGCGGCCTGGCGTTCCTGTGGGCGCCGGCCGTCCCGGCGGTGCTGCTGAGCGCGTACATCGTGCATCTGCGGACGAAGGAGCGGCGACGCTTCGTCTACGTGATGGACCGTCGGCGCGCCGAGGCGGCGGCGGCCCGGTTGCGGGAGAATCGCCCGCGCCGCCCGGCCGCGCCCGCCGAGCCGGAGGAGGAACCGGCCCGACCCGCGCCCGAACCGGCCCCCGAGGTCTCCCCGCAGGAGGCCGGCCGCCGCGCGCTGGTCGAGCAGACGGACCACGCGGAGTGGGTGGACCAGCAGCGCGAGCGCGGCCCGGCCCGCGGCGACAGCTGGGAGCCGGTCCCGGTCCCGCTCCCCACGTACGTCACCGCCCCGGTCGCGCCGCGCGCCACGAGCGGCATCGACATCACGGACCCGGAGACCTGGAGCTCGGCCCGCTCCTCGACGGCGGCCACGGACCCGGCACCCGAACCCGCCCCGGCCCCGAGCCGGCGCACGACCCCACCCCGGCCCCGCCGCGACCACGGCCGCACCCCGCTCTTCGACCAGTACGCGGACGACGACCGCCCCCGCGCGGCCAACGAATGACCCCCGGCCGGGGGCTCCCCGGAGCCCTCGGCTGACCTGCGGGGGAGCGGATTTCCATGCACCCCGATCGGGATGCTAATGTTTCACACGTCGCAAGGGCCTGTGGCGCAGTCTGGTAGCGCACCTCGTTCGCATCGAGGGGGTCTGGGGTTCAAATCCCCACAGGTCCACAAGCGCAGACGAGATCCCGTCCGATCGAAAGATCGGGCGGGATCTCGGCGTTTCCGGGGACTGTTGGGGAGGCAAGATGGCGGAGTTCAAGCGGGCCCGGTTGTTCGATGGTGTCGATCCGGAGTCCGGGCCGTACTTCGACGAGTCCAGGCCACGCATCGCCGATCAGGTCGAGCGCGAACGCCTGCTCGAGTTTCTGGCACACGGTGGTGTCCCCATCGAGCGGGCTGCCGGGCTGGCCCCGGATCAGCTCGATGCGTCGAAAGGCAAGGTCGTTCCGCTCTCGACGGTGACCGATGGCGTCTGGATCTGGACGGCGGCCCAGGCCTATTACCTGGAGCAGTACGGCTATGGGCCGGATCCGGAATTCCACGAGTACATCAAGTCCCGTGGTTATCGAGCGGACAAGCCGGAAGAGGAGATCCAGGCAGCCGCTTTGGAGTTCCTGCGCCGCAGTCGGAGTGGCCGCTCATCGTCGCGGTGACCTCTCGCCGACTGCCGGAGCCGTCGCCTCGTAGAGGGCCACGATCTTCTCCTTCCCGTCCTTCAGCTCGAACAGCACGCCGCCGTCCCCGGGGTAGGGGCGCCGGTGGTCGAACCCGCCGGGAGAGATGTCAGCCGGGATGCCCCTCGGGAATGCCGCGCAGGATATGACGTATCTGTCAGCGGTGGTACGGGAGTCGGGGTTTCGGTGGCGCTGTAGGTGCTTGCAGGCGTCACACAGCACAGGTGGACGGCGCACGTGGCTCACTCCTTGCCTCGGGTCGGACAGTTCATCAGATGCGTCCGATTCTCCGTCTCGGGACGAGGGTGGCCGCACCATGCGGCCACCCTCGTCCCGTAGGGCCCGGGGTCACGGCGTGCGGGTGATCCAGCGCTGGAGTGCGATGTGGGTGGTGTCGTCCAGGGTGCACAGGGCCTCGATGGCGGCGAGGTCGCCCGGGAGGGGGGCGATGCCTGCCGTGGTGAGGGCGGCGTGCAGGTCCAGGCGGCGGCGGTCCGCCGGCTCCAGGGGGACGGACAGGCGGGTGGCCGCAGCGGGTGGGGGCAGCGGGTAGTCGAGGGTGTCCGACAGGCCGTAGGTGACCGGCGGCTCCTCGGGGAAGTCGTCCATGTACACGGCGGGGAACCGGTAGGGATCGTAGTCCGCCAGCGCGGTCGGGGCCGTGGGGAAAGACTGGAGCTCAGTCATGAGTGCCTCCTCAGTTGTCCTGCCACTGCCGGGGAGGACAACGTGAAGGCCGGGAGCAGTTGCGGTAACGGCGCATCTCCACCCGAATGCCGCATCGCGGCTTGTCGGGCGCCATCCGCGGCCCCGGGGACCGGGGCCGCGGACGGGCCGGGCGTCAGGACGCCTGAGCCCGGTCGTACAACGCCTTCGCGTCGTTGCCGAAGTACGGGCCGAACATGCGGTTCGGGAGGAACGTGTAGCCGAAGCTGTTCACCGAGACCTGCAGGCCCGTGCCCGTGGCCTCGCTGAAGCCGGAGAACCAGGGGCCGCCGCTGGAGCCGCCCGTCATGTTGCAGCCGAGGCTGTGGTCCTGGGAGAAGAGGAAGTCCTTCGAGGAGTTGCCCGCGCAGTGGATGAGCTTCGAGCCGTCGTACGGGGACGCCGCCGGGAAGCCGAAGGCGTACATCGGCTTGTTGTAGCCGCCGTTGAACTGGATGCCCTGCGCGCCCGTGACCGAGGTGAGGGTGCGGCCGTTCAGAGGGGCCACGACCGCGGCGCCCACGTCGTAGTTGATGTCCTCACTCGCCTCCCACTGCGGGGTGGTGAACGTCTTCGTCGCCGTCCATTGGCCGTACGGCGCGCTGCCGTTGTCGTACGCCGGGACGAAGACCCAGTTGGTGTGCCACGCGCCCTGGTACTTCACGCAGTGGCCGGCCGTGATCACCGTGCTCTGGTTCTGGCTGGTGACCGCGTTGCCCGAGCAGGAGGCCGTACGGCCCTGGAAGGTGAAGAAGACCCGGCCGGACGTCTTCACGACCGCGCCGCCGCCCGTCCAGGGCCCGCCCGGCTGCGGGAAGGCCGTCGGGGCGATCGTGGTGGGGGTGGCCGAGCGGGCGACCTGCTTGAGGATCGTGTGGTGCCCCGGTGCGACCTCGAGGTCCAGCGGGGTCGCGGAGCGCATCCGCTCCGCGGTCCAGAAGGCGGGCTTCTCCGCTGCTTGCGCCGTGGTCGCGGTCAGGGCTCCGGTCAGCAGGGCTCCGACCGACAACAGGACCGCTGCGACTGTGCGATGGCGTCTCACGCATGTCTCCTTCTGCCGAGGCAGGTGGGGGATGAGAACGGTGCGGATCGACGTGCGTGGGCAGCGTGCCAGATGGCGAGACGAAATGTCAGGGGCGCGTCAGGGAGATTTTCGGTCGGTCGCTGCGGCTGCGGTACCTACGGCGCTACAGCGGCTTCGCGAAGCAGCGGCTGCTCTCGTACTCGCGGTAGTGGCCGAACTTGGCGCACGGCTCGTAGCCGCTGGAGGTGTACAGGGCGATCGCCTCCGGCTGGGCCGTGCCCGTCTCCAGGACCATGCGGGAGCGGCCCGCCGCGCGGGCGTCGTCCTCCAGGGCCGCCAGGATGCGGCGGGCCAGGCCCAGGCCGCGTGCCTCGGGGATCACGTACATGCGCTTGAGCTCGGCGTCGCCGTCCGAGTAGCCCTCGTCGTTCTTGTCCTGGGTGCGCCAGGCGCCGGACGCGACCGGGCGGCCCTCGCCGTCGTAGGCGAGGAGGTAGAGGCCGACCGGCGGGACGAACATCCCGGGGTCGAGCGGTGTGGCATCGTCCTCGCCGTCGTAGCGGGCCGCGTACTCCAGCATGACGGCGTCCTGGAGCTTCACCGCGTCGGGGTGGTCGTAGGAGATGGGACGTATGTTCATGTTAGGTAGTGTATAGGTATGCGGCGGGCGGGGTGAGTATTCTCCTCGGATGTTCACTGTGACGTCGAACACCGTGTGTAAAACACTCGCCTGCCAGCTGCCCGAATAAGCGTAGCCCCGACCGTATGGCGGTCGGGGCTACGTGGCCTGCCCGTCCGTGATTCGCCGAAGAGCCACGGGTGGGCAGGGGTTGAGGGGTTGGAGGTTCTCCCTCCGCTTTCTATCCCGAAAGTCCATGATCACACAATGTAGAGTTACCTCTACGGCTTTTTGATCTTGACCCAGTGAGCGTGGAGCACGTGCCACGCTCCTCGCCACCACCCGACTGGGTCGCCGCCAGGCGGCGCGCCATCGGCAACCAGATCCGAGCGGCACGCCTCCACGCGAACCTCACTCAGGAGACGGTGGCCCACTCCATCCCCATGGACCGAGCCGGGTACAACCGCATCGAGCAGGGCCACGCAGCGGCCACCCTCGACACCCTCATCCTCATCGCCGACGCCATCGGCGTACCGCTCGCCGACCTCGTGAGGTAGCCCCGGCCGGGGGACGGTCCGGCCGGGGCGGTCCTGCTATACCGCCGGGTTGCCGCTGCCGGGACAGGTCTCCGTTCCGGTGCCGCCGCGCTGGTGGATCGTGGTCGGCGAGCCGGGCGGCGAGCCCACGCCAGCTCCGCAGACCGGGCATTGGCCCTCGACTTGGGCAGGGTCGAACCGCATATCAGTCCTCCTCGGTGGGGTGGTGCCTGATAGAGGTGGTGCCACCCGCCCCGCTGCGGGGCGGGAGTCTTAGACGGCGGCCTGGAGGTCGAACGCCCGGCCGCCGAGGGTCTGGCCAGCCTTCGCGGTGTGATGGAACAGGCAGAACCCTCGGGCCTCGTTGTGGAAGATCACGCCGAACCCCGGCGAGCTCGCCTCGCTGCTGTAGCCGTAGGCCTTCGCGATCTGCTTGTTCCCCGAGTTTGCGAGCGCGGCCGCGAAGTACTCCTGGGCGCGCGCGGGGGTGGTCTTGCCGCCCTCGAAGAGGGCGGGGTAGGCCATCTCGGCCGGCGGCTCGCCCTCGACAGGGATCTCCGGCCCCTCCCACTTGTCGCCGGGGGCGGCGGCGGCGGTGACGCCGATCCAGAACTGGGCGCCCGTGGTGAGCGTCACGTGGATGCCGCGCAGGTGCGCCGTGCCGCGGTCCCAGGGCTCTGCGGACAGGACATCGGGCGCTGCGGCGAGGGCGGAGGTGGCGAACTGGTGGAACGTGTCGAGTCGCATTTGTGCTCTTTCGGTCGGTGGCGGCCGAGCCAGTCTAGGCGGGTGTGGAGGGCGCGCTCAGAGGTTCAGGGGGTGACGCCGACGGCGATGACCGCGAGGATGCCGAGGACGATCACGACGTACAGCGTCTGTCGCTGCCACTCGGTCACTGGGCGTCCGGGGCGATCGGGGGGAGGTCGGTGCGGCCGACGAACGCGGCCAGGTCCCTGTTCGACCGGGTGCGGTGGTCGCGGAGGGCGCGGACCATGTCCCGGGCGGTGAGCGCGAGGTGCTTGGTGTACGACCAGGTGCCGAGGGGCCCGTCGTCGGGGCCGTCCGCCTTCAGCTTGGCCCAGGTCTCCAGGACCCCGGTCGCGCGCGCGTCCCGCTGCGCTACGGGGATTCCCTCGATGCCGCCGGACAGCCCGTCGCAGCGGGACAGCAGCCGGTCGGTAAGGTCCGCCAGGGCGACGTCGCCAGGGTGGTGCTTGAGGCCGAGCGCGCGGTTGATGTCGCGCTCGGCGGCCTCCTCGGCGTGCTCCTCGAACACGTCGCACGCCTGAAGGAGGATGCTGGCGAAGTCGACCTCGATGCTCGGCTCGGGTGGACGGTCATGCTGCTCGCACATGGAAGCTCCCTGGCGTCGTCGGCGACTGCGTGAAACCAGGGTGGAGGTACGACAAGGCCCCGACTATCCGCCGTTTCGGATAGCCGGGGCCAAGGGTTGACGGAACGTTATGCGCCCAGCCAGGAGCCGTACGACAGGAAGCTATCCGGCAGCTGACGCCGTGCCGCCTCCAGGCCCGCGTACGTCTCCCGGACAGTCTGGTGATACCGGGCCTGCTGCGGCGCCGCCTTCCGAGCAGCCAGCAGATTCCGGAACGAGCCGTCGAGATCACCCGTCCACATCTGCGCCCGCGCCATCTCCGCATAGTGGTGCGACTTCCGAGACGCCGGCCACGCCGCAGGGATCCGGACCTGCGCGCCGCGCTCGGCCGCCGCGCCGTACTCGTCCATCTCGGCCAGGGCGCTGACCTCGTGCACCTTCACGTTCGTAGGCCCGAATGCCAGCCAGTGAGTCTCCACTGCCTCGCCCGTAACGTCCGCGATCCGGCCCGCCTCAGCAAGGTGTTCCTCGGCGACGTCGCGGTTCTTCGAGCGGGCAGCCATGACCGCAGCACCAAGGTGCAGCTGCCCAGTGACGACGCTACGCTCGCGGCCGACGTCCGCCTGCTCCAGCGTCTGAAGCCCGAGGTCGACGAGCCGCTGGCCAGTGCGGTACTCCCCGGAGCGGAGGTAGGTGAGGGCGCGCATGTAGCGGTACATGCCGCCGAACACGGCGTCGCTGCCCCGCGCTGCCGCCCAGTCCATGCGCGTGAGCGCGGTGGTGGCGAGGTCGGCGTAGCCCAGCTTGGAGGCCACGTCGTAGGAAGTGCGGTAGAGACTGGCGAGCAGCAGCCACCGTTCGCGGTCGGGCGCAAGGTAGGCCGCAGTCGTTGCCTCCTCGATCAGGCCGGGCACGATGCCAGCGACCTTCTTGATCTCGCCCGCGCGGACGGAGACGAGCAGTGCCTCGGCGTCGTCGTTGAGGAGCTGCTGCGGCCGGGGTTCGATGTCCGGGTCGGCGCCGAGGTCGTACAGGTCGAGGGACTCGCGGATAGGGCGGATGAGGACGTCTAGCTGATCGGCGCGGAGTTCCGTGACGTATGGCTGGCCGGTCACCGTGGCGACCTCAACCCGTAGCGCCCGGGCGACGGCGGCCACGACGTACGGGGATGCTGCTGTGACGCCCTGCTCGACCTTTGTCAGCGTGCCGTACGGCACCTGCGACAGGTCACACAGAGCTTTCTGGGTGAGGTGGCGTTCGAGGCGCAGACGCTTGATGCGCGCGCCGGTGTGGTCGTGCGGGAGAGCATGCATACTGGGCTCCGTTCTGACTCGACACCAGAACAGTAGCTGGACACAGCAAAATTGCCCCCTCCCGCCCGAAGGCGAGAGGGGGCAGTGTTCGTTCACGGGTAGATCCGGCGGGCCGGGTCCAGGCCCAGCAGCGTGCGGTTTTTCAGCGGGGCCGGGTCGGGTGCGGTATCCCGCTGGCAGACGAGGACATCCGCGTCGCCCTTGTACGGCTGGAGCGAGTACCCGGTGGGGCAGTTCTGTCCGTTGGTGCCGTCGGCTCCGTCCCGGCCGTCGGTCCCATCACGCCCAGCCGGGCCCGGCTCACCCTGCGGACCCACCGGGCCGGTCGGTCCTGCGGGGCCCGGCGCACCGGTCGCCCCCACGCCGTCTGTGCCCGCTGCCCCCGGGCTGCCGGACGGCCCCGGCGGACCGGTCGGCCCCGGGCTCCCGGGGATACCCGCCGGCCCCGTCGGGCCCGGCTCCCCCTGCGGACCGGGCGGGCCGACAACCGTGCGGCCCGGCTGGCCTCGAGAACCAGGAGGCCCGGCGACCGGTTGGCCGCCGAGCTCCTGCACCTGTGCAGCCAGAGCATCTCGAGCTTCGTTCGAAGCACGGAGGTCGGCCGTGATCCTGCCGCTGGCCCACCAGATGTAGGCCACCAACACGGCCAAGGCGATACCGAACAGCACGGTGACCGGGTCCCGACGCGCCGCTTTGTGTGTGCTCACCCCGCCCCCTTGTTGGCGTTGTACAGCTGGATCGCGAGGAGCATCACGGGCACGATCAGGCTGAAGAAGATCAGCCGCCGGTCGGCCAGCCGCTGCTTCTCCTTCTCCTTCGCAGCTTCCTCAAGGCCCTTCACCCGCTCGGCGACTGCCGCGACCTCCTTGTCGCGGGCCTCGCGCTCGAGCTGATACCGCTCGAGCGAGACCCGACCGTCGAGGCGAACTCCGAACTGCTGGATGTCGTCGCGGATGTCGGTGAACCGATCCTCGAACCGGCGGACAACCTCTCCAAGGGTCGGCTCATCGGGCATGCGGGCGACTCCGATCAGACGTGCGTGTTCTTGGTGACCCAGCCGACGGTGGACTTGTCACCGATCAGCGAGCCGATCGCCGCCTTCAGCACGGACAGGCCGGCCGGGATCGCGGCGATCGCTGCGGCCTTGACGGCGGACAGGCTGGTGAGGTCGAAGCCGTCGGCCAGGAGCAGGCCGAGGAACGCGACCGCGTACGTACCGGCGACGCGCTCGACGGTGTCGAGGACGAGACGAGACATGTGGTTCTCCTTCAGTCGGTGAGTCGGGCGGCGAGCTTGTCGGCGACCTGGTCGGCGAGGTTTGTACCGAGGCGGGCGGCGACGAGGTCGGCGAGCCGGGTGAGCTGGGCGTCGGTGAGGTCGACCGAGTCGTCGGCCTTGGTCTGCGCGTGGGTCTGGGTGACGTAGCCGTACACGTCTGGGATCCGGCGGCCGGTCGCGGCGACCGATGCCTCGTCGGCGTTCTTGTTGCGGTAGCCGAGTACACGCAGCGCGATCTTGTCGGCGTCGGCGTCGCTGATGGGCATGTCGTTCTCCTTGGGGCCAGGGGTGGTGGAGTTGGGGCGGGGGCCACCGGCGTGGGCCCACGCGTAGAGCGGGTCGCCGGGACATGAGGTTGCGTGGCCGTCGCGGTGGCCGCCGAGCCAGTCGCCGGCCGGGCCCTCCTCGCGGCAGTAGTCGACGGCGTCGCGCAGGCCGTGCAGCTGCGCAGGGGGCGGGGTGGTGAGGCCGGACGAGCCGACGAGCGCGCAGACCGCGTAGTCCTGCTCGTTGAGCGTCGTGTTGCCGTTGGCGGAGTTGCGGCGGGCGAGGCCGCGGCCTTCGTAGACGTAGCCGTGGGTGCAGACGACGAAGCTGTAGCCGATGTCGGACCAGCCGTTGCCGTCCATGTGGGAGTCCTGCAGCTTGCGGACGTAGGCGGCGCACGCCGTATGGGGCCTGTCGGTGTACGGGGTGCCGAGGTAGTGGATTTTCACGCCTCGGCGCGGGCGCGAGTATCGGGTTGCCCCGTTCGGCGTGCGGTACGGCCGGGCGCCCCACTCGGCGCGGGACACCAGCTTGATGGCCATCAGGCCTCCAGGAATGACGAAAGCCCCGGCCATCGGGCGCGGGGCGTGCGGGGAAGGGGAGGGTCAGACGGTCTCGTAGGTGACGGACATGTGCCCGTAGTTCGTGCTGGCCGCCACCCAGGAGTGCGGGGAGGAGGACGACCAGTCGGCCGGGCCGAAGGGTTTCAGCAGCGCCGTGCCCTTGATCACGGCAGAGACCCCCGGGAACCAAGTTGTCGCCGAGTGGGCGCGACTGCTACCGAGGTACACCCAGTTCGCCGAGGTGCTCGCAGGGGAAGCGGCGGTGAACGGGAGCGAGAGATTCCAGGTCCCGGTTCCGAAAGTGGTAGTCGTGCCCATAACGATCTCGATCTGGGCCATGCATAGCTTGCCGATCAGCTTGTACCGGCCGGCGAGCGAACCGTTCCCGATCGACGGGTTGCTGCTTGCGGTCCACGACGGGGTGTAGGACACCCACGGCGCGATCACGTCGTTGAACTGGTCGCGGATCTCCGCGTTCATGTAGGCCGCGGTGACGACTTCGCCGACGACCCACGTGCGCGGTGTAGCAATGGCCACGGGTCACTCCTCCGGGGGCGCGGGGACAGGCTCTTCGACCGGCGGGGCCAGGACCCTTGCTGGGTCGTCGGGGTGCCACCAGTTCCGCTCGGCCACCGGCAGCAGCCCCGTCTCCTGCTCGACCGCCTCGACGTCCTCAGGGAACGTGAGCTGCCACCACCCGGTCCCGCACTCGACGCACCACATCCGCGGGTCCGTCGGGGTGACGATCTGCGCGGACATACACGTGCAGTCCGCGACCCACCTGCCGTGGTTGATGCGGGGGTAGAGGCGCTGTTCCAGCAGCAGCGCGGCGCCGACGGTGACGCGGCGCTGCTGCTTCTCCTCATACCAGCGGACCGCCAGGAGAGCCGGCGGGGTGAGGGCCCAGTGGGTGGCGGGCAGGTGCGGCGGTGGCAGGTAGAAGTCCTCGGCCCTGGTGATCGGGCGTTGCATGCGGGTCCTCTCAGTAGGCGAGGCGCGTGGACGCGCCCAGGACCGAGTACGCCGGGTCGTCGAGGACCCATACCGCGTCGATGTCCGAGCGGGACACCCGGAAGTCCAGCAGGTGCCGGCCTTCCTTGATGTGCTCGACGTAGCCCTCGACGGTGACGGTGGCCTCGGAGGCGGGTGCCTGGCTGGGCAGGTCGGTGACCTCGATGACGCTGGAGATGTCCGCGTCGAGGAGGGCCCGGAATGTGCTGGTGGGCAGGGTCGCTGCCTCGACGGGAAGTTGCCGCATCTCTGGCATGGGGTCGGCGTACCTGACGATTTCCCACGTCGCTGCGTCGATGACCGACTCGTCCGTCGTCTTCAGCACAGTGAGCTGTTGTTCGTAGGTGCCGTAGGCGGCGATCGACTCGGCGGACTGGACCCGCTGCTCGGCGCCGCCCGGCCTGGAGGCTCGGATCAGGTTGACGAGCTTCTGATCGTCATCGGAGAACTCAACGCCGCCGGTCTCCAGGTCGGCGTACTCCACAGTCGCGGTGATCGCCGGGTTGTAGCGGACGCTCCGACTCTGGAACACCAGCTGCGCGGACGCCCGGTCGGCGAACAGCTTCCCGCCCTCGGTGCGCTCGACGTCCCGCATGTGCGAGAGCGGCGAGGAACCGAGCTCGCCCTGTGAGGCGACTGCGCTGTAGAGCCCGGCTGAGATGACGCCAGTAATCCCCGCGTAGGAGGCGAGGCGGACCATCCGCTCCCAGGAGTTCTCGCCCGCGTGCCCGGTCATCCCCGCGTCGTAGTGGTCGACGATGTCCGCCACGGCGGGCCGGCTGTTGTTGACGACGTAGGCGGCGACGTGGCTGATGGCGCCGGACCATAGGTCGGTGCCGGTGCTGGTCGCGCCGACGGTGAGGAGGGCCATGTCCTGCCACGTGCTGGTGGGGACGACGTGCTGAACACCATCGACGTACACGTCCTGCCCGAGCTCGTCCCACACCACGTGGTGCACGGCGCCATCGGCCAGATTTGCCGTGGCGATGGTGTGCACGGTGGGCCCAACTGGGAAGAACTCGATGACCTGCAGCTTGCCCGTGCCCGACTCCAGCTTGAAGTAGATCCCGGAGTCGAACGCCGCCGCGGCGCCAGCCGACAGGGTCAGGATGGCGCGGCCCGAGGTCGAGGTGGAGAACCAGAACTCGACCAGCAGGGTGCCGGGAATCGGTGTGCCGGTCGATCCGCTGGAGGTGAGGAGCGGGTCGATAAAGCAGCGCAGGAACTTGCCCTGCGTCGACGAGGCTGGGGTGAAGACCGGTGTGCTGAGTCCGTCCGACGGCGGGCCGATGCCCTGCCCGAACGTGAGCGTGCCGCCCGTCCCCGCCTGCACGATCGCGAGAGAGGGCCGCGAGTAGCCCGACTGGTCCCCGGCTGTGGTGCTCGACTCCGGTTCGCTGAGCGGGTAGTAGAGCCGGGCATCGTCGGACTGCACCTCCTCGACGAGCATCGGCCCCAGCGCGGGGCGCCTGCCGGGCCACTTCAGCATGTCCGACGCTGTGACGCTTGCGGTCGAGTGCAGGCCTTCCCAGCCCATCGGCCACGACGTGACCATGCCGAAGAACCGGGCATGATGCGTGGCCGGGGTTGACGACCAAGCGGTGGCCGAGGAGCCTTCCTCGACCTGTGCCTCGTCCATCCAGCAGAAGTCACCGGCGGTGGGCGAGGTGGTGTTGGTGGTGATCCGCAGGGCGTGCGAGGCGGCCGTCGGCGTCCATGTGACGGTGATCCGCTGCCACGTGCCGGTCAGCGTTGAGGCGGCGCCGATCGTGGTCCCGTCGATGTCGAGGCGGACGGCAGGATCCCCGGCCGGGACCCACACGTACACGGACGCGGTGTAGGGCCGGCCGATGGTGAGCCCGTACAACTGGCACTGCACCGCGCCGCCGGTCCCAGAGTCCGCCCATCCGATCCTGAACGCGTAGTCTCCAGACTTCACGTGCGTGTTGTCGATGGCTGCCGGGGATGGCACGGGCCCGCCATCGTCCAGGGCATACCACCCGGTGTCTGGCACCTCGAACCCGGGCTGGGCAAGATAGTTGATCCCGCCGAGCACGGTGGAGATGACGCGGATCGGGCAGTTGCGACGGACGTTCGGGTAGTACGGCGAGGACGTGTTGCCCGGGGTGACCGCGCCATCAGCGTTGTCCAGCTCCAGCGTCAGCGTCCCGGTCTGCGTCTCCGCTTTCTCGTCCTCTGCGCCACGGGTGATCCGCAGACCCTCGGTGTCGGACAGCGCCACCCGCGCGGTGATGTCCGTCCACTCGATGTCGTCCGCGGTCACCGCGTACCCGAACCCGGCTTGCACCGTCAGGCGCGTCGCCGACATAGGGCCCCCTTCATCAGTTGCCGCTGGTCCGCTGGAGCTTCAGCAGGACGCGCTCCACACTCTTCGCCGTGCCCACCGGGTCGATGGCCCCTTGCACGGTCAGGTTGATGACCGTGCCGGCCCGCCCCGACCCCGACGCGGCGCGGCCAGGCGACGGCCCGCCGGCGGCGGCAGTCCCCAGACGCCCCTGGTTGAGGTCGTCCAGGAACCCGACCCCGTACCGCTGGACTGCCGACGCCCTGATGACGTACTCGCCGTTGCTGACCCGCGCGACGATGCTGTCCGACGTGCCCGTCCCCGGGCCTCGGACCATCCCGCCGCCGGGGAAGCCGACCAGGCCGCCCTGCGCGTAGCCGAGTTGGGTACCGTGCGAGCCTTCCTGGCGTGCTTGCAGGTGCGTGATGACGTAAGTGTGGGACGTCTTGCCGTTGATGGCGTCGAGCTTCCGCCGGGCCTCCGCGATGGCCGCCTCCAGCTGAGCGATCTCAGCTCGGACCTGCGCCTTCCGGGAATCTGGCACGGACGCGAGCTTGGTCCTCGCCGCGCGGAGCTTCGCCTCCAGATCCTGAATGTCGCCCTTCAACATCGCGGTCTTGTTCGGCGTCGCCAGGATCTGGTCCGCGAGCTTCCGGGCCGCTACCTCGTTGAGACCCATTTGCCGGGCGTGAGCAATGAGCTTCGACCGACCGGACTCGTAGATCCCGTTAACTGTGGTCCACGACGCGCCGGACTCGCGCGCTGCGGACGCGGCCTCGTCGGTCTTCGAGGCGAGGTTGTTCAGCGCAGTGGCCGCCGTCCGCCCGCGCTCGGTGGTGACATCGAGTTGCCCGCCCGTTGCCTTCCACACGTTGCGGTACTCGTCCGCAGCCTTGGCGCTCTCGTCGATAGCCGCCTCGAACGCGATCTGCGCGCTGATGCCCTGCCGGTTCACGTCGTTGAGCGCGACGATCGCCTGCCGCAGCCCGTCCGCCGAGACTTTCTGGGCGTCGAGCTTCTGCTTCGTCGCCAGCGCCTGCTGACCGAACAGGCCCATAGCCTCGGCCGCGAGCTGCTGCTCGAAGGCCACATCGGCCAAGGTCTGCTTGTAGCCCGTGAGCTGGGCGCGGAGTTCATCCTCCGTCAGGTTGCCCATCTGCGCCGCGACCTTACGGATCGCGACCTCTGCCATCCCGGCGTTACCGCTCCGCACCAAGTTGCCGAGCGCATCGTCGAGCGCGCCGATCTGCTCCTTCGCCGCGCCGACCGGGGCCGAGTCGATCCCGACCAAGTCGCCGATCCACTGGATCGCGCCCTCGTAGTTCGACGGCCGGGACAGCGTCCGCAGCGACGTCTCCAGCTCGCCGAAGTCCGCGCCCAGCACACGGGCAAGTTCGCCCGTCGCCTTGCCCGTCCGGGCGAACTGGTGCAGCGACGAGGACATCTTGTCCAGGTCGGCCGGGGTGCCCTTGCTCGCCGACGATAGCTCCGACAGGAGGATCACCAGCAGCCCGATACCCGACCCGACAAGCGCCAGCTTCGCGCCCCGCGACATCGCACCGAGACCAGCAGTCAACGCCGCCATCCGGCCCGTCGCGCCCGCCGCCGCTGTCTGCATCACCACGATCTGCGTGGCGAACGCCGCCATAGCCACGCGGCCGGCCGCCAGCCCAAGTGCCGCCAGCCGGACGAGCTTGATGGCGATGGCGAGTTGCAGGAGCGCGGCGATCACGCCGGGCGGGACGGCAGCGACGAGCTTGGACAGCACGTTGACGACAGCCAGCATCCCGACGCCGACATCAGCCGCGCCCTCAAGCAGGTTGGCCAGCGCCGTGCCAACGTTACGGAGGATGTCGCCGACAACGGGGCCCTGCTCGCGGGCGAAGTCCATGAACTCGGACAGGCCCTCGCCGACCTGGTCCCTGTCGGCAGTTCGCAGGAAGTGCACGAGCTGGTTGTTCGCACGCTCCAGGACACCGCCGGTGAACCGCTCGAAGCGGCCCATGAGCGTGTCGAACCCCGGCGAACGGACGGCGCCGCCAGCCAGGGTGACAGTCCGGTCCAGCTCGCCCGAGAAGGTGCGCACCATCGGCGTCAGCTTCGGGAAGATCTCCTGAAGGACGCCCATGCCCTTCACCAGGGGCGCCATCGTGTCCCCGGCGACAGAGTCCGACCACTCCTTGTACTCGTCCGTGAATACCATCAGCGCGGCGGCGGCCTCACGGGTCGCCGGCGGCAGCTTCGCCATCTGCTTCGCGTAGGCGGCCTGCGCCTTCACGGCGGCCTCGGACCGTTCGCCGGACTCCTCGACCGCGTCCCGGTACTTCTGCTCCGCCTCAGCCGCCTCGCCCAGGGCGGCAACTTGCCTACCGATTGCCAGCACGTACACACCCGCCGCGACAGCACCGGCCAGGACAGCAGGTGCGATCGGCGCGATCGACGCAGCAGCCGGGATCGCAGCTGGCGCGAGGCTGATGAGGCTCTTCTTCAGGGCCTCACCAGCAGCAGCGCCTTCGCGGGCGGCGTCCGACCACTCGGCAGTGGAGCGTGCCGCCCGGTCGGTCCCGTGCGCCATCAGCGCGGCAGCGTCCCCAGCGTCGAGGTAGTGGCCCTCAAGGTCGCGGAGGAATCCATTGGCGTCCCGGGTCAGGGTGAGGAGGGCCTGCCCGGAGCCGTCGGCCGCGTCGACCATCTGACGCCGGAGACGCTCGGCGGAGTCCCCGGCGTGGCCGAGGACTCGGGACAGCTCGTCGCGGCCGCTGAGCGTGAACGTGAGGCGCTCGGACACGGTCACTCACCTCCTGTCTGCTGAGCCTGCTGGTCAATCCAGCCGACGAGCCGCTCGAAGTCGTCGACGAGGAGCTCGTCTACTTCGCGCGCGGTGTAGTGGAGGAGGTGGCCGAAGAGCCCTAGGTACTCGTCGCGGAGGCTAGGGATGTCCCGCTCGGGGCGCTCGGCATGATGTTCGGCTCGGCCTCGGGATCCTCTTTTGGGCCCGCGGCGAGCCGTTCGATGAGTTCTTCGGCGTGCTCACGATCCAACGCCGTGACGTGTACGAGTCGTAGCGCGGCGCGCACAGTCTCCGGCGTCGCATCGGGTTGCTGCCATGCCACCTCGGCGGTGGCTTCGGCCCAGCGCTTGACCTCATCGCGGTCGAGGCGGGTCGCCATCTCCTCGTAGCCCGGGTCGAAATCGCCGAACTTCAGCGACGGCTGGCTGCGCTTCTTGATGACCCAGACGATGCCGCGCATCACGGCAAGATCTTCCTCCGACAGTCCCGTATGGATCCGCTGCCGGGACAGGGGCTGGTCGATGGTGCGCGCCACGATGCCCACCTCGGAGACCTTCAGCGTCTTGGCGTCGAACTCCTCGGGTTCGCCGTCGGACGGCGTGTACACGATGATCAACAGGTTCTCCTAGGTGAGCTGGCGGCGAACGTCATCAAGGACGCGCGCGACCTCGGCTTGCATACGCGGGGTGTGGGCGCGGACGACCTTGTCCCACCACAGAGGGGTGGTCCACTGGTTCGCCCAGCGCTTCCGGTTGCCGAACACTGGGTGCCGGATCCGGCCGTTCGCGCTGTTCATCACCCATGGCATGCCGCGCAGGTCGGACGGAAGCGCGGACCGGTCCACCCACACCCGCGCGCCCGGCGTCCCACCCGTCCGGACCGAGATCCGGACCGCGCCAGCGATCGTGGCCCGCAGCGGCCGGGTGGTGGGCGTCGGCCCGCCGCGCGACTTCGCAGCGTCGGCCCGAATGGGGAGCGAGCGAATCGTCTGCTGCATGTCGTTACGGAGCGGTTCGGCCGCCCGCCGGATCCTTCGGGTGAGGTTCGCCTTCAGCCGGGGGCCGCCGGCCTGCTTCAGGCGCCGGGACAGTTCCAGGAGCCGCCCGGTGCCCGCGATCTGCACGTTGCCGACGGCCATGGCGTACCTCCGGTCAGACTGTGGTGTCGGTGGACATGTACTCGATGGCGACGGCGTTGGTGCCGTCGTAGAGGGCGGTGAAGTTGAAGGTGGGCCGGATCACGTCGTAGCCCTCGACAGTCGGCGGCGCGTCGTCGATCCGGATGGCGGGCAGCTTGATCCGGAACGTTTCGTAGTACGTGTCGGCGATGAGGGGGCCGATGAACTCCCAGACGAGGGATGTCGCACCGTCGCTGGTGTGGAGGTCGTCGACGGTGGTGGCGACGTAGTCCATCTCCAGCGAACCGGTGACCTTGACGAGGTCGTTGCTGATGGGCTGCGCTTTCAGGGCGGACTGGTTGGCGTAGAACCGGTCGGTGGCCTGCGGCCGCTCGATCTTCACCGAGACCTTCCGCACCCCGTCGAGTGCGGTTTCCGCGCCGAAGCTGCCGGTCTTCAGGCCCATCTGCCCGAAGTGGAACGGCGCCATGTTGCTGTACGACGCGGCGGCCAGCGTCTGCGTCTCGTCGCAGTCTTTGCTGTCGAACTCGAACGTCGAGGTGAGCATCCCACCCTGCTCGCAGGAGAACTCCGCGCTGACGATCTTGCAGCCGAGGAACGTCTTGTCCGTCACGGTGCCCGTCGTCAGGGGCACGCCCTTCTGGATCGTCAGGCTCTTGCCCCACGTGTCCGCCAGGATGTGAGTCTGGAGGTAGGCCGCCGACGCGCCCTGTTGCACCGGGGTGACCGTCGTACCCATCAAGGCCTGGAGCAGCAGACCCATCGCCTTATTCGCGACTTCCAGCTCGATGGAGCCCGACGCCTCCCGCTGCGTCACCACGCGCCGCGACGACAACGCCATCAGACGGCCCGCCGCGATCCCGCTGGACTGCGCGGTGGTCTTCTTGAGCTGAAGGGATTCCTTCGTGAACTCGATGAACTTGGCCGGCGCCACGAAGGTGCCGTAGGTCGTCTCGGCCGCGATGCCGATCTGCGCGCCAAGACCTGAACCGATCGCCATGGGTCAGCCCTCCTTCCGCGTGGTCTTCTTCGGGGCCACGGCCTCAACGGCGGGGACCGGGGCGGCGGCGTGCTCCTCGTCCCGGTGGGGCTCCTCGACGGGCTCCCACGTCGCGGTCTGGCAGACGTAGCCGTCGTACCGCTCGTCCGGAACGGTCACGACCTCGTCAGGGTGGACTTCACGCCCGCCCAGCTCCGGCACGGTGACCGGCTCCGGGCCGACATAGCGCACTCGCGCCATCGCTGTACTCCTCGGATAGATGGGTGATCAGATACGTGCGCGGCACGACACCGCGAACGGGACGCCGGCGCGCGCGCCGTCGGTGGTCTGGTCCTGCATGAGGTCCCCGGTGGTGAGGTGCGCCCACAGAACAGTCCCGTTGAGAGTGGGCGCCGTGGGTGCGGCGTCCGTTGCCCGCAGGGCCGACTCCACAACGGCGAGCAATTCGAAGACGCGGACCCTCCGAGGCTGCATGTCCGTGTCACCAGCCCACACCTCGGCGTAGCACTGGATCGCGAAATCCTCGTCCCGGGTACGGGCCCCGGCGGCGTTGAAGTCCTGAACGAGGGAAACGGCCGGGGCCTCTGTCGGCTGCCAGCCGACGTAGACCCGCTCCGTGCCGGTGAGGTTCTGCCACGGCGGCCCGTCGAGGACCAGCACATCGGCCAGCCCCGGCGCGGCGCGCAGGATGGTGAGCAGCGCGTCGACGGCGGCTGGGACGCGGGAAGTGGCCATCACGCCACCACCGGCGGCCGCCGGTACGGCTCCAGCAGCTGGAGCACGCGGTTCGGGATCGCGTACCCGAAGCCGGGTACCGGCTCGTTCACGTCGAAGTCCTCACCACTGCCGGCGTTACCCCGGGCCGCGCCGTAACGGGTGCGCCACCAATGCTGCAGCAGCAACCTCGCCGCGACACCGAAGGTGGCAGGCACCGTGAGGCGTCCAGCCTGGTAGGTGACTGTCCACGGGCCGCCGTGCCAGTCGCTACCGTCCAAGCGGCTGACCGCGCCACTGGACCCGTCTAGGTGCAAGTCGGCCACGGCCACCGAAGAGCCGCCGGTTCCGACCGGGGTGAACGTGGTCAGGGACAGGGCTGGGGTCCGCAGCAGGATGAGAGTCTGCCCGCGAGCGTCGGCCAGCTCGGTTACCGCGCGCGGGTCAATCGGACCGACGAAGCCCTCAATGACCTCAGTGAGAGCGGCGTTGTAGGCGTTCAGGTCGTCGTCGTACTGAGTCGAGCTGGCAGGGAGGGCGAGTGTGGCCTTCGCCTGGGCCAGCGTCAGCAATGCCACGGCGCCCCCTCTCTACGCGGTACGGGTTTCACGGCCAGCGCCGCGAGCCGGCCGCTTGCGGGAAGTGCGTTCGGGTGCGGGGGATTCCGGCGTCTCCGTCGGCTCGGCGCGGACGAGGACGGCACGCACGCCGTCCGCCCAGACCGCCGCCTGGGGGCCGGGCAGATCGACGACCTGCCCGGCCTCCCACGCGAAGTCCGCACCCGCGACGCTCGTCAGCATCCGGATGCGGGCCATCAGGCGCCCAGCCCCTTGTGGAGCTCGGCGATCTCCCGCTCTGCCTGGGCCTCGGCCGCCTTCACGGCCTCGTCCTGGGCGTCCTTCAGTGCCTGCACATCAGCGTCCGGGGTGGTGCTCCCGGGCTCGCCGTCGGCCGGCTTGTCGGAGACGCCGCGCGCCGCGACGTCGACGGCGGACGCGGCCTGCTGGCCGAGCTGCTCCTTTGCGGCGCGGAGCGCGACGTCCTTGTCCCCGATGAACTCGGGGGCGATCTGGTCCATGGATCCGTCCGGCTTCCGGGAAGCCATGACGATCCGGTCGTGGTCGCCGTGCTCGGCGGCCTGCGGGCTGGGCTTGCTCTGGAGAATCCCGCTGTCCTCGGGAGTCTCCTTCTTCGGCGTGGTCGCCATGGGTACTGCTCCTTCTGCCTCGTGGCGGACGGTCGGGCGCCGGATCAGGTGGCGGAGTTGCGGTAGGCCCGGATGGCAGCCGGGTCCTGGGGGGTGCCGTCGGCGCGGGAGAACGCCAGGAACCCGACCTGGAGGTAGTCCGCGTACCGCTCGGCCAGGCGCAGCATCTGGATGTCGCGCACGTCGCGGATCAGGTAGCCGGCGAAGAAGTCGCCGAAGAGGATGCTCTTGGCGTTCGCGGCCATGACGGGCATGTCCTGGTTGACCGTGTACCCGTAGCCGAGGATGCCGTCGGGAACGCCGACCTGGATGGACGGCTCCCACAGGGGGCGGTTCTGGGAGTCCTTCAGCTTGCGGACCGCGCTGAGCGTGGCGTCCGCGAGCATGAACTGCACGCGGCCGCTGTTTCGATAGGCCGGGTCCACGGAGTGGATCAGGTCGATCAGGTCGTCGTAGGTGACGGACGTGGTCTGGCCCGTGGTGCCGGTCTTGCCGATGGTGGCGTTGGTCTGCACACCCTCCGGCTGGCTGGAGCCGGTGCCGGTGGTGAAGTGGGTGTTCTGGATGCGGCCGATCCGCTCGCCCAGCTTCCGGGCGAGGAAGGACTCCATGTCGAACGCGGAGTCCTGCAGGAGCTGGAGGGAGACGCGGACCAGCTTCGAGGTGTACATGTACGCCCCGACGTCCAGCTGTCCGATGGTCACGTCCTGCTCAGTGACCTGCGTGTTCTCGGCGAGGATGGCGCCCACGTTCGCGGTGTCGTCGTTCGTCGGCCACGGCAGCGTGGCGCCGGTCTCGGTGCTGATGACCTCGGAGACCTGGCGCATCGCGCCGAAGTACTTCATCGTCTCCTGGAGCTTGGCCCGGAACGGCGCCGGAACCAGGTAGCCGCCGGCCGCGCCGGTGGCGACGCCCTGCGCGCGAAGCTCGCGGCCGTCGATGAACCCGGTGCGCAGGATCTGCCGCTCCTCCGACGTGAGGTCGGACGCGCCCTCGCGCATCCAGGAGCGCCAGGCGTTGCTGTACGCCTCGACGCCCTGCTCGCCGCCGTGGCGCTGGCGCGCTTCCTCGGCGTCCTCGGTGTCGGCGCCGGGCGCGGCGATCTGCGAGTAGTTGACGGCGGCGAGGCGCTGGTGACGTTCCTCGCGCTCGATGTCGGAGCCGAGGCTCTCGACGTCGGCGAGCGCGGCGTCCCACGCGGCCCGGTCCTCGGCGGACATGTCCGCCTCCGAAGCGGCCCGGGACTGGAACTCCTGGGCCTTGTTCCATGCTGCGGCTCGCTTGTCGAGCAGGCTCTGAAGAGTGGGCATGTGTGCCTCCCAGCACGAGTAGCCCCGGCGCCGGTACGGCGGGGGCTGAGAGTGGTTGTGAGAGCGGCTACAGCGCGAGGCTGTAGCGGGCGGCGAGCGCCTTCATGTGCATCGCCTGACGGCCCCCAGTGGTCTCTCCCGGCTGGGTGATGCCGTCGCCCCGAGTGGCCGCAGCAGCGGCCGGCTCGTGGCGGAAGTCGTTGAGTTCGGGCCGGTACGCGGCCCTACGGTCGAACGCGGCGTCGTCGCCGCGGGCGGCCAGCGCCATGCCGACCGAGCGAAGTCCGGCGTCGGTGTCCTCGTACGCGGGGAACGTGACAGCGCTGACCTCGAAGAGCTGGACTTCGCGGATGATCCGCAGCTCCGTCTCCACAGTGTTGCCGTCGACGGTCTCGACGGGCAGCGGCTCCCACTCGTCCTTGACCACCCGGAACCCGAAGCTCATGCCGGTGATGTTCCGGTTGTCGAGGTTCACGATCAGGTCACCGACGTACGACAGGCGCGCGTCGAGGTCTGCGTCGACTGCCAGGCCGACCTGGTCCTGGGCCAGGCGCAGGCTGCCGGCCGACACCCGGGATACGACCATGCGGGTGTCGTGGTCGACGAGCATCCGCGCGTCACCCTCGCTGATGGTCTTGGTGAACGCACCCGGCGCGATCTCCTCGTAGAAACCCCAGCTCAGCGGGTTTCCGATCGCGGTCCGCGAGTTGAACACCGCGGCGTGCCCGGCGAACCCGCGGGCGTCGCCGTCGGCCCGGACCTGGAGTCCCGCCGCGGCCAGACTCAGGCTGCGGCGCTCAGTCGTCTTCGGCATCGCTGCCCTCCTCCGTCTCGGCCGCCGTCAATAGAGCGGTCGCCTTCATCAGGTGATCGGCGGCGCGCGCCGCGCGGTCCGCGTCCGGCGGAAGGTCCGCCGACGCCTTGACACTCGGGTCGTAGCCCAGCGGCGCCATGAACAGCGGCTGCAGTCGCATGTCGCCTTCGGGGCCCTCGATCGGGGGCATGTCCTCAAGCGCGAGGATGTCGTTCGCCGAGTAGGCGCCGCTGTCCCGCATCGCCCGGTAGAACGTCGCCCTCGCCGCCGAGTCGCCCCGCAGCAGGCCGTTGACCTGGTACTTCGCATACTGCGTTGTCGGCAGGAGTTCCTTGGTTACGCGCTGTTCTGTCGGCGTCAGCCACGTCGGCGCCAGGTCCCACGTGACGAAGCCTTGCGCCTGCTGCTCCAGGCCCGTTCCCCACGACGTGGACTTCTCGGTGGCCATCAGCAGGAACGGCGGAACGCCGAACATGCGGGACACCTCAGTCACCTGAAACTGGCGGGACTCCAGGAACTGGCTGTCCCGGTAGGGCATCGTAACGGGCTGAAAGGACGCCCCAGAGTCCAGGATCGCCACTTCGTGTGCCGCGCCACTCCCGCCCATCTTCGCCCGCCATGACGCCTTAAGTGCCGCCGCCTGGTCAGGCTGGAGACGCTGCTCGGTCTGGAGCACGCCGGAGATCATGTTGCCCGAGCCGTACAGCCGGGCCGCTGACCGCTCCGCTCCGATCCCCAGGCCGATGCCTTGGGCCGCCGCACGGATCGGGGAGCAGCCGGTGACGCCGTCGTACCCCAGCGCGGGCAGGTGCAGGATCTCCCGCGACGTCAGCCGCACGCGCGGCCCACCGTCCTCGGTCTGCACCCAGAACACCTTGCCGCTGGGGTTCTCCGACGTCGGCCGCTCACGCTCGACCTGCACCCGGTCTGGGCGGATAGGCCACAGCTGCACGGTGTCACCGGCCCCGTTGCGGACCTTCTGCACGTAGGCGTTGCCCCACAGCAGCCGGTGCACGTACACCAGCCGCCACAGCTCGAACCGGGTCAGCTCTGGGTGCGGGTTGTCCATCAGCTCGACCGCGACCCGGTCCTTCGTCCCGGCCGTGTACGTGTGCAGCGGCAGTGCCGCCGCGACGTTCGCCACCACCGACACGGCACGCCACACAGCGGGCATGCGCAGGGAGTTGGTCTCCGTGACCACTTCGCCGGAATCCAGCGGTGCTCCGCCGCCCAGCAGCGGCGCCAGCGAGGCGGACGTCAGCGGTGTTGCTGGGTTCTCCACACTCCGCCGCTCGAACAACCCGAAGAGACTCACCTGCGCTTCACCGCCTTCCTCGCCTGCTCACGCTCGACCGCGACCACACCCAGAACTCCAGCGAGCACCAGGCCCGCAGGGACCGACCACATGCCCACCCCGGCCACGACGGCCAGGACGAACAGCACCTCCAGCACGAACAGCGCAACGCTCACCACAGGTTCGGCGCCCCTTCCGGCTCCTCGACCTCGACGCTCTGTCCCCACTTCGCGAACGTGGCGGCCACCAGCGGGGAAATGTCGACACCGACATTGCGCCGAGCCCAGGCCCACGCGTCCCCGAGCGGCCGCTTCTGTGCGCCCGCCAGGGCCACTGCGAGGGGCGGAGGGTCGAAGTGGCTCAGGCTCTGGTCCGAGACTGCGTCGTAGAACTGGCCGCAGCCCTGGGCGATCTGCCTGGCCTTCGGCTTCACGACCTCGACGCGGGCCTCGGGGTTACCCGTCAGCTCCTGCTCGACCTCCGAGAGGGCGTCCTCAAGGTCTTGGATGAGGGAGCCGGCGGGGCCGCCCTCGTCGACGACCCAGCAGCGTGGCCGCCACTTGCGGTGCAGCTCCTTCGCACGCTCCACGACCCAGCCCATTCCGGGCCGGTGCTCGGGCACCTCAACGTGCGTACCGCCCCGCCACGGGCCCGCGACCGCGATGGCCGCGTGCGTCCGCTCCGGGGTCGCGTCGATGGCGAAGGAGTACGGGCCCTCCATGTTGGCCTTCGGATCGGCCAGCGCCCGCCACGCGTCCTCGCCAATGACCTGCCACGTGTCCGTGCCGTCCGACGGATACTCGCCCACACCGAGCCGCTCACGGGCGTACCCAGCCGGACTGAGCGTGGCTCGCTCGCGGGCGACCTTCTCCAGCGTCAGCCGGTACCCGACACCCGGGTTGGACTTCAGCACCGCCGCGTCGCTCGCCGCGTCGTCGTGCGCGTCACAGGCCGCTGGGCACTCGTCCCGGTGCGGGTCCGCCGACCACTCCATGTAGGCCAGGGACGGGTCAGGAGTCCCCGTCTCGATCGCAGCAAGCGCGCGGCGCCGGAGACGGCCGAGCTGCACGGACGGATGCCCGATTCCGGCGCTGCCCGCGTACCAAATCTGCGGGTCCTCGACGGCCGCCATGGTGGGCAGCAAGGCGTCCATCTCGGTGTCCCCGAGGATCATGTCCTCATCCATGACGTTGCAGTGCCCAGTGAAGCCGCGGCCGCTGCCCTTGCTCCTGGCGATGAAGCGGAGCAGCTGCCCAGTGTGCAGCTCGATGCCTTCCTCGCCGACGGTCTGCCGGTAGTGCTTGACGCGTTTGTGCAGGTCAGGGGTCTGTCGGATCAGGCGCTCAATCCGCTTGAACGCGTTCTTCGCCGTCTTGAACTCGTGGGCGCTGTGGAGGATCAGCTCCTCGCCGCCGATGAACAGGCCCCACAGCTCACGGGCTTCGATGATGCCGCCCTTGCCGTTCTGCCTGGGGACGTTGAACGCGACCTCGAACGATGCCCACGAGCCGTCGGGCTTCTCACCCATGCCGACGCGGAGGACGTGCTGTTGCCACGGGTCAAGGTGCAGCCCAGCCCGCTCGGCGAGGTCGATGGCTTCTTGCCCTGCGGTCGACGCTGCGGGCGGCGCGGTCTGGATCGGTGGCGTCTGCCAGCCGTAGACCGGTCCGCTACTCTCCGCCTGCGGCCCGCTCTCTGGCGTCGGCGCGGCGCTTCTCTCGCTGGCGAGCGATGTCATCGACGCTGTCCCCCTGCTCCTGGACGGGCGCGAGCGCGCGGAGGCGGACCATGAGGGCGTGGAGCTCGCGGGCGACGACGGCGCGGGCTGTTGGCGCGTCCCCGATCGGGATCGCGTCGAGGGACTCGGCGAGGGTGATGGCCACCTCGGCGAGCCCGGGGGCAACCTGACGGACGCCGAGTTTGTCAAGCTCTGCGCGGATTTCATCGGCGGCCATGATCAACCCCCGTCACTGTCCGTGATGTTACGGAGAGTCGCTATTTGCCCGAACTGTCAGACTCGGGTGAATAGCGTTTTCAAATGGCCGCGCAAAAAATCGGGCGAGAAGGGCTTTTGGGTCGCCCGGCCCTGCCCTGAAGTTTTGATCCACTCCCTCCCTGCCAGCCCCTGAGCAGGGCTGATGGTGAGGTCGCTGAACAAGTTCGATCGCTCGTTGTAACGCGATGCGGTGGCGGGTGCTGGGCGGTCACCATTCCCTGGATGCCTGGGGCATGGCGGGCTGTGGCAAGCTCTTGCGCTGGCTGTACCAGCGGCTGGCAACACGCTGCATCTCGGGGGAGCGCATGGCTTCGATGCGGGCCATGACGATGTCGTGGCCTGGGTCGACAGCTATCACCTTGGCGTCGTGCCGCTTGTACTTGGCCATGGCCTTGGCGCTGGGCATGGTGTGGATCAGGTAGACGTCGACCTTGTCGCAGAGCTGCAGGGCCTCATCGATGGCGGCGTACCGAGCACGGTGCGCCACCCTCAGTACGTGCGGATCCTGGTTCCACTGCGGCGCCCCTGGCCCGGTGAGAGCGCTGGCGATGAGGTCCAGGTCGATGACGATGTCACGCGCGGTCGCGTGCGCCTGGATCCACGACGACTTACCTGCGGCCGGCGGGCCAGTGACGACGTACAGCACGGGTCACCCCTCGGTCAGGGTTCGGTCCTGTCGGCGGTGAGGGGCAGAGGCGCGAGGCGGGCGGGGGAGAGGGCGTTTGCAACGCAGGCCCACATCTCGGCAAGGTGCCTTGCCTCGGTGGACAACGCCGCGTGCTCCTGAGCTTGCCTGCGGTCCTGGGCCTCGTAGTGCTGGGCCTCCTCATGCTCCAGCACGGCGCGGTCGGCCCAGTACACGGCGCTGGCCTGGGCCCGGCCGTGCTCGTTGGCGATCCAGTCCGCGCGGCTCTGCTCGGCGTCCATGCTCACCACCTCCGTGAGGTGTGCTGCGGGGCCGTGGTGCCGGTCCTGTTGCCCCTGGCCGAGTTGCAGCGGCGGTGCATGCTGCGGGCGTTGGCGGGGTCAAGGAGGCTGCCGCCGCGGCTGAGGGGCACGATGTGGTCGAGGGTGAACGACCAGCCGCTACGCGGGTCGAGGTTGGGGTTGATGTAGCCGCCGCAGCGGGCGCAGGGCATCCCTAGCGCCTTCACCTGGGCGACGAGGCGGCGGTAGGGGCGCCCGTTGCGCGGGTTGGCTGCCACGGGCGCTCGCCTCCTGTCAGGTGCGGTACTCGTCGGTGTAGGAGGTGCCGAAGGTGGTCTCTTCGCAGCCCTCGTTGGCGTCGGGGGTGCCGTGGGTGATGACGAGGAAGTAGGACTGGGGGATGAAGTCGCAGTGCTTGCCTTGCCACTGGCTGGCGAGGAGTGTCCAGCCGATGAGGAGGAGGCAGGTGATCACGATCTTCTTGCTGCGGGCGAGGCGCGGTCTGGGCGCGGTGTCTGGCATGCGCGCGATTGTCGCGGCTCGTGACACCCGCGTGAGGGCTCGTGGCCGTCTCGTGACATGACGAAGGCCCCGACCAGGGTGGGTGGTCGGGGCCTGTGCGCTCGTGTCCGGGCACGCCGGACGTGGGGCCAGTGTTACACCCCGCGAGCCTCAGGTTCAAGCGGCCTTGCCTGCGAGGCGTTGCTGAAGCTCGTGGAGGTCGAGGAGCGCGCGGCCGGCGCGGTCGTAGCCGTGGTGGGTGAGGCGCCCGCGGTGGAGCCAGATACGGATCGTGCCGGGACGGGCTCCGGTGGCGGCGGATGCGGCGTGGGTGTCGACGAGGAGCGGTGTGGCCATGGGGACATGATGCGCCCACAGGTGCCTGGCGTGCAGAGGCCCCGCCACGACGGGGGGCGTGGCGGGGCTGGTTGCCGGGCACTACCCGGCGCGAGGCTCCAGTGTGGCAGTCCAGTGGCCGCAGCGGGGCTTGCTCCACCAGCCGCACTTTGCGCAGTAGTCCATGGCAGGCTCCTCAACTCTTGGTGGTCGCGTGGTGTCGGCGGGTCTCGGAGAGGTCGTAGACGGTGGTTCCGGCCTGGCCGGTGTGCTCTACACGGAACCCCTTCTCGGGGTCGCTCTCCAGGGTGTTGTTGGCGTTGGTGTTGGCGTCTGACGTGCACCAACAACCCTCCGAAGAGGGGCCGCAGGGCCAGCGGGGGATGTCGTCCGAGTGGACGCCGGGCCCGTTCTTCCCGCCCGCGCGGACGCCCGTACGGACACGGATCTCGTCGTCGTCGAGGAGCGCCCGGACGGCCTTCGTGTCGGGCAGCCCGGTCGCTTCCTGAAGCTCGGTGAGGCGGACGTGCAGCGCGCCGGCCGGGGACAGTTCATGAAGCGTCGCGACGATGTCGATAACGTCCTCGGCTTCCGGCTCCTCCTCGGTGGCCCGCTTGCGTCGCCCGAGGGCCCAGGCGCGGGCGCGGCGGTATCCGGTCGCGGCGCCCAGGCCCGCCACGGTGTAGCCGAGCTCGGGTACGGCGTAGACGACTCCCCCGGCGAGGGCTGCCCCGATGGCGAGGACGCAGCCGCCCGCGAGCTTGCTCGGCTGCTCCTCCGGCTCGACGACGTCGGCGGGCTCGGGCGCGGTCATGTGACGGCCCCGGTGAACCAGGCGCCGGACAGGTTCACTGCCGAGGCGAGGGGGACTGCGGCGTACCGGGCGATGCCAGCGGACAGGCCGAGGCCGACGCCGGCGCCCCAGCCGCGCCACTTGGAGCCGCAGGCGCCCTTCTTCCGCCGCGCGAGGAAGCCGACGAGGACGAGCGCGGTCATGAACAGGCCGCCCTGGGTGAGGGGTGCGGCGGTGGAGCCGGGTGCGGTGCCGGTTTGGGCGCCGACGCCGTAGACGAGGAGGCCGTCTCCGAAGGTGTTGAGGCTCCACAGGGCGGTGTCGCCGATCCAGCCGACGAGGCCGCCGACGACCATGACGGTGAGGGCGCCGATGCACCAGCAGATGAGGAAGGGGAGCAGGTTCCCGAGCTGGGCGACGGCGTTGTGCTGGAGGGCCTTGATGCTGGGGAACCAGACGGCGAGTTCCCAGATGAGGAAGGCGGAGCCGACGAGGACGGCGCCGAGGGTGGGAGTCATGGGGGCCTCAGGTGAGGAGGGCCGCGCCGAGCGCGGCGAGGGTGAGGATGAGGGCGACGGTCCCAAGGACGGGTGGGACGTCGTGGAGCGCGAGTGCGCAGAGTCCGAGCAGCCCGCCGAGGGCTGCGAGCAGGCAGAGCAGGCCGAAGCCGGGCATGAGCCGGGGCGGGGTGCTCAGCTGGTGGCGGCGACGGGCGGCAGCGTCTCGGGGTCGTACAAGTTGCCCAGCGAGGGGTCGACGAGCGCGGGCCGGATCTTGCCGCGGTCCTTCCATGTGCGCGCCGTTGAGACGGTGACGCCGTAGCGGTCGGCGACTTCGCGGGTGGTGAGGAAGCGTGGCGGCTCAGGGGCCGCGTCGGGCGTCTCGTCCTCGGCGGGGGTCTGCTCGGGCGTCTCAGGGGCCTGCTCGGCCGGAGTGGGCGCCGGGGCCGTCACGGGGGTGGCGGCGAGGTGGAGGAGGTGCCCGAGGACGAGCGGCGGGACGCACGAGACGACGATGACGAGCCAGAGAGGTGTGCGCGGCTCGCTGGTGAGGTGCCCGGTCACGAACGCGTGGCTGACGGGCTGAGCGGCCATGGCGGCGCCGAGGGAGAGGAACGCGCCAGCGATGGCGGAGCGCTTCCCGGGGGCGCCGGTGGGGCGGTTGCTCGCGACGGCGGCGGCGATGCCTGCGTAGGCGGCGAGGACTCCGGCCATGCCCCAGGCGAGGTGGCTGTCCCATCCGGCGAGGACGGCCAGGTGGTGCTCGCCGGGGGCGCACATGATGAGGACGACGACGGCGACGATGGGGCGTCCGCCGGCGGTGAAGGCTCGAACCCACCAGGGGGTGGGTGAGGTGGGGTGGGACGCGCGGTTGATCCGGGTCCAGGGCAGCGGGATACGATCGCTGATAGCCACGGCGAGATCTCCAGGTCTCTCGGTGGTGAGGCCCTCAGTTCGGTGTTGGTAGCACCGGGGTGGGGGCCGATTTCGTGTCTCAACTCCCGCACTTTAGCACGGTAGTTGGCGGTACGTCACGGTTTGTGACAATCCCGGGGCGGGTGAGTTGACGGGGCTGCTCACCCACCCCGGGGCGTCTCAGGCGGCTGCTCGCTCGTCGTGGTCGATGAGCTGCTTCAGCTGCGCCCATGTGCCTGGCGGGTAGGTGTGTGAGCACCACGAGCAGGTGACGAGCTGCCCGCCTGGGGGGAGCCAGAGGACCGCGCCGCAGAGCGTCCCGTCGGTGTGCTCAGCCGGGCAGGGCCCGAGACGCATCCCGCGTGGGGGTCGCTCGGCCGCTCCAGTGACCGTCTCGATTGCTGTCTCAAGGTCCCGGATCTCGTGGGCGAACGGTCCGGCGGCGGGCCATTCGACGGCGAGGGAGGGGGCGTTGCGGGCGAGGGCGGCGGAGGTGCGGCGGATGCGGCCCTCGATCGAGCCGTAGACCGCCGGGGGTCGGAGTCGCCGGTCGTGCTGGAGGGTGCGGTGCCAGTCCTCCAGGATGCCGACGATGCCGCCGGGGCCGCGTAGGTCGAGGACGTGCTCGACGACGGGCAGGGGCGCCTCGCTGCGGCCCGTGCGTCCGCTGGTGGTGTCTCCGGATGCCCCGGGGGCGAGGAAGGGCTCCAGGGTGGCGTAGAGGTGCGGCATGCGCTGGAGCCGGTCGGCGAGGGCTCGGGTGCAGCCGGGGCAGAGGTAGCCGTGCTCGATCGGGGTCTCGCACATGCCGCAGTCGGTCATCGGGTCACTGCTCCTGGTGCTCGTCGAGGGCGGCGCGGATGCGGGCGACGGCGTCGGCGTAACCGCCGCCGAAGGCGTCGCAGTCGTCGTCGAGCCGTGCGCGGTCGCGGTCGATGGCGTCCAGCTCGGCGCGGACACGTTCGACGGCGGCCTCGGCCCGCTCGGCGCGGGTGACGGCGTCGGTGGTCTCCTGCTGGGCGGCGAGGAGCTGCTCGCGCGCCCAGTTGAGGTCGGCGTACAGCTGGTCGAGGGCGTCGCTGGTGATGCTGTCGACCGTGTGCCGGGTCGGTGCGTCCGCCTGCTTGGCCATCCACCAGCGCATGCCGGTCTGGTCGGCGTGGCTGCCGGAGTGCCCGGGGCGCAGCACGCACTCGGTGAGGCGGCGGCTAACGAGGCGGTCGGGCTGGTGGCCGCAGTGCTCGGCGGGGCTGGGCTGGGTCATCGGGCGCTCGCCCCGGTCGGGCTGGTCGGCTCGGTGGCGTCGAGAAGCGCGAGGGCGTGCACCAGGAGGGCGCGGCACAGGGCTCGTTCCCGGGGGTCCTCAATGGCTCCGCGGTCGGCGTAGTTGATGAGGCGGACGTCCTGCGCGTCAGTGCTGCCGACGTAGATCAGGGCGGGCCCTCCGTCGAGGGCGGTGATCGATGGGGAGTCGGGCTGGGTCATCGTGGGCTCCGGTGGATGTGTCGGGCGAGGAGGAGGGCGGCGGGCCTCATCCGACGACCTGGGCAAGGTGTCGGCAGCCGATGACGGTCCCTGTGGCGTTGCGGACCTCCAGGTACGGGACGAGGAGGTCGCTGCGGCGGGGGGCCATGGCGAGAGCGACAGGCAGGGAGACGACGTACCGGTAGCCGTCTCGTTTGCGCGGGAGGTTCTCCGTGTGGCCGTACTCGACGAGTTCGATGCCGTCGGCTTGGGTGCCGAGTTCGATGACGGCGAGGCGTGCGGGGGTGGGCTCGGGCTCGATGACGTACTTCAGGTGGAGGTTGAGGTCGTCGGTGCCGTCTTCGCGCTCACGGCCGTAGACGCGGATGGGGTGCGGGGTGAGGTTGAGGATCATCGGGTGCTCCTGTCGCGGATGGTGTTGCGGGTGTAGCCGATGGCGGCGATGAGGGTGCCGAACGCGAGGCTGACGGCGAGGTACCAGGCGGCGGCCACACCGGCCGCCGCGAGGAGGTCGAGGAACGCGCTCACGGGGCGGTCTCGTCGGCCATGCGGAGCGCGTCGGCAACGGTGTAGCCGTTGACGGTGACGAGCGGCGCCTGCTCCTTGGCGAGCTTCAGCGCGGTGTCGAGGTCGAACCGGTGCGCGTTCAGCCAGTCGTCGCCGCGGTCGTACTCCTTGACGCCGAAGGCCCATGTGCCGTCGGCGCCGAGGCACATGTCGCCGTGGCGGATGACGGCGTACCGGCCGTTGCCGCGGTACTGGACTCGGACTTCGAAGCCGTGGGCGTTGATGTCGCCTTCGGGGACGCAGTTGACGGTGTACTCGACGGCGCGGACCGTGGGCTCGGCGGGGGTGGGCATCAGCGGGTCTCCTCGTCGGCCTGGGCGGGCGGGTGGGGAACGTGGCCGAGGTGTTCCAGGCACTGGCAGCCGTCGACGGGGTCCCACGAGGGGCACGTGTTGCGGGTGTCGGCGACATGGCGGCACGGCACGTTCCAGCAGAGGGAGTCGCAGCCGCAGGCGTCGTTGTTGTGCCAGCTGGTGACGGGCTGCTCGCAGGACTCGCACGTGAGGTGCGGGTTGGCGAAGGTGACGTGGACGTGGGTGCGGGTGTGGGTGGGCATCAGCGGGTCTCCTCGACGGCCATGCGGTCCAGGTGGTTGGCGATCTCCTGCGCGCTGTAGCCGTCGCGGCTGAGGCGGCGGCCGGTCTCGGCGGCTTCGCGGAGGATCTCGGCCCGGTACTCGTCGAGGAGCGCCGCGATCTGGGTGTCGGCGGTGGCGAGTACGCCGGGGTGGTTGATGATCCGGATCCGCGCGGACTCGTGCGCTTCGGCGGGTTGTGCTTCGGCCGGCTGCTCGACGGCGGGCGAGGTGTCGCCGTTGATCGCGGTGTGCTGGCGGATCGCCATGGCGGCGTGCGCGTAGATCAGCTGCTGCGCGGTGTCGCGGTCTTCTCCTGCCTTGCGGAGCAGGACGTACAGCTCGGCTGCGGGGTGGTCCTGCGGTTCGTCGGCGGCGGGCTGTCCGGCGGCGTGGCGGGCGGCGTCCCGGACCCCGGCGGCGGGGATGAGCGCCTGGGCCAGCTCGTAGCGGGCGCCGAAGCACTCGGCCCCGGGGTCATCGTGGTAGCGCATCAGGTCGTCGAGGGCAGACAGGGCTCGCTGGGCGGCGGCGTACAGGCGGTCGGTCACGGTCTTCTCCTGGTGGTCGGTACGGTGAGGGGGTAGGCCGCCCCGTTAGCCCCGGGGCGGCCTTCGTGCATCACGAGGCGGGGCGGGTGCACTGCTCGTGGGTGTCGCACCGGCACGAGCCGCAGCCGACGCAGCGCTCAATGGCTGCCGTGTCGCAGGCGGGGCACATGCCGGGCTCGTCGGCCTTGCAGCCGGGGCAGAGGTCGCCGGCGGCGCCGCAGTCCCAGCCCGCGTTGTCGGTGAGGTGGCGGCGGGCCACGCCGTAGCACTCGTTCTGGGTCATGCCGGTGTGGACGATGTAGTCGCCGAGGACGGTGGTGCCGCAGTCGTCGCAGTAGATGCCGATCTGGCTGGGGTACGCCTCGGTGCCGGGCGGGATGGGGGCCATGGCGAGCAGTTCGTTGAGGCCAAGGGGCTGGGACATGTCGGGTCTCCTGTGTGCGTGGGCGGGTGGAACCGGATCGGCGGTCAGGCGGGCTGGTCGTTGGTGGCCTGGGCGATGCCGTCGCAGGCGGCCTTGTCGGCGTCGGCCTGTTCGACGTACCGGCGGTTGTTCTCGCAGACGCGGACGAAGAAGTCGGCTGCGGCCTGGTCCTCCGCGGGCAGCGGCGTGCTCTCCTCGCGCTGCTTCTCGGCGCTCCAGCACCGGGTGCAGAGGAGGGGTTGCTTGTCGTGGCGGCACCATTCGCAGGTGATGCCGGTGATGTGGAAGTCGTGGTCGGCTTCGTAGAGGAACAGGGGCCGGGTCTGCTTGCAGTGGTCGCAGCGGGCTTCGAGCGGCTGGGTGTCGGGCATGTGGGTCTCCTTCAGGCGGCGGGGGTGTGGGCGCGGCGACGGCGGGAGCGTTGGCACGCCGCGCGGTTGGCCTCGCGGCAGGCCTCGCAGATGGGTTCCTGGAGGCGCATGTGCAGCTGGTAGCCGGTCTGGGTGCCGCCCGTGGCGTGCTCCGCGGCGAGACGCTGGCGGCGGTCGGCCTCGACCTCTGCGGCACGCCAGGCGTCGCAGGTCTCGCAGGCTTCGCCCTTGCTGCGGTGGCGCCAGAAGGCGATAGACGTTCCGCACACGGCTGGCGGCTTCGGGGGCCGGGCCTTCTTGGGACGGCGGGCACGCTCGGTAAGGCCGCCCCACGTGCCCCAGAGGATCTGGTTGTCGACGGCGTACTGTGCGCACTCGGTCCTGAAGGGGCAGCCAGCGCAGATGGCGGCGGCCTTCTCCTGGTCGGCCTTCAGCGGGGCGAAGAACAGCTCCGGGTCGGCGGAGCACGGGCGGATGTTCGTCATGATGCGGCCGCCTGTCCTGCCCACTGGAACATCGCGTGCTGCTCCGTGGTGAGTTCCTGGATGTGGAGTACGAGCTGCCCGCCGCGGGTGACCGGGCCGATGCGCATGTCGGGTCCGACGAGGCGGGTGTGGTCGTCGTCCTCCAGGACCCCGGCGTCGACGATCCCGTCGATGGCGGCCTTGAACGACGGGTACCAGTTCGCCGGGTCGGCGCGGCGCCGCGACGGAGGGTGAAGCACTCCGAGGATGTATGCGTGGCGGAGCAGCGGGTCGGCGCTGGCGAGGACGAGGGCGGCACGCATGGTGGGGTCTTCGGAGCAGGCGTTCATCGCGGCGGCCCGGATGCGGCTGGTGGTTTCCGAGCGGACGCGGTGGTGTACCCGCTGGTTCGCGTTGAGGAGCTTCAGCCCGGGCGGGAGCGCCAGGGTGAAGTGTCGGGGGATGGGGTTCACAGCAGGGCCTCCTGGACGGGCTGGGGCGGACAGGTGTGGTCGGCGATGACGGGGTGGGCGCTGGGGAATTGGGGGTCGCGCCAGGCGATGCGCTGTACGCCGAGCGCGGTGGTGATGAGCCGCCAGGTGAGGCGCCCGTCGAGGCGGGCGAGGATCTCGGCAGCGAGGTCGACCGGCTCCGGGTCGGCGATCACGTCGAGCGCGGCGACTCGGCCAGCCCTCGCGGTGAGCACTGGGGCGCCGCAGCGGGGACAGGTGCTGTGCCTGACGTGGTCTGAGCTGGCGGCGATCTTCGCGGCGATACCCGGGTTGGTCACCGTGCGCCGCCGGAGGGCAGTGCCGTTGCAGTGCCGTTGACGGCACTGCTGTTTCCGCAGGTCACCAGTGGTGCCAGTGCCATCAGTGCCGTCAGGGCCAGTTTCTGAGCATTAACGCTCTTGCGTGCGCATGGAGCTGGATAACGGTTTTCAACGGCACTGATGGCACTGCGTACGCCTGACCTGCGGTGACGCTGAATTTTGATGGCACTTTCAACGGCACTGTGATGGAACTGCAACGGCACTTTGATCATGGTCACTTGTTGTCCCACCGATCATCAGCCGGAGCCTGAAGGGCGACGTTCAGGTAGTAGTAGGTGCCGTTCGACCCCTTGCGCACGATCCCGAAGCGGTCCTTCAGCTCGCGCCCGAGCTGACGCGAGGCCAACGGATCCTCACCCTCGGCGCGGCACCACCGTTCGTACGCGCTGCGGAACACGTCCGTGACGGTGCGGACCTGGGCGCCGCCGCCGACGTGACAGGCCTCGTCGAGGAACCGGGCAAGCGCGTCCTCTTCGGCTGCGTACTGGGCAGTGGCCGCGGTGACGGACGCGGGGTCGCGCAGCCCGTCACGGAATGCCTCGACGGCGCCCGCGATGATCCACGCCAGGATCCCGGGGCCCTCCTCGGAGACGAGGAGGAGGTCGAGGTCCTCGATGACCTCGTCAGGGGTGCGGGTGAAGGGCAGGAGGCGCAGGCGCCGCCAGAAGCTCTTGCCACCGGCGGACACGCGGGGCTGGTGGTTGCCCATCAGGAACAGCTTGTGTGTGGGCTCGAACGTGAAGTGGTCCTGCCGCATGAAGCGGGCGGTGAGGCCGTCGCCGCCGGTGAGTTCCTTGACCTTGGCCTCGTCGAACTTGGCTTCCTGGTTGACCTCGGATGCGATGACGAGGCGTAGCCCGTGGAGGCGGGCGATCTCGGTCTCGTGCCGTTGGGCTCCGGCCATGAGGAATGCGTTCGGTGCGGTCGCGGCGTAGTCGCCGAGGACGGCGCGGAGCACGTTGAGGAAGACGCCTTTGCCGTTGCCGCCGGGGCCGTGGAGGAAGGGGAGGATGTGCCACTTCACGGAGCCGCTTGCGGAGTAGCCGGCCATCCGCTGGACGTAGCTGCGGAGTTCGAGGTCGGGGCCGAAGGTCTGGCCGAGGAACCGGTCCCACTTCGGGGTGGGCATGTCCGGGTCGGGGGCGACGCGGGTGGCGCGGGTGTGCATCTCTACGGGGTCGGGCGCGGACAGTTGCCCGGTGGTGAGGTCGACGGCCCCGGCGGGGGTGTTGAGGAGCATGCGGTGTGCGTCGAGCTGGTGGGCGTGGGCGACGGTGCGGGGGTCGGTGGTGGCCATGGTGACCATGGCGGCGATCCCGGCGGCGGACAGGGACCGTGCCCGGTGCTTGGCCTCTCCTTCGCCGCTGGGCAGGTCGCGTGCGATGGCGCGGGCCATCTCCCGGACGGTGCCCGCGTCGTCCCATGCCCACCGGTGCCCGTCCCAGACGAGCCACTTCCCGCGCTGCGGCACGTACCGGATCTCGTCCTGGTGGAGGTCGATGAGGCGGAGTGCGTTCCCGTCGTCTGTGCGGCTGTACGTCTCCGGCTCGGCAGCCGTCGCCGCTGCCGGGTGGGGGACGACGACGCTGAGCGCGGCGGTCCCGTCGGTTCGGGCTGCGGGCACGGCGGCAAGGTGGCGGACGGGTTCGGGGGCGGGGGTGCCGTAGCCCTGGCGGCGCAGGGCGGACGCGGCGGCGGAGTGGTTGCCGCCGTGGTTGAGGAGGGCGTAGGCGCCGGCCTTGGTGTAGGGCACCTCGGCCTGGAACTCGGTGGACGTGGTGAAGACGTACAGCCGGTCGCGTTCCATGGCGTGGCCGGTGGTGGCGGAGGGTTCCCGGCCGTCCTTCCCGGGGCGCTGCCAGTACGTGGTCTGCCCGCTGACGAAGAGGGGGCGCCAGCCGTGCGGGGTGAGGATGTCCGCCCACTGGGTGCGCTGTTCGTAGTCGTCGAGGGGCGACAGGCCACCAGCGTCGCCGGTGCCACCCCCGGTGGAGAAGAGGAACGCGGCGGCCTCGTCAACGGGCGCGGCAGGCGCGGGCAGGGGGAGCGGCTCGTCGGCGGGGACGGTGTCGAGCATTCGGCACACGGTGTGGAGTGCGCGGTGCTCGTCGGCGGTGATGGTGGGCAGGGTGGCGGGGCCGCCGTTGAGGAGTTCGTAGGGGCGGCCGGTCGGGTGGACGGTGCCGTGGCTGGGTGCGGTGACGACGAAGCCGCCTTCGCCGCGGGTCTCGATGAGGCCGCGGAGGATCTTCTTCCCGGGGTGGCGGGCGAGGAGGTCGCGCTCCTGCTCGGTGAGTTCGTCCTCGCGGGCGAGGCGGGACGCCAGCTTCGTGTTCCCCGGGGCGCCCCCGGTGACGCGGTAGTGGAGGTGGAGGCCGCCGCTGGGGGAGCGCTCCAGCCAGCCGGTGGCGATGCGCTGCCACAGCTCGGCGAGTCCGGAGTTGTCGAGGATCTCGACGAGCTTTTCGAGGACGCCCTCGTTGACGGCGCGGCCTTCGAGTTCGAGCATCTCCAGGTCGCCGGAGATCGCGCCGCAGACGACACCGACCCCGGGGTGCCCGTGGTTGAACCAGGTGCGGACGAGGGCTTCGGGGGCGCGTTCGGTCTGGGCGCGCTTCCAGTCGCCTTGGGGCCGCTTCGATCCGTCGGCGCGGACGGCGACCACCGAGCAGCCGGCCGCGTGCAGCGCGAGTGCTGCGGCCTGCATGTCGGGGGTGGTGTCGCTCAACTTCGGCTCCTTGCGTGGTGCGCGGGTCGGGGGGTAGTGCCTCGGGCCGGAGTCGATCCGGCGGCGTCACGCCATGGGGCCGAGGCGGGGGGAGGGGCTAGAGAGAGTCGACGTATGGGTCGATCAGGTCGGCCGCAGCGGCCCGCGCCTGGCGGATCGTCTTGCCCACCTCCGACATGTCCGCCGGAATGTCGACACCTACGGCGCGAATGCGTTCCGCCATTTCATGAGCGACGGAGTCCTGGTACGTCTGAAGGCCGTTCTCGATCTGGACGTTGGTCCAACCGCCATTGCGGAGGGCATACCGGAATGCACCCTCGGCAGCTTCACGAAGCTGCACGGCATCGACTGTGTTGGAGGGCATCTGCTGGTCTGCTTTCTGTGGTTGGCCCGTCCGGGGCTGCGGAGCTGGGGGGAGGGGTCGCGCAGCCCCGGACGGTGCTGGTGGGGGTGAGGGACTAGAACGGCGGCGGGGCGGAGGCGCTTGCGGCCTGGACCTGCTGCTGGGCAAGGAGCGCCTGTGTTGCCGGGTTCTGCTGCGCGGCCGCGTACTGCTGCGGGGACAGGCCCGTGGGCGGGGCCGTCGGCGGGGCGTACTGCTGCGGCGCTGCCGTGCCCGGGTCGGGGGTGTGGAGCGCGGCCTGTGCCGCCGGGGTGTACGTCGCGGTGTACTGCTTCGGCGGGGACATGCCCCGCTCCTTGGCGACCCCGTCGTGGGTGTATGTGACGGCGAGGGTGCCGCCGACCTCGAGGCCCTTGGCTCCGGCGACGCGGACCGCGTCGGCGATGGCGTTCTTCATGACGCCCTTGACGAAGAGGCGGCGCCGCCCGTCGTCCTCGTCGATGGTGGGGTCGCGGAGCTCGGTCTGGACGGTGACGACGAGCTGCATCATCGGGTTGCCGTCGGACCAGAACTTGGCGTCGCCGGTCTTGATGTCGCGCTGCTGCTCGACGGTGGGCTTCTGCGTGATGCGCCCGGTGACGGTGGTCTGCGGCACGGGGAACTTGGCGGTGGGGGCGCCGCCTCCGCCCATGAGGAAGTCGTCGGCGTTCGGCGCCTGGTACTGCTGGGGTGTAGTCACGGTGTGTGCTCCTGCTGGTGTGTGGTTCGCGCCGGTTCGGTTGAGCGGCGGGTCTGTGGGGTCACGCGATGAGCGATTCGAGGGAGGCGCCCGCGCGGGTGGACTGGACGCCGGGGCAGCCGGTGGAGAGGTCCGTGCTTCCGGGCTTGAGCCACGGGCAGAACCGGCAGTTTGGCTTGTCCGGGGTGGGGACGGTGTCCCAGCGCTCGGGGTGGTGGTCGAGTTCGAGGGCCTGGGCGCGGTCGCGGATGCGGTCGAGGCGGGAGAGCGCGTCGAGGGCGACCTGCTTGTCGTACGGCTCGGACCAGACGTGGACCTTCAGCTCGTGGTGCCGGGCGATGAACGTCACGGCGACCCGCGTGGGCGGGTTCCCGGCGTTCTCCTGGCCGAGCCCGTACAGGTGGGCCTGGATCCGGTACTTCTCGCCCGGGCCCTGCCGCCGGTACTTGTCGTGGCTGCTGACGCCGACGAGCTTCCAGTCGTTGTTCAGCATCGCGAGCCGGTCGAACAGGTCTGAGCTTCCGGCGACGGTCGCCGCAGGGGTGTAGCCGTCGCGGACGGTGACGCGCTCCTCGATGCGGTAGCGCGGTCGCCCGTCGGGTAGCGGGGCTTGGCGGGCCTCGAACTTCTCGGCCATCCACATGTGGAATCCGGTGCCGATGATCGCGGCGATCGGGTCCCGGTCGTGGTTCGTCTCGGGCCAGTCGAGGATTTTGTAGGTCAGTTGGCGTTCGCACGGCTCGCCGACTTCGCTCGGGCCGATGGCCTTCTGCAGGCTGCGCGGTGCGTTCGCGTCGGCGTCGACGATGAACTGCCCGATGCGCTCGGCGAGCGCTTTCGAGTAGTCGTCGCTTCCGGTGGCGATCACTGGCTGCCTCCGTTCCAGTGGTTGAAGGTGAAATGCCGGCGGTTGAGGGGCCCGGACTCGGTGAGCAGGCCCTGCCGGGCGAGGAGGTCGAGGTCCGCGCGGGCCTTGCGCCGCCAGTCCCCGGGGCCGTAGCGCGCGGCGTAGAGGTGCGTGGCCCGGCGGGTGGTCCACTCGCCCTGCCACTTCTTCGCGGCGGTGCGCAGCAGCGCGAGGCGCTCGGCCTCCTCGGCGCTCACGCGGGCCGCCGGGCCTGCGTCGGGAGGAGGAGAGGCAGGGTGCGGCGGGTGTCGCGCTGGGAGGGGTGGCGCAGCGGCGCGCACAGGGGGCAGCGGCGCGGGTCGTGGGTGGTCACGCGACCCTCCCGACGATGAAGTGGGTGCGGCGGATCGCGGTGATCGTGGTGTCGATCTGGTCCCGCAGGCGGAGCAGCTCGTCGAGGGTGATAGCGACGCGGGCCGGGTCGAGTTCGGCCGCGGTCTCGACGGCGGCGATGCGGCGCTCGATCTCGTCCTCGTCGGTGGCGTCGGCGGCGACGACGGCGAGGTTGTCGAGCTCGGCGATCACCTCGTCGCGGGTCTCGTTGTCGGCCCAGTTCTGGACGAGGGCGACGAGGGTGTTCCAGCGGAAGACGTCGGCGGACAGTCGGCCGCGCAGCGCGCCCTCGTCGAGGGTTACGGACACGGGGCGCATCACAGGACACCGCCGGCAGCGGGGAGGTTCCGGGGGGCGAGGGCTTCGAGAGCGTGGTCGAGCGGGTCCATCAGGTGCCGCTGCTCATCCATCGAGCCCGGCCGCTGGAGGTGCGTCAGCGTCTGGCACGGCCAGCGCTCGCCGTCGTACTGGCAGTGGTTGCTGTTGGGGTGCTTCGCGTGGAGGGCGCCGGCCTTCGCCGCTGCGGTCTCCAGCTCGGCAATGCGGGTGCCAGCGGCCCGAAGGGCGGCGGCCGCGTCGTTCACCCACTCGTTCGTGGTGTGCCGCTCGGCCTCCAGCTCGTTCACGCGGGTCCGCAGCGTGGCGAGTTCGGCGGCGGTCTCGGGGGACTGGAGCAGCTGCGCGGAGCCGAGGGCGAACACGACGGTGGCGACCATGTCGCAGTACGCGTCCTTGCTCTCCAGGAGCGCGGCGTTCGCCGTCTTAAGCGCGAGCTTCTCTGTCGGCGTGGGGGAGTTGGCGGATAGTCTGTCGTTCACGGTGTCCTCGTTTCTCTGTGGGTGAGGTGCCGAGGGGCCGTTTCAGACCGGGCATGGTCTGGGGTGGCCCCGTTTTCATGGGTCAGGCGGCAGACCGGCGCCGCGACTGTGCGATCAGCCGCTCGTACTGCGCCGTGTGCTCGGGAGAGAGGCGGCCGGCGGCGTAGTCGGCTGCGATGCGGCGGCGGGCCTGGTCCAGGACCGCGCGAGCGTTGGTGATGCACTGCTCGTAGCTGGGTGCCCGGGTGCTCATGCGGCGGCCTGCGCGGGCTGCATGAGCTGGGCGAGGGTGAGGCCGAAGGCGTCTTCGACCTTGCGGGCGGTGCCGACGCTGGGGGCGTTCTTGCCGTACCACAGACGCCATGCCGTGCTCTGTGCAACCTTCAGGTGGTCTGCGAGGTCTCCGTAGTTGTGCAGCCCTTTGGCTTCGGCTGCGGAGCGCAGTTGGGTTCGGTCGTACATACGTCGTACCTTTCCCGCCTGACAGAACTGTCTGGCGTGAGAGAAAGGTAGCACGTATCTGTCACGCGTGAAAGATGCGGGGCGGGACGGGTGAGTCTTTACGGTTCCTTCACTGTTGACAGAGTGGCGCGAGACTCATACGTTCTGTTGCACGTTCGAAGTTGAACTACAGGTCAGAAGCTTGTGTTCGATTTCTGTACGCATGTCTGCTCGAAAATTGCTGGCCAAAAGGAGGTGTTCCGTGGCATCGCGTGTCGCGCTATCTTTCAAGCATGAAAAACAAGATCAGCGACAGCGCCGCCTTCGCCACCTGGGTAAAAGAGCAGATCACCGCCCTGGGCTACGACGTCAGCGGCCTCCGCAGCGGCGGCCGCACACGCTTTGCCGAGGACTCCGGCATCAGCGCCGCCAGCGTCGGACGCCTGATCAACAGCGGTGACGTCAAAGACATCAAGGTGCTCAGCCTCCTGGCCGAGACACTCCGTGTCCCCCTCGGGGAGGTCCTCGTACGAGCGGGCATCCTCGAAGAATCCGAACTTCGTGCCGTCCAGAACCCACCGCCAACCCCCCACCCCATGACTCCCGATCAGGCCGCCGATGCCCTAGGCATCGACGACGACCTCGACCGGGAGCTATTCCGCAACACGGTAGACACCCTCCGTAGACGACGCCGACGGAGCGGGGGGCAGGCCGCACAGAACTGAACCTGCACGGAGGTACGTCAGTGTCCACCCGAACTCTGCTCGCCCTGTCCGGCTCACTGCTCACAATCAGCTTCGGCGTCGGGCTGACCGGCATGGCCACCAACCGCAACGGACTCATGCACACCGGCATCCTCGGCACCGTCGCCGCCGGCGCCGGACTCGTATGCGCAACCCTCCGCCACACCAACCAGGTCAACAGCGACGAACTCGACGCCGCCCACAACGACGGCTACCGCCTCGGCCTCCAGCACGTCACCCTCGGGCTGCTCGACCCGCCACCGACCGGCGGCACCGTCGTACCGCTTCACCCCGAGTTCCCACGCCAGCACGAACGGCAGGCACAGTGACACCACCGCATACAGCGCACGGCCAGGGCTCCCCATCCGACGAGGAAGGGGAGCCCTGGCTCGGTTACATCCGGGTCTCCACCTGGAAAGAGGAGAAGATCAGCCCCGAGCTACAGCGGGCAGCGATCGAAGCATGGTCCAAGCGCACAGGCCGGCGGATCGCCGAGGACGGCTGGGTCGAGGACCTCGACGTATCCGGCCGCCATTTCAAGCGCAAGATCATGCGCTGTATCGAGCGCATCGAGGCCGGCGAAGCACGAGGCATCGCTGTTTGGAAGTACTCGCGGTTCGGCCGGTCGCGCGATGGAATCGCCGTTAACCTCAAGCGGCTTGAAGACGTCGGCGGCCAGCTCGAATCCGCGACCGAGGAAGCCGACGCCCGCACCGCCACCGGCCGCCTGCAGCGCGGCATCTTGTTCGAGTTCGCCGCCTACGAGTCCGATGCCCGAGGCGAGCAGTGGCGTGAGACCCACGACCACCGTCGATACAAGCTCCATCTCCCCGCCACCGGGCGCCCCCGCTTCGGCTACGTCTGGCACCCCCGCCGCGTTCCCGATGGCAAGGGCGGATGGACCCTGCAGGACGAGAAGTACGTGGCAGACCCGAAAGTCGGCCCTGTCATGGCTGACCGCTACCGCCAGTACATCGACGGCGAGCCGTTCTACGCCCTCCTCGACGAACTCAACACCGCCGGCCACCGCACCACGCGGGGCGGCCTGTGGTCCGCACAGACCCTCATTCGCTACATGGACTCCGGGTTCTGTGCCGGCCTGCTGCGGGTGCACGATCCGAAGTGCACCTGCCCGTCGGCTGTCCGTGGCAACTGCCCGAACGCCCTCCTGATCCCCGGCGCCCAGGAAGAGCTGATCGACCTTGAGCTGTGGCAGCAGTATCAGGCGCGTCGGCAGGAGATGAAGAAGACGCCGCCGCGGGCCCGCACGGCGCTCTACATGCTCACCGGGCTGCCGCGCTGTGGCGGCTGCCGGGGGACGACGCCTGTGCAGAGCGCGGTCCGGAACGTGGAGGGAGTCCCCACGACGATCAGGGGACACAACTACATGTGCGGGCGGCGTGGCGTCACCGGGAAGCATGGCTGTGAGGGCGTCTACGCGACCCGCGCTGAGGTTGAGCGGCGCGTGCGCGAGTGGGTCATGGACAAGCACGCGGCGGCTGTCGACGCGGCGCCCAGCGTGCCGGCCCCCCGGGGCTCTGCCGTCGACCAGCGGGCGACGGCTGCCCGCGAGCGTGCTCGGCTTGAGGCTGAGGCCGAGAAGCTGAAGAAGGGCCTTGCCAACCTGCGTGCCGACCGGGCCATGAACCCGGACGACTACGCCCCGGGGGAGTACGAGGCCGCCGTGGAGCGGATCCGTCAACAGCAGGCCGTGAACACGGCCGCACTGGAGCGGGTGTCCGTCGTTGAGCTGACACCCCGGCAGGCCGACTACGAGCCTGTGATCGTGGCGCTCGCGGAGGAGTGGGACCTGCTCAACGAAGCCGAGCTGAACAGCTTCCTGAAGCAGCTCCTCCGGCGGGTCGTGCTCGTGCGCCGCAAGGAGAAGGGGTTTGGGGTCGAGCTGCACCCGATGTGGGAGCCTGACCCCTGGGCGTGATGCCAGCGCTCGCCTGATGAGGAGCATGTTTTGTACACTGTGACGTCGGTCAATGTCAACGGCCTCCGCGCCGCCGCCAAGAAGGGCTTCGTGGAGTGGCTCGCCGGTACCTCCGCCGACGCCGTCTGCCTGCAGGAAGTCCGCGCCGAGGAGTCCCAGCTCCCCGCCGACGTCCGGGCGCCCGAGGGGTGGTTCACCGCGCACGCGCCCGCCGCCGCCAAGGGGCGCGCGGGGGTCTCCCTCTACACGCGCCGTGAGCCGGACGCCGTGCGCGTCGGCTTCGGGTCGAGCGAGTTCGACGGCAGCGGGCGGTACATCGAGGCCGACCTGCCCGGCGTCACCGTCGCCAGCCTCTACCTCCCCTCCGGCGAGGTCGGCACCGAGCGGCAGGACGAGAAGATCCGCTTCATGGGCGAGTTCCTGCCGTATCTGAAGGAGCTCAAGGAGCGCGCCGCCGCCGACGGCCGCGAGGTCGTCGTCTGCGGGGACTGGAACATCGCCCACCGCGAGGCCGACCTCAAGAACTGGAAGGCCAACCAGAAGAACGCCGGCTTCCTCCCCGAGGAGCGGGAGTGGCTGGGTCGTGTCTTCGACGAGGCCGCCTACGTGGATGTCGTGCGGGCTCTCCACCCCGACCAGGACGGCCCCTACTCCTGGTGGTCCTACCGCGGCCGCGCCTTCGACAACGACGCCGGCTGGCGCATCGACTACCAGGTCGCCACCCCGGGGCTCGCCGCCAAGGCCGTCAAGGCCTACGTCGAGCGCGCCGCCACCCACGCCGAGCGGTGGAGCGACCACGCGCCCGTGACCGCCGTGTACCAGCTGTAGGGGTCCGGCCCGCTGGTGTGTGGGGGCGCGGCCGCCCGTCACTCCCGCAGGCGGCGGTCCAAGGCCATGGACAGTTCCGCCTCCACCACGCTCTTCGCCAGGGGGCGCAGCCGGTGGATGTCCTTCTCGTCCGCGTGTGCGCGGAGGAGTTCGGTGAAGAGGTCGGCCAGCGCGTCCGCGTGTTCGCGGACCGCGCGGCCTGCCTCCAGGACGGCGGCGAGGGGACGCCCTCCTTGACCAGGGCGGCCGAGACGTCGAGCAGGCGGCGGCTGATGTGGACGATCGCGTCGCCGTCGGTGGCGAGGTAGCCGAGGTCGAGGGCGGCCAGCAGGTTCTCGGGGGTGACCTCGCCCGCGAAGTAGTCGGCGAGTTCCTGGGGGGTGAGCCGGATCGGCTCCTCCTCGGTCGGTTCGCCCAGGCCGAGGACCTCGCTGACGTCCTTGCCGCTCTCGAAGGCCGTGTTGAGGTCGGCGATGCCGTTGAGGGTGTGGCCGCGTTCGAGCAGGGCCGCGATCGTGCGGAGTTTGGCCAGGTGGTGGTCGTCGTACCAGGCGATCCGGCCCTCGCGGCGGGGCGGTGCGATCAGCCCGCGCTCGCGGTAGAAGCGCAGGGTGCGCACGGTGATGCCGGCCTTGGCGGCGAGCTCGTCCATGCGGTACTCGCGTACGCCCTTCACGTCTGCCTTCACGTCGTCCGATCGTTCTGCCACGCCCGCCAGCCTATGTTGTACCGCCGGTAACTTTCCCTTGCCTGACCCCTACCGCTCGGTATGCAGCTGCTCTACAGTCCGATCGTGCCAGTGATTGCTGGCGGAATCGTGGCGCACGGGAGGCGGCATGGCGAAGCACGAGCACGTACGCGTGGCGGTGATCGGATCGGGGTTCGGCGGACTCGGCGCCGCCGTCCGGCTGCGCCGCGAGGGAATCACCGACTTCGTCGTCCTGGAGCGGGCCGACTCCGTCGGCGGCACCTGGCGCGACAACAGCTACCCCGGCTGCGCCTGCGACGTCCCGTCGCACCTCTACTCCTTCTCCTTCGCGCCCAACCCCGACTGGCCCCGCACCTTCTCCGGCCAGCGCCACATCCGCGCCTACCTGGAGCACGTCACCGACACCTTCCGGCTCCGCCCGCACCTTCGCCTGGGTCACGAGGTGACGCTGATGCGCTGGGACGGCGACGAGCTGCGCTGGGAGATCGAGACCCGCCAGGGGTCCTTCACCGCCGACGTGATCGTCTCCGCGACCGGGCCGCTCTCCGACCCCAAGATCCCCGACATCCCGGGCCTCGCCGACTTCCCCGGCAAGGTCTTCCACTCCGCCCAGTGGGACCACGACTACGACCTCACCGGCAAGCGCGTCGCCATGGTCGGCACCGGCGCGTCCGCGATCCAGATCGTGCCCGCGATCCAGCCCCAGGTCGGAAGGCTCACCCTCTTCCAGCGCACCCCGCCGTGGGTCCTGCCGCGCCTGGACCGCGCCATCACCGGCGCCGAGCGCCGGCTCCACCGCGCGCTCCCCTTCACCGGCGCCGCCCGCCGCGGGCTGCTCTGGGGCATCCGCGAACTCCAGGTGAGCGCCTTCACCAAGCACCCCGGCGAGCTGGGCCTCGTCGAGTCGCTCGCCAAGGCCTTCATGGGCCGGGCGATCAAGGACCGGGCGCTGCGGGCCAAGCTGACCCCGTCGTACCGCATCGGCTGCAAGCGCATCCTGCTCTCCAACACGTACTACCCGGCGCTCGCCAAGCCCAACGTCGACGTCGTCGCCTCGGGGCTGCGCGAGGTGCGCGGCTCGACCGTCGTGGCCGCCGACGGGACCGAGACCGAGGTCGACGCGATCGTCTTCGGTACGGGATTCCACGTCACCGACATGCCGATCGCCGACCGTGTCGTCGGCGCGGACGGCGTCGCGCTGTCCGAGGCATGGAAGGGCGGGGTGCAGTCGCTGCGCGGCGCGACCGTCGACGGCTTCCCCAACTGGATGACGATCATCGGACCCAACACCGGCCTCGGGAACTCCTCCATGATCCTGATGATCGAGTCCCAGCTGAACTACATGGCCGACTACCTGCGCCAGCTCGACGTCCTCGGCGGCCGCGCCGCGCTCGCCGCCCGGCCGTCCGCCGTCGGCGCGTGGAACCGCAGGGTGCAGGACCGGATGGAGCGGACCGTGTGGAAGGCGGGCGGCTGCGACAGCTGGTACCTGGACGCCAACGGCCGCAACACCACGCTGTGGCCGGGTACGACGAGCGAATTCCGGCGCGAGACGCGGCGGGTGGACCTCGCGGAGTACGAGGTGCTGCGGCCTGCCGCTCCGGAGAAGAAGGCGCCGAAGGCCACGACCCGCACGAAGGAGGCGGTGAAGTGAGCCGCCTCTTCGGATCCCGTACGGGATCGCTCCCGCACCCGCGCGAGGTGATCGCGGTCTCCGCCGACGGCTCCCGCGTGCATGTCGAGGTCTACGGCCCCGAGGACGCCCCTGCCGTCGTCCTGGCGCACGGCTGGACCTGCTCGATCGGCTTCTGGGCCGAGCAGATACGGGACCTCGCGCGCGACCACAAGGTCATCGCCTACGACCAGCGCGGCCACGGCCGCACCCCCGCCCCGGCGGACGCGTCCGGCTGGTCGACGCGGGCGCTCGCCGACGACCTGGAGGCGGTGCTCGCCGCGACCCTCGCCCCGGGCGAGCGGGCGGTGCTCGCCGGGCACTCCATGGGCGGCATGACGCTGATGGCGGCCGCCACGCGCCCCGCCTTCCGGGAGCACGCGGCCGCGGCGCTGCTCTGCTCCACGGGGCCGTCCCGGCTCGTCGCCGAGTCCCTCGTCCTGCCGCTCCCGGCGGGCGGCGTGCGGACCAGGCTGACGAGGGCGATCCTGGGAGCGCGGGCGCCGCTCGGACCGGTCACCGCGCTGTCCCGGAAGATCCTCAAGTACGCGACGATGGGCCCGGGTTCGGCGCCCGAGCGGGTCGACGCCTGCGCCCGGATCGTGCACGCCTGCCCGCGCCGCGCCCGGGTGGCCTGGTCGCGGGTGCTCGCGGAGCTGGAGCTCGACTCGGACGTACGGGAGTTGGAACTGCCCGTGGCCGTGCTCGCCGGCACGGCCGACCGGCTCACGCCCCCCGTGCACTCCCGCGGCCTGGCGGCGGCGCTGCCGCAGTGCGTAGGCCTTGAGGAGCTGGCGGGCATGGGCCACATGACGCCGGTGGAGGCGCCGGAGGCGGTGACGGCCCGGATCAGGGACCTGGTCACGACGTACCTGGACGTACAGCAGCGGTCGAAGCAGAAGGAGGACGCATGAGCAAGGTCAGTCTGGAGGGCCAGGTCGCCGTCGTCACCGGAGCGGCGCGCGGTGTCGGCGAACTCCTCGCCCGCAAGCTCTCTGCGCGCGGCGCGAAGCTCGCGCTCGTCGGCCTGGAGCCGGAGGAGCTGAAGCAGGTCGCGGGCCGGCTGCACACCGAGGCGGACTGGTGGCACGCCGACGTCACCGACCACGAGGCGATGGCGCGGGTGGCCGAGGAGGTCAAGGAGCGCTTCGGGAAGGTCGACATCGTCGTCGCCAACGCGGGCGTCGCGGCCGGCGGCCCGTTCGTGGACTCCGACCCGGTCGCCTGGCGGCGGGTCATCGAGGTCAACCTGATCGGCGGGGCGGTGACGGGACGAGCGTTCCTGCCCGTACTGATGGAGTCGCGCGGCTACTTCCTGCAGATCGCCTCGCTCGCGGCCATGACCCCGGCGCCGATGATGACGGCGTACTGCGCTTCGAAGTCGGGCGTCGAGGCCTTCGCGCACAGCCTGCGCGCCGAGGTCGGCTACAAGGGCGTCAAGGTCGGCGTCGGATACCTCTCCTGGACCGACACGGACATGGTGCGCGGCGCGGACCAGGACGACGTGATGAAGGAGCTGCGGCAGCGGCTGCCCTGGCCCTCGAACCGTACCTACCCGCTGGGCCCGGCCGTCGACCGGATCGTGGCCGGCATCGAGCGGCGTTCGGCGCATGTGTACGCCCAGTGGTGGCTGCGCGGGATGCAGGCGTCCCGGGGCTATCTGCCGGGGATCATCGCCACCGTGGGGCAGCGGGAGATGAGGCGCTTCGAACCGCGCCTGGCCGGTGTCTCGAAGGGCCTCGTGGGCGCGGGAGGGGCGGCCGACGAGAGGGCGCGTACGGAGAGTATTTGATCGAAATGCGCGGAATGTTCCGCCATGCCACGCTGGTCGAGGCCCACGGGGCGAGCCGCCCCGTTCCCCTCACACCCGTCTAGGAGTGAACCTTCATGGGCATGCAAGACCAGTTCAAGGACAAGGCGAAGCAGGCCGCCGAGCAGGCGAAGCAGCGCGCGGGCAACGCGCGGGACGAAGCGTCCGAGCGCGCCTCCCGGGCCAAGGGCCGCCCCTCCGAGGAGGAGCAGCGCCGGGCCCAGCAGGAGGCCCAGGAACGTCTCGACCGGGACTACGACGCCTGACGTCTGTCCTATGAGAAGGCGCACCCGGGACGCCGGGTGCGCCTTCCGTGCGTACGCCTTCCGCCTGTCCGCCGTCCGGGTGGATCGTCAAGGTGGCCGAAATCACGAGCCAGACGCCCGCCGTCCGCGTACCGTGCGGATCATGCCCGAACTGCAGCTGCTCCGTGCCGACCACGCGCCCGCGCTCCTCTCGTTCGAGCGGGAGAACCGGGCGTACTTCGCCGCCCACGTACTCGATCGGGGGGACGCGTACTTCGAGGAGTTCACCGGGCGGCACCAGGCGCTGCTGGACGAGCAGGCGACCGGGGCCGTACGGATGCACGTGCTCGTGGGGGACGGCGGCGAGATCCTCGGGCGGTTCAACCTCGTCGACGTGGCCGACGGGGGCGCCGAACTCGGCTACCGGGTCGCCGAGAAGGCCGCTGGGCGCGGAGTGGCCTCCGGCGGGGTGCGCGAGGTGTGCCGGCTCGCCGTCGAGGAGTACGGGCTGAGCCGGCTGACCGCCGTCACCACCGTGGACAACACCGCCTCACGGATCGTCCTCGACCGCCTCGGCTTCGGAGCCGTCGGGAGCGTGACCCTCGACGGACAGCCGGGCGTCGCCTACGAACTCGATCTCGCGGCGGTCCGTCACCCCGACCTCGGCGGCAACTTCGGACGGGAGCGGTCCGGGATGTCCGCGTAGCCCGGTGGCGTCGCCGCCGGGGTCTCCTCCAGGAGGGAGAGCGCCACGGCGACCGCGTCGTCCAGCTGGGCGTGGCGGCCCTCGGCCCAGTCCAGCGGGGTGCGCAGGATCGCCAGGTCCGGGTCCACGCCCTGGTTCTCGACCGACCAGCCGAACTCCGGGAACCAGGCCGCGTTCATCGGCACCGTGATCTGCGTGCCGTCGCCCAGCCGGTGGCGGCCGGTCATGCCGACCACACCGCCCCACGTCCGCTGGCCGACCACCGGGCCGAGGCCCAGGAGTTTGAACGCGGCGGTGATCATGTCGCCGTCCGAGGACGTGGCCTCGTCGGCGAGGGCGACCACCGGGCCCCGTGGGGCGTTCGAGGCGTACGAGACCGGCTGCGCGTTCCTCGTCAGGTCCCAGCCCAGGATCTTGCGGGTCAGCTTCTCCACCACCAGCTCACTGATGTGGCCGCCCGCGTTGCCGCGCACGTCCACGATCAGGGCCGGCCGGGAGACCTCCATCCGCAGGTCGCGGTTGAACTGCGCCCAGCCCGAGCCGCCCATGTCGGGGATGTGCAGATACCCGCACTTGCCGCCACTGACCTCCCGTACCACCGCACGCCGCTTGGCCACCCAGTCCTGGTAGCGCAGCGGCCGCTCGTCGATGAGCGGCACGATCGCGACCCGGCGCGCACGGCCCTCGCCCTCCGCCGGCTGGAAGGTCAGCTCGACCGTCGTGCCGCCCGAGGCGGCCAGCAGCGGATACGGGCCGGTCACCGGGTCCACCGGCCGGCCGTCGACATGGGTGAGGACCGCGCCCTCCCGGATGCCGGTGCCCGCGAGCGGTGAACGCGCCTTGGAGTCCGAGGAGTCGCCGGGCAGGATCCGCTTGACCATCCACCCGCCGTCCCGGGGGACGAAGTTGGCGCCCAGCAGGCCCATCGCCCGCTGGTAGTGCGGCGGCCCCTCGTTGCGCCGGGCGGGCGTCACGTACGCGTGCGAGGTGCCCAGCTCGCCCATGACCTCGCGCAGCAGATCGGCGAAGTCGTCGGGGGTCGCGACCCGTTCGACGAGCGGGCGGTACTGGTCGAGGACGCCCGGCCAGTCCACGCCGCACATGTTCGGGTCCCAGAAGTAGGAGCGGACGATCCGGCCCGCCTCCTCGTAGGCGCCCCGCCACTCCGCCTCCGGGTCGACCTCGTGCAGGATCCGCCGCAGGTCGATGTAGACGGTCGAGTCGCCGTCCCCGGACTCCGTCGACGGCACCGCCCGCAGCTCGCCCTCGTCCACGACGACGAGCCGTGACCCGTCACCGCTGACCGCGAACCAGTCCAGGTGCTCCACCAGTTCCGTCTTGCGGGCCTTGGTGATGTTGAAGTACTCCAGGGTCGGCCGCCCCGTCATGTCCGCCGGGTTGGCGAAGGTCTCGCCGAGCGCCCCGGAGATCGGCCAGCGCAGCCAGACGAGCCCGCCGCCGCTGACCGGGTGCAGCGCCGAGTACTTGGAGGCGGCCACCGGGAACGGGGTGACGCGGTCCGCGAGCCCCTCCACCTCCACGATCGTCATGCCCTCGCCGCCGCCTGCCCCGCCCTCGGGCTCGGCCTCCGCCGGGTCGAGCCCGCCCGCCGCCGGCCGCCCGTCCGGAAGGAGCGCGAACGGGGAGGGGGTCGCGGAGGAGAGCGGTACGAGGTAGGGGCGGCAGCCCAGCGGGAAGGAGAGGTCGCCGGTGTGCACGTCGTACACCGGGTCGAAGCCGCGCCAGGAGAGGAACGCGAGGTAGCGGCCGTCGCGGGTGAAGACCGGGTTCTCGTCCTCGAAGCGGCCGTTGGTGACGTCGACGACCGTCCGCGTGCCCGGTCCGGCGATCCGGGCCATCTTGATCTGCCGCAGCGAACGCCCGATCCCCGGGTGCGACCAGGTCAGCCAGCCACCGTCGGGGGAGAAGGCCAGGTCGCGGACCGGCCCGTTGATCGACCGGATCAGCTCGGTGACTTCGCCGTTGGACTCCTCGGTCGCGTCGATGAGCAGCAGTCGCCCGTCGTGGGAGGCGATCGCGAGCCGCTCGCCGTCCGGGTCGGCGATCATCTCCTCGACCCGGCCGAGCTCGCCCACGGCCAGCCGGCGCGGCTCCCGGTCCCCGCTGGCGCGCGGCAGGTACGCGACCTCGATGGCGTCCTCGCCCTCCGCGTCCGTGACGTACGCGACCTGGCCGCCGCTGCCGAGCATCTCGGGCAGCCGGACCCGTACGCCCGGGGTGTCCGTGATCGTGCGGGCCGGGCCGTCGCGGTGGGTGAGCCAGTACAGGCTGCCGCGCACCGATACAGCGCTCGCCCGCCCGGTCTCGTCGACGGAGAGGGCGTCCACGTGGTTGGCCGCCGGAACCTGGTACGGGCGCCGTCCGGCTCGCGGCCCCCCGAGGCGTACGTCCAGCTTGCGCGGGGCGGAGTCGGGGACGGTCAGGTCGTCGACGATCCACAGGTCGCCCGCGCACTGGTAGACCACCCGCCGGCCGTCGCTGGAGGCGTGCCGGGCGTAGAAGGCGTCGTGGTCGGTGTGGCGGCGCAGGTCGGTGCCGTCGGGCAGGCAGGAGTAGAGGTTGCCGACGCCCTCGTGGTCGGAGAGGAACGCGATGCGGCCGTCGACGAACATCGGCGCGTCGAGATGGCCGCCGATGTCCGGCAGCAGCTGCGTCCCGTGCATCCAGAGCCGCCCGGTGGCCCCGCCCCGGTACCGCTTCCAGGCCGCCGGCTCGTGCGGGGGCTTTCCGGTGAGCAGGAGCGTGCGGCGCTCCACCCCCTCCGGGCCCGCGACGTCCGCGACCGCGATGTCGGAGACCGGGCCCCAGGGCATCCGGCCCCCCGGGGAGCCGTCGGTGGCGACGGTGTAGGCCCAGGAGAAGTAGGAGAAGGGCTGGCCGTGCGAGGAGACGGCGAGGATGTCGCCGTCCGGGGACCAGCCGCAGACCCGGGTGTCGGTCGAGCCCCAGTAGGTGAGGCGCCGCGACGGGCCGCCCTCGACCGGCGCGAGATGGATCTCGGGGTCGAGGCTGCGCCAGGTCGTGTACGCGATATGGCGGCCGTCGGGCGAGAAGCGGGGGTGGCCGACCCGGGTCCGGTCGACGGTGACCCGCCAGGCACGGCCGGGGCGTTCGCCCTCCGGCACGAGGGGCGCGAGCCAGAGATCGTCCTCGGCGGCGAAGCACAACAGGTCGTCGTGGAGGTGCGGGAAGCGGAGATACGCGGCGTCGTCACTCACCTCCTCATGCTTTCCGCGCGGAGGGGGTGCGGCAACTCGTACGGGTGTGCGCGTGTGGGCCAGGACACGTACGAAACGGTTTCGTTTCGATGAGAGGTCGGGTACCTTCGAGGTGTACGAAACCGTTTCGTTCGGACAGCCATCGGATCGTCGATCGAATCGTCCCCGCGGATCGTCGCTTCGGATGTCACCTCGGATCGTCAAGGAGAACCGGTCATGGCACGCAGCAGGCTCACCCCGGAGCGTGAGTCCGAGCTGTACGAAGCCGTGCTCGACCTCCTGCGCGAGGTCGGCTACGACGCCCTCACCATGGACGCCGTCGCCACCCGCACCCACTCCAGCAAGGCCACCCTCTACCGCCAGTGGGGGAGCAAGCCGGAACTGGTCGCCAGGGCCCTGCGCCACAACAAGCCCGTCGGTTTCGCCGAGATCGACACCGGCACCCTGCGCGGCGACTTCCAGGCGATGCTGGAACAGACCGACGACTGCCAGATGGAGAAGGACTCCGCGCTGATGCGGGGCCTGGTCCATGCCGTCCACAACAACCCCGACCTGCTCCAGGCGCTCCGCGAGCTGCTCATCGCACCCGAGATGACCGGCTTCGACGAGGTACTGGAGCGAGCGGTGGCACGAGGCGAGGTCCGGGCCGAGAACCCGGCTCTGAAGCTCGTACCCCACATGCTGATCGGAGCGTTCGTCGCCCGCCCGCTGATCGAGGATCAGCCGGTCGACCACGCCTTCCTCAGTGATTACGTCGACGCCGTCGTGCTCCCCTCACTCGGCGTCTGACCGTTCCGCAGCACCTCCGCACCACCTGACGTCGCACCGCTCACGCCGTCGGGCCGGCTCCCCATGCCCTGTCCCACCACGAATTGGGAGTACGCCCCCGTGGCCACGTTCCTGTACAAGCTGGGTCGCTCCGCCTTCCGGCGCCGACGGCTCGTCGCCCTCCTCTGGGTGGCGCTCCTCGCGCTCGCCGGAGTCGGCGCCGCCACCGCGCCCGCCGCGACCTCCTCCTCCTTCTCGATCCCCGGCACGGAGGCCCAGAAGGCCTTCGACCTCCTTGAGCAGCGCTTCCCCGGCGGCAACGCCGACGGGGCCACCGCCCGCGTCGTCTTCAAGGCCCCCGAGGGGCAGAAGATGACGGACGCGGCCAACAAGGCCAAGGTCCAAGGCGTCGTCGGCGAGCTGAAGTCCGGCTCGGACCAGGTCGCCTCGGTCACCGACCCGTACACCGCGCAGGCGGTCTCCAAGGACGGCTCGACCGCGTACGTCTCGGTCAGCTACAAGGTCTCCGGCATGGAGCTGACGGACGCGACCCGTGCGGCCCTGGAGAAGACGGGGCACGACGCGCAGGGGCAGGGGCTGACCGTCGAGATCGGCGGTGACGCGCTGCAGACCATGCCGGAGACCGGCGCGAGCGAGATCGTCGGCGTGGTCATCGCCGGCTTCGTGCTCGTCATCACCTTCGGTTCGCTGGTCGCCGCCGGCCTCCCGCTGCTGACCGCGATCATCGGCGTCGGCATCGGCGTCTCGTCGATCACGGCGCTGGCGAACGTCCTCGACCTCGGCTCCACCACCTCCACCCTCGCGATGATGATCGGCCTCGCGGTCGGCATCGACTACGCCCTCTTCATCGTCTCCCGCTACCGCGCGGAGCTCGCCGAGGGCCGGGAGCGCGAGGAGGCCGCGGGCCGCGCGGTGGGCACGGCCGGCTCGGCCGTCGTCTTCGCCGGTCTGACCGTCGTCATCGCCCTGGTGGGCCTCGCCGTCGTCAACATCCCGATGCTGACGAAGATGGGCTTCGCCGCGGCCGGCACGGTCGTGATCGCCGTCCTGATCGCGCTGACCCTGATACCGGCGCTGCTCGGGTTCGCGGGCTCCAAGGTCGTGGGCCGCAAGGAGCGCAAGGGGCTGAAGAAGGCCGACGACAAGCCCAACGCGGGCACGCGCTGGGCCCGGTTCGTCATCCGCCGCCCGGTCATGGTCCTGCTCGTCGGCGTCCTCGGTCTCGGCGCGATCGCGCTGCCGGCCGCCTCGCTGGAGATGGGCCTGCCGGACGACGGCGCCAAGCCCGTCTCCGCCACCGAGCGCCGGGCGTACGACCTGCTGTCGGACGGCTTCGGCCCCGGCTTCAACGGCCCCCTGATGGTGGTCGTCGACGGTGACAAGGCCGTGGCCGACTCCACCGTCGAGACCATCAAGGGCCTGGACGGCGTCGTGGCCGTCGCCCCGCCGACCCCGAACAAGGCCGGCGACACCGCGATGATCACGGTGATCCCGAAGGACCGCCCCTCCTCGGTGGCGACCGAGGAGCTGGTCCACGACATCCGGGACGCGACCGGTGACAACGTCCTGGTCAGCGGTGCGACGGCGATGAACATCGACTTCTCGCAGAAGATGAACGACGCGCTCGTGCCCTACCTGGCGCTGGTCGTCGGGCTCGCCTTCCTGCTGCTCATGGTCGTGTTCCGGTCCGTTCTGGTCCCGCTGAAGGCGGCCCTCGGCTTCCTGCTCTCGGTGGTCGCCGCCCTCGGCGCGGTCGTCGCGGTCTTCCAGTGGGGCTGGCTCGGCTCGCTGTTCGGGGTCGAGCAGACCGGCCCGATCATGTCGATGATGCCGATCTTCATGGTGGGTGTCGTCTTCGGTCTCGCGATGGACTACGAGGTCTTCCTCGTCACCCGGATGCGCGAGGCGTACGTCCACGGGGAGCGGCCCGGCGAGGCGATCGTGACCGGCTTCCGGCACAGCGCCAGGGTGGTCACCGCCGCCGCCGTGATCATGATCGCCGTCTTCTCCGGCTTCATCGGCATGACCGACCAGATGATCAAGATGATCGGCTTCGGTCTCGCCGTCGCCGTCCTCTTCGACGCCTTCGTGGTCCGCATGGCGATCGTCCCGGCGGTGCTCGCACTGCTCGGCCACAAGGCGTGGTGGCTGCCGAAGTGGCTGGACAGGGCGCTGCCGAACGTGGACGTCGAGGGCGAGGGCCTGGTTGCCGGGAAGGACGCGGACGGGCCACAGGGCCAGGACCGCGAACTGGTGAAGGTCTGAGCCTGACGAAGGTCTGCGCCTCATGAACCCCGGGGCGGCTCCTTGAGCGGAGGAGTACGCCCCGGATCGCGCCGGAGCCCGTGGGGACGGGGAGCCGACGCGGCCTGCGCCGCCATCGTGTCGTATGCGACACGGTGGCGGCGCAGCTGCGTCCGGGTATGTTCCTCAGCCCGCCGGCGGGGTGATCATCACGCTCTCGATGACCACGTGGTGGTCGGAGAGGTTGGCGCCGTCGCTCTGCTTGGCGTCGGCCACCAGGCACCACCGACGTGCCTCGCTGCTGAAGAGGTAGTCGAGCTTCCAGCCGCCGTCGGTCGTGACGCGTCCCGTACGCGCGGAGCCCTGCTGGTCGCACTCCTGGTAGCCGGGGGTGCCCTCACCCTTGGAGTAGAGGTCGGTCGGCCACTTGTCGATCTCCGTCCGGGTGAGGCCCGGAGTGTCCGGCGGCTGGGTGTTGAAGTCGCCCCCGAACACGACCTTCGGGTTCTGGGAGACGACCTGCTTGAGCTCGGCGAGCTGTTCGTCCCGGAGGTCCAGGGCCGCGTCGTACGGGTTGGGCTTCGTCACCACATGCGCGTTGCACAGCCGGACGCCGAAGTACGTCGCCGTGGCGCACTGGAGTGGCGGGTTGAGCCCGGTCACGGGCTGGGTCCTCGGGTACTCCTTGGCGTCGGCCAGGCCGGCCTTGATGACGATCGCCGTGCCGGCGAGGTCCTTCGGGTCGGCGCCGGCCTCCGTCGAGCAGACGCTGGCCGTCCGTACGCCGTTCTGCGACCAGGCGTACGGGACGAAGTTCTTGCTCCAGCCCGGGCCGAGGTCGGCCATCAGCTGGTCGAGGCCGCTCGCGCAGATCTCCTGGAGCAGCACGGCCTGCACGTAGTGGCTCTGTACGTACTGCTTGACCAGGCCGTTCTTCTGCGCCGCGGTGCCGGTGCCCTCGCACCCCCACCGCTTGACGCCGCACATGTTCCAGTTCATGACCTGGAGGTTGGTCCCGGGCGGCGGGGTGGCCATCGAGGCCGCCGGGGCCGGTGCGGCCTGCGCCGGGGCGCCGGACAGGGCCAGAAGGGCGGCGCCCAGCACGCCCCACACTCTCTTCTTCACGTTGTTCCCCCAGATGTTCCATCGTGATCTTGAGGGGAACTCTAGGGGGTCATGGACGGGGTGACCGCGTACGTGTGTTTGAGGAAGCGCAGCAGGGCGGTCGTGTCGAACTGGACGACCGCGACCCCCTCGGCCGTGTGGAACTCGACGACCGTCTGCACCCGTCCGCAGGGCCAGACGTGGATGTCGCCGCGCCGGGCCGGGGCGCGCAGGCCCGATTCGAGGAGGGCGCGCGGGAAGGACCACTCGATGTTGCCGGGGAAGGCGAAGCGCACGGTGGCGGGGGAGGAGTCGGGGTCGTAGCGGAGGGCGACCGGGACGGGGCGGGAGAGGGGTGCGTCGCTGATGATCCGGCCTGTGGCGTGATCCTCGACTTCATGGTCGTCCGCGGTGGGGGACATCGAGCCACTCCTCACACTCGTCTTATTTATCCCCTAATGTCCCATATTTTGGGGCGCGTGCGGAGTGAGCGCTGCCTTTCTGTGATCTGTGCGCTCTTGCAAGTGTTTTGCAGGAGCACTCATCATTCGGGACGTGCATGTACCTGACGGATTCATCAACGCCCCCGTATCGATCGCCGCCGGAGTCGCCGCCGCCGGCGCCGTCGCCGTCAGCCTGCGCGGAGCGCGCAGGGAGTTGGACGAGCGGGCCGCGCCGCTCGCCGGGCTGGTCGCGGCGTTCATCTTCGCCGTGCAGATGCTGAACTTCCCCGTCGCCGCCGGCACCAGCGGCCATCTGCTCGGCGGCGCGCTGGCCGCGATCCTCGTCGGGCCGTACACCGGCGTGCTCTGCATCGCGGTCGTCCTGCTGATGCAGGGCATCCTCTTCGCGGACGGCGGTCTCACCGCGCTCGGCGTGAACATCACCGTCATGGGCGTGGTCACGGTCGTCGTCGCGTACGCGCTCTTCCGCGGCCTCGTCCTCGTCCTGCCCCGGACGCGCCGCTCGGTGACCGTGGCCACCTTCGTCGCCGCGCTGGTCTCCGTCCCGGCGTCGGCCGCCGCCTTCACCGCCGTGTACGCGATCGGCGGCACGACCGAGGTACCGCTCGGCAAGGTGCTCACCGCGATGGTCGGCGTGCACACCCTCATCGGCATCGGCGAGGCCGCCATCACCATGCTGACCGTCGGCGCGGTCGTCGCCGTCCGCCCCGACCTGGTGTACGGCGCCCGTGGCCTCAGCGCCCCGCTCAAGCTGCGCGTGAACGGCGAACTGGTCGACGCCACCGCGGCCGAGCCCGCCGGTGAGACGCCCCGCTCCCCGAAGAAGGTGTGGATCGGCGGCCTGGTCGCCGCCCTCGTCCTCGCCGGCTTCGTCTCCTTCTACGCCTCCGCCAACCCCGACGGCCTGGAGAAGGTCGCCGCCGACAAGGGCTTCGACAAGAACGTCGAGGAGCACGCGGCCGCCGACTCGCCGCTCGCCGACTACGGCGTCAAGGGCATCGAGGCGGCCCGGCTCTCCGGCGGCCTCGCCGGCGTGATCGGCGTCGGCGTCACCCTCGCCGTCGGCACGGGCACCTTCTGGGCCGTACGCCGACGCAAGCAGGCCGCTTCCGGGGCGCGAGAGTCCTCCGGGGCGCAGGTCTGACATGGGTGCGGGGCACGCGCACAAGCTCTACCGGCGAGGGAACTCGCCGGTCCACGCGCTGCCCCCGCACACCAAGCTCGCCGCCGTCCTCGCCTTCGTGGTGGTCGTGGTCTCCACGCCCCGCGAGGCGGTCTGGGCCTTCGGTCTCCACGCCGTCCTGCTGGGAGCCGTCGCGGCGAGCGCCCGGATCCCGGCCGGGTTCCTGCTGCGGCGGCTGCTGATCGAGGTCCCGTTCGTGGCCTTCGCGTTCCTGATGCCCTTCGTGGTCCCGGGCGAGCAGACGGAGATCCTCGGGGTCTCCGTCTCGGTCCCCGGCCTGTGGGGCGCCTGGAACGTCCTCGCCAAGGGCACCCTCGGCGTCGCCGCCTCCGTGCTCCTCGCCTCCACCACCGAACTGCGTGAGCTGCTCCTCGGCCTCCAGCGCCTGAGACTCCCGCCGCTGCTCGTCCAGATCGCCTCCTTCATGATCCGGTACGGCGACGTGATCACGGACGAGATGCGCCGGATGTCCATCGCCCGCCGCTCGCGCGGCTTCGAGGCCAAGGGCGTCCGCCAGTGGGGCGTCCTCGCCAAGTCGGCGGGCGCGCTCTTCATCCGCTCGTACGAGCGCGGCGAGCGCGTCCATCTCGCGATGGTCAGCCGGGGGTACACGGGCTCCATGCCGGTCATCGACGAGGTGACGGCCACCCGGGCCCAGTGGACGAGGGCCGCCGCCCTGCCCGCCGCCGCACTCGTGATCTGCTTGTTGGGATGGACGCTCCGATGACCACCGCCCCCTCGCTCGACGTGCGCGGCCTGGCGTACGCGTACCCCGACGGCCGCCAGGCCCTCTTCGGCGTCGACCTGACCGTCGGACGCGGCGAGCGGGTCGCGCTCCTCGGCCCCAACGGCGCGGGCAAGACCACCCTCGTCCTGCACCTCAACGGCATCCTCACCGGCGGCGCGGGCACGGTCACCGTCGCCGGGCTGCCCGTCGAGAAGCGGAACCTGGCCGAGATCCGGCGCAGGGTCGGGATCGTCTTCCAGGACCCGGACGACCAGCTGTTCATGCCGACCGTCCGCGAGGACGTCGCCTTCGGCCCGGCGGCGGCCGGCCTGCGCGGGCCGGAGCTGGAGGCCGTGGTGGCGAAGGCGCTCGAACGGGTCGGCATGGCGGAGTACGCGGACCGGCCGCCGCACCACCTGTCGTTCGGGCAGCGGCGGCGCGTGGCGGTCGCGACCGTCCTCGCGATGGAGCCGGAGATCCTCGTCCTGGACGAACCCTCCTCCAACCTGGACCCCGCCTCGCGCCGCGAGCTCGCCGACGTCCTGCGCTCCCTGGACGTCACCGTCCTCATGGTCACCCACGACCTGCCGTACGCCCTGGAACTCTGCCCGCGCTCGGTGATCCTCAGCGAGGGCGTCATCGCGGGCGACGGGCCCACGGCCGACGTCCTCGCCGACGAGGAGCTGATGGCGAGGAACCGGCTGGAACTGCCGTACGGCTTCGTGCCCCGCCCGGTCACCTGAGCGTTGCCGACCCCGGAATCGGGGGCCGGGGGGTGACGTTGCACCATGGGGGCAGGCGAGCTGGAGGGAGTGTGGGGACGTGGACGTCCGGGGCACGGTGGCGGCGGGTTTCGAGCCGGTCAGGGACGCGTTCCTGCGCAACTTCGAGCACCGGGGCGAGCGGGGAGCGGCGGTCGCCGTCTACCGCGAGGGCGTGAAGGTCGTCGACCTGTGGGCGGGGACCAAGGACACCGACGGTGACGTCCCCTGGGCCGTGGACACCGCGCAGGTGGTCCGCTCGGCCACCAAGGGCGTCGCGGCCGCCGTCCCGCTCCTCCTCCACCAGCGCGGCCAGCTCGACCTGGACGCGCCGGTCGGCACGTACTGGCCGGAGTTCAAGGCGGCCGGCAAGGAGCGGGTGAGCGTACGGCAGCTCCTCGCGCACCAGGCCGGGGTGCCGGTCCTGGACCGCCCCCTGACGCTCGCGGAGGCGGTCGACCCGGCGATCGCGCAGGCGGCCATCGCCGCGCAGGCGCCGGTCTGGGAGCCCGGCACCGCGCACGGCTACCACGCGCACACCTTCAGCTGGCTGCTCTCCGGCCTGGTCCACCGGGTCACCGGCCGCACGATCGGGCGCTGGGTCGCCGAGGAGATCGCCCGCCCGCTGGGCCTGGACCTGTGGATAGGCCTGCCGGCCGACGAGGCCCATCGCGTCGGCCGCCTCGGCCAGGTCGAGGAGCTCGAACCGCCGGGCAGCGGCGCCCTGAAGCTGCGCCCCAAGCGCTCGGTCACCGAGGCCTACCGGGACCCGGCGTCACTCACGCGCCGCGCCTTCGGGGTGATCGACCCGAAGCCGGACGAGAACGACCCGGTCTACCGGGCCGCCGAGCTCCCCGGCTCCGGCGGCGTCTCCACGGCCCGCGCGCTGGCCCGCTTCTACGCCTCGACCCTCGGCCCGGTCGACGGCGGCCGCCGCCTCTTCGCCCCGGCGACCCTCACCCTCGCCCGGACCGAGGAGTCCGCGGGCCCCGACCGCGTCCTGATGGTCGGCACCCGCTTCGGCCTGGGACACATGCTCCACGGCCCGGCCTCCCCGCTCCTCGGCCCGACGTCCTTCGGCCACCCGGGCCGCGGCGGCTCGCTGGGCTTCGCGGACCCGGAGTCGTCGATCGCCTTCGGCTACGTCACGAACGGCATGCGCAAGACGGTGACGGCGGACCCGAGGGCACAGGCGCTGGTGAGGGCGGTCAGATCGAGCGTGGGCCAGAGCGCGTAACGCCCGGGGGGCGTCTCAACCCTCCCCGCCCTCGAAGTCCTCCACGAAGTAACTGTCGTGCCGGACACGGAACTTCTTCAGCTCCTCGGGGCCGCGCCGGGCGACTTCGGCGACCTGCTCGAAGTACTCCTCGCGCGGGGCGCCGGGTGAGAAGAGCATGAGCATCGACATGGGCTCGTCGGTCACGTTCTTGAAGGCGTGCAGTCCGCCGACCGGCACGTGGAGGAAGTCGCCCTCGCGGCCCGTGACCCACTTCTCGCCGTCGTAGAGCTCCAGTTCGCCGGAGAGGATGTAGAAGGACTCCGACATGGCCTTGTGGAAGTGCGGCTTGGCTCCGGCGGCCCGCGCGACCAGGTCGACCTTGTAGAAGCCGAACTCGCCGCCGGTCGACGCGTGGGTGGCGAGGTAGTGGGTGGAGCCGCCGGGGGAGGAGATGTCCGCCGGCGTCGCCGCGGGGCGGAAGGTACCGTTCACCTCGCCCCTGTCGCCGTCGTAGCGCGGCTCGGGGTAGGCGAGGTCTTCCGGGTACGACATGATGCCCTCCTTCGACGGGATGTCCACCGGCATCGTGTCCTGCCCGCGCCCAGGGCCACATCGGCCTTCCGAACGGTCTTGGAAGCGCAAGCCCTCGTACGCCGGTCCTCGTACCTCGGCCCTAGGTCGCCCGGCCCCGGGAAATGCGTTCGACACGCCCTCGGAGGCTCCGTCAGACTTCCCGGCGATGACTCGACGAACCGATACGCCTCCCTCCTGGGACGAGCGCACGCAGCTGACCACCTTCCTCGAATACGCCCGTGACGCGGCGCGCGCCAAGTGTGAGGGCGTGTCGGCGGAGGACGCCCGCAAGGCCCCGCTCCCCGGCTCGCCGCTGATGACCCTGTCCGGGCTGATCAGCCACCTGCGGTGGGTCGAGAACTACTGGATCCAGGTGGTGTTCCTGGGCGAGGAGCAGACAGGACCGCTCACCGAGGCGACCGACGAGGACCCGGACCCGGAGATGCGGACGGCGGTCGACATCCCGCTGCCCCAGCTGCTCGCCGAGTACGAGGCCCAGAGCGCCGGTTACCGCTCCCTGCTCGCCGACCTCGACCTGAACGCCACGGCCAAGCGCCCCATCAGGGACGGCCGCCACGTGGACCTCCGCTGGGTGATCCTCCACCTCATCGAGGAAACCTCCCGCCACAACGGCCACTTGGACATCATCCGCGAACTCCTGGACGGCCAGACGGGCAGGTAGTCCGCGCGGGGGCGCGCCGAACGGAAACCGGATCGGCGCACCGCGCGGGGGCGCGCCGAACGGAAACCGGATCGGCGCGCCCACCAACAGGCCTACGCCCTACCGAAGATGCCGACCGAAGAACCTCACGGCGCTGTCGATCTCGTGGCCCGGGATCTCCCCGTGCGGCCCGGGGTTGGCATGCAGCGTCTTCTCACGTGACCCCAGGGCGTCGAACAGGGCCAAGCTCTGCTCCCGAGGCACGCGTTCGTCGTCCCACTGCACGAGGAACTCGACGGGAACGGTGACGCGCGAGGCGACTTCGGCCGCGTCCGGTGCCGCCGCCCCTCCGAGCCCCAGAACAGCGGCCCGAACCCGGGGCTCGGCAGCGACGAACGGCACGCCGAGCCCACACCCCAGGGAGACCCCCCAGTACCCCACGTCGCGGATGCCGACGTCGTCGAGGCCCTGGACGGCGTCGAGGACGCCCCGCCACTCGGGCACGGTCTGCCGGGCGACGAGCGCCTGGAACTCGGCCATCAGCGGAGCCAATTCCTCGCCCGCCTCCACCCGCGCCAGGTTCTCGTTCACGATCCGGTCGTACTCCTCGACCTTCGCCCGGTCCCCATGGCCGGGCACATCGACCGCCACCACGGCGAACCCACACTCCACGACGAACCGCCGCGCCCGCACCGAAACCCCCGGTGCCCGCTTGTGCTGCCCACCGCCGTGCCCCATGAGCACGAGCGGACGCGCGCCGACGCCCCCGTCGGGCGTCCACAGCACGCCGGGGATCTCGCCAAGAGTGAAGAGCTGTTCACGGACGCCGTCTGCCGACGTCTCAGAAAGGAAGCGCATAGCGTTCCTAGCCTTTCGGGATGCCTTACGCGGGCACTCCCCCGGCCATGCGAGGGAGGGAGGCCCGACCTGTCGAAACGTTGATCGGTCTCACCTCCTCGATGTCGCTGCGGGCGCACGGCGCCGGAAACGTATCACGAAGTCCCGGACGCGAGACGGGTGGTGAAGCCGGCCGGGTCGGCGTGTGTCTGGTGCGGTCCGGGGACCGGGTGTTGTGATCGGGGGATGGACAGGTTTCAGGGGCATGTGGCGTTCGTCAGCGGTGGGGCTCGGGGGATCGGGGCCGGGGTGGTGCGGCGGCTTGTGGGGGAGGGGGCTCGGGTGGTCGTGGCCGATGTGGACGAGGAGGCCGCCCGGGAGGCCTTCGCCGGGGTGGAGGCGGTCCGGGTCGTGCGGTGCGACGTGGCGGACACCGAGTCCGTCGACGCCGCCGTCGCGTACGCGGGCGAGGTCTTCGGAGGGCTCGACGTGCTCGTCAACAACGCCTTCGCCTCCGATCTGCGGGACACCTCCGTCTTCCAGGACGACCCCGAGGACGGCTGGCGCAAGCAACTCGACGTGACCCTGATGGGGGCCGTCCGCTGCTCGCGCGCCGCATTGCCGCTGCTCGCGGCGGCCGGGGGGCGTGGGGCCGTCGTCAACGTCGGGTCGGTCAACGCCGAGGCGTCCTTCGGGGGCCCCGCCTACAGCGCCGCCAAGGCCGCCCTCGCCTCCTTCACGCGTACCCTCGCCGGCGACGCCGCCCCGCGCGGCGTCCGTGTCAACCAGGTCAACCCCGGCACCATCGCCACGCGCGCGTGGGAGACCCGTCAGGAGCAACTGGCCGCCCTCGCCGAGCGCGTCTACCCGCTCGGCCGGGTCGGCACCCCCGAGGACGTCGCCGCCGCCGTCGCCTTCCTCGCCTCCGCCGACGCCGCCTGGATCACCGGCACCACCCTCCGCGTGGACGGCGGGCTGATGGCCGTCAACACGCACTTCGGCGAGGTGCTCGGAAGGTGACCCCGTCCGCCGAGGGTCTGCAGCCCCTCGGCAGTTCCCGCCGACCGTGGTGCGTGCGTCAGCTCAGGCGCTCGTCCGCGTACGCCGTCATCGCTTCGCGCTGGTACTCCGCCAACCCCTCCGCGATCCGGTCGAAGTTCGCGCGGAACCTCGGGTCGTCGACGTAGGTCCGGGCCAGGCCCTTGTACGCCTCCGCCGTCGGGGTCCAGAAGCGGCTGACGTCCTGGTGGTGGGCGTCCACCTCGGCCTGGACCGCCGGGTCCGTGGGCGGGGCGCCGGACGCCATCAGCTCCGCGAAGCGGATCATCCGCGCCGTCACCTCCCGCTGCCAGCGCTCCTGGTCCTCCGCCGTCACCGCGTGCCTGGCCGGCCGGGACTCCTCCCACGCCTCCGGCCACCGCTCGCGCACCTCGGCGTCGTCGTCCGCCGAGGGCGCGAAGCCCGTGAAGAGGTTCTCCGGCCTGTTGATCGTCGTCATCGTGTTCTCGTTCTCCTTGTGTTCCTCCAGTTCGGCGATGGTTCGGCCGACCGTGCCGGCCAGCGTGTCCAGCCGGTTCCGCTCGCGCAGCAGCCGCTCGTGGTGCTCGCGCAGCACGGTCACCCGGTCGGCCTGGCTGTCCAGGACCGCCCGTACCTCCCGTAGCCCGAGGTCCAGCTCCCGCATCAGCAGGATCTGCTGCAGCCGCAGCAGGTCCGCCTCCTCGTAGTAGCGGTGCCCGTTGCTCCCGATGAACGCGGGCGGCAGCAGACCGATCTCGTCGTAGTGCCGCAGCGTCCGGGACGTCACCCCGGACATCCGGGCCACCTCCGCGATCGACCAGGCCATGACCGGCTTCCTTCCATCGCCGGGCCGGTCTCTCCGGCCCGCACACGACCGTAGGAGTTGACGCCACGGCAAGCGCAAGTCGTGCCATCGTGGAGACATGACCATCGACGTGCGTCCGGCCTCCGACTTCGAGGACGTCCGTGCCGTGCTCGGCCCGAAGTCACCGGACGCCAATGTCTGCTGGTGCCTGAGCTACCGCGTCCCGTCCAAGCTCAACAACGAGCTGCGCGGGCCGGAGCGCGGCGCGTACGTCGCCGAGCTGTGCCGGGGCCCGCTCCCGCCCGGCGTCATCGCCTACGACGGCGACGAGCCGGCCGGCTGGGCCGCCGTCGCGCCCCGCGCGGACACCTCCTTCGCGCGCAGCCGGAAGATCCCGTACGTCGACGACCTGCCCGTCTGGTCGCTGTGGTGCGTCCGCGTCCGCCCCGGTCACCGGAAGCAGGGGATCTCGCACGCCCTGATCACCGGCGCCGTCGAGTTCGCCCGCGCCCACGGAGCGCCGGCCGTCGAGGCGTACCCCCTGGACAACGGGGACGCGAAGGTCGACCTGACCATGGCGTACGCCGGTCTGCGCAAGAACTTCGAACGGGCCGGGTTCGTCCACGCCGCCGACACCACCTCGGTCCTCGCCGGCCACCCCCGCGTCCTGATGCGGCTCGACCTGCGCTCCTGACCGGGGCTCGGCCCCCCGGCTCCTGACCGGGGCTCGGCCCCCCTGACCGGGGCTCGGCCCCCCGGCTCCTGACCGGGGTTCGGCCCCCGCTCCTGACCGCGTTTTCGACGAGCCCTCCTGGCCGCGTGCTCGAACGTCGCCGTCGGTCGCGTGCTCGACCGTCGCCGTAGGCCGGGCGACGGAGGCGTCACGCCGTCGTCAGCATCAGGCCGATGCCGACGACCATCAGCCCCGCCGCCGCCATCCTCGGCCCCCCGAACCGCTCCTTGAAGAAGACCGCGCCGATCGCCGCCCCCACGATGATCGACGATTCCCGCAGGGCCGCGATCGGGGCCAGCGGCGCCCGCGTCTGGGCCCACAGGACGAGCCCGTACGCGCAGACCGACAGCGCCGCCCCGCACAGCCCCCGCGCGGCGTGCGGGCGGAGTTGGGGGAGCAGGGCGCCGCGCCGGGTCCACAGCGCGTACGCCGGAAGGGCCAGCCCCTCCAGAAGCATCAGCCACGCGATGTAGCCGAGCGGGGTGCCGGAGGCCCGCACGCCGACGCCGTCGACGACGGTGTAGCCCGCGATCGCCAGGCCCGTGGCCCCGGCCGCGAGCAGGGCCGCCCAGTTCGGGCGCCGGCCGGAGCCCCGGATGCCCCACAGGGCCAGGCCGGTCAGGCCCGCGCAGGCGACCGCCACCCCCATGAGCTGTCGGCCGCTGGGGATCTCGTCGACGAAGACCGCCGCGAGGAGGGTCACCGCCAGCGGGGCCGTACCGCGGGCGATCGGGTACATCTGGCCGAAGTCGCCCAGCGTGAACGACCGCATCAGCAGCACCATGTACGCCACATGCACCACGGCGGAGGCGATCAGGTACGGCCACGCCCCGGCCGCCGGCAGCGGTACGAAGACGGCGGCGACGCCACCGATCAGCGCGCCGCCGCCGGATATGAGGGTGAAGGAGAGCAGCTGGTCGCGGATGGTGTGGGCCATCGCGTTCCAGGCGGCGTGTGTCACGGCGGCCAGCAGGACCGCCGCGACGACCAGCGGGGTCACGCGGTCCGCTCGCGTACGTCCACCAGCGCGCCGCCCGCGTGCGCGAGGGGTTCCGGAGAGTTCATGGGCCCCCACGCTAGCGTTCGGTGTACGGGCCACGCGACTGCGTTCGCCCGGCGACCCGAACGCGGCCGCTCCCGCCGCCCGAGCACGCTCACCCCGCAGGGAGAACGCTCACCGCGCCTGGAGCACGTTCCGCCGCCCGGAGCACGCTCACCCCGCCCGGAGCACGCTCACCACGCCCGGCGCACGCTCACCCCGCCCGGAGCACGCTCGCCACGACCTTCCCCGCCGAGTCGCCGCCGTGCCCGCCGGACTGGACGACGGCCGCGGCCGCGAGGTCGTCGGAGTAGCCGGTGAACCAGCTGTTGGAGGTGGCCTGGCCGTCGACCTCCGCCGAGCCCGTCTTCGCGCCCTTCTCCCCGCCGACCGAGGCCATCGCCGTCGCCGCGGTCCCCTCGCCGGTCGCCGCCGCCCGCATCATGGCGCGCAACTGGCCCGACACCGAGGGCGACAGCGAGCGAGACGCCTTGGCGAACGGCCGCCCGTCCAGCTCCTGGGACACCAGGAACGGCTGCTTGAAGGTGCCGTACTTCGCGGTGGCGGTGATCGAGGCGATGTTGAGCACGTTCATCTGCACGGTGCCCTGCCCGATGTACTGCTCCGCCGCCGCGCCCTGGGTCTCCTCGGGGATGGACCCGTCGGCGGAGACGATGCCCGTCTTCCATTCGAGACCGATCCCGAAGACGTCCCGGGCCTCCTTGCCGAGCGCGGAGTCGTCGTCCACGTCGTCGATCAGCTTGATGAAGGCGGTGTTGCAGGACTTGGCGAAGCTCCGCTTGAAGGGGACGTCCCCGAGGGCGAAGTTCTTGAGGTTGTGGAAGGTCCGGGTGTAGTAGCGGGCCTCCGGCGGGCACGGGGCGACGCCGTTCGCCGTCACGAGCCCCTTCTCCAGGAGCAGCGCCGCCGTGACGATCTTCAACGTCGAGCCGGGGGCCTGCTTGCCCTCGAAGGCCGCGTTGAAGCCCGCCGCCGGGGCGTTGGCGACAGCCCGAATCTCGCCCGTGGACGGCTTGACCGCGACGACGGAGGCCTCTCCGTACTGCTTCACGCTCTTCTCGGCCGCCGCCTGCGCCTGCGCGTCGATGGTCGTCTCCAGGCGCCCGGGCCTGCCCTTCACATGGGTGATGAGCGTGGTGTTCGGGACGCCTTCGGTGCCGGACTCGATCCAGGTCTCGACCCCCGGCTGCCCGCCGGCCTTCGCGCCGTACTTCTCGCGCAACTGGGCCAGGATCGGCCCGAGGGACGGGTACTTCTCCGCCGTCAGCTCGACGCCCTTGCGGTCGACGGCCATGATCTCGCCGGTCTTCGCGGGGCCGGTGTGCAGCGTCGCGTTCTTGGTGAGCTTCGGGTGGATGACGGCCGGCTTCCAGTCGACGAGCGCCCGCCCGGTGGAGAGCCCGCGCACGACGGTCAGTTCGGAGCCGTACGTCCAGTCCTTCGACTGCCCCTCGTACGTGACGGTCGCCTTCACCGTGAACGGCACCTTCGGGCCGACCGGAGTGCCCGGCGTGATCTCGGCCTTGGTGACCTTCGCGCCCACGCCGAAGTCGGCGACGACCGGCCCGGCGTCGACGGGGTTGTTGGTCAGCTGCCCGGCCTTGTCGGGCTCACCGGCCGCCCACGCCGCCAGGAACTCCTTGGCAGCGTTGTCGACTTCGTCCGCGGTGACGGGCCCGGACCGTCTCTCCTCCGAACTCGCGGCGGAAACGCCCCCGCCGGAGCCGCCGTTGATGCCCTGCCAGAGGTTGTAGCCCCCGTAGGCGACCCCACCCGCCACGACGACGAAGACTCCCCCGACGATCGCAACTTTCGCCCCACTATGCATCCCTGTGGTTCCCCTCCCCAGAAGCCCCAAAAGTTCACACAGTCAAGCATCCGCCCCAGCGGTTGTCACGGAACTTCCGCCTCCCGCCCGCTACACCCACGTGTCCAGCCACATCCGGTTCCGCCACTGCTCCATCGGGATCGCCGTGCCCGTGTAGATCGGCCAGAAGTAGATGAAGTTCCAGATGATGAGCAGGACCAGGACTCCCGCCCCCACCGCGCCGAACGTCCGGCGCCTTTCCGAGGAGCCCGCCGGGCCGATGATCGCGCCGAGCATCATCGTCACCGCGAGACACAGGAACGGTACGAAGACCACCGCGTAGAAAAGGAAGATCGTGCGTTCCTGGTAGAGGAACCACGGCAGCCAGCCCGCCGCGATGCCGCACGCGATCGCGCCCGCGCGCCAGTCGCGGCGGAAGAACCAGCGCCACAGGACGTACAGGATCGCGAAGCAGGCCGCCCACCACAGCAGGGGCGTGCCGAGGGCCAGGACCTCCTGGGCGCACTTCTCCGTCGCGGTCGCCGGACAGCCCGCCGTGCCCGGTGCCGGGGACTCGTAGAAGTACGAGACCGGGCGGCCCAGGACGATCCAGCTCCACGGGTTCGACTCGTACGTGTGCGGCGAGTTCAGGCCCACGTGGAACGTGTAGACCTCGCTCTCGTAGTGCCACAGGCTCCGCAGCCAGTCCGGCAGGAACGACCAGAAGCCGCCGCCGTTCACCTTGTCCTGCTCCTCCGCCCAATTGCGGAAGTACCCCTTGTCCGTGACGATCCAGCCCGTCCACGTGACCAGGTACGTGACGATCGCGACCGGCACCACCGACACGAACGCCGGCAGCAGGTCCCGCTTGATCACCGCGACGTACGGGCGGAACGCGCCGGCCGTCCGCCGGCCGCCCACGTCCCACAACACCGTCAGCAGCCCGAAGGCGACCATCACGTACAGGCCGTTCCACTTCGTCGCGGCCGCGAGCCCCAGCGACACCCCTGCCGCGAGCCGCCACGGCCGCCAGCCGAGCCGCAGCGTCTCCGCCACGTCGGCGTCCGGACGCAGGACCCCCTCCTCGTCCTCCGGGAGCGCCGCCGCGAGCCGCCGCCTCGCCCAGTCCCGGTCGATGACCAGGCAGGCGAACGACGCGAGCACGAAGAACATCAGGACCTGGTCGAGCAGCGCCGTACGGCTCATCACGAAGTGCAGGCCGTCCACCGCGAGCAGCAGACCCGCCAGACACCCCAGGAACGTGGAGCGGAACAGCCGCCGCCCGATCCGGCAGAGCATCAGCACGGACAGCGTGCCGAGCAGCGCCACCATGAACCGCCAGCCGAACGGCTCGAAGCCGATGATCTTCTCGCCCAGGCCGATGACCCACTTGCCCATCGGCGGATGGACGACATAGCCGGGGTCCGTCGGGATCAGGACGGAGTCCGGGTCGTTCAGGATCGCCTTGTCGACGTCCTTCGGCCACGCCCCCTCGTACCCCTGGTTGATCAGCGCCCAGGAGTCCTTCGCGTAGTACGTCTCGTCGAATATCACCGCGTGCGGCTTGCCCAGGTTCCAGAACCGCAGCACCCCGGCGACCAGCGCGACCAGCAGCGGGCCGCCCCAGCTGGCCAGCCGCCACAGCCGCTCCCCGGCCCCCGCCGGGACGCCGAGCAGCGCCCACATCCGCGGCGCGGGGCGCGTGTACGGCGGTACGAGACGCTCCCGCAGCCCCGGCCCCGCGACGCCTCTCGCTGGAGGCGTGTAGCCGAAGCGCCGCAGACGCTGCTGCCACGACGGGGGCTCTTCCACGGCGCGTTGACCCTGCAGGGTCCCGGGTGCGGTACTGGTCACCGCGCCATCGTAGGGAACGCTTCTGTGCGAGTCGCCCGTCCGGGCTGCGAGGATGACCCTTGTGACAGGAACGCTGGTACTTGCAGGGACTCCCATCGGGGACATCGCGGACGCGCCACCACGGCTCGCGGCCGAGCTGGAGACCGCCGACATCGTCGCGGCGGAGGACACCCGGCGGCTGCGCGGCCTGACCAGGGCCCTCGGCGTGCACACCTCGGGCCGGGTCGTCTCCTACTTCGAGGGCAACGAGTCCGCCCGTACGCCCGAACTGGTCGAGGCGCTCGTCGGCGGCGCCCGTGTCCTCCTGGTCACCGACGCCGGCATGCCGTCCGTCTCCGACCCCGGCTACCGCCTGGTCGCCGCCGCCGTCGAGCAGGACATCAAGGTCACCGCCGTCCCCGGCCCCTCCGCCGTGCTGACCGCGCTCGCCCTCTCCGGACTGCCCGTGGACCGCTTCTGCTTCGAGGGCTTCCTGCCCCGCAAGGCCGGCGAGCGGCTCGGCCGGCTCCGCGAGGTCGCCGACGAGCGCCGCACCCTCGTCTACTTCGAGGCCCCGCACCGCCTGGACGACACCCTCGCCGCGATGGCCGAGGTCTTCGGCCCGGACCGCCGCGCCGCCGTCTGCCGCGAGCTGACCAAGACGTACGAGGAGGTCAAGCGCGGCGGCCTCGGCGAGCTGGCCGAGTGGGCGAAGGACGGCGTACGGGGCGAGATCACCGTCGTCGTCGAGGGCGCCCCCGAGGCCGCCCCCGCCGAGCTGGACGCCGAGGAGCTGGTGCGCAGGGTGCGGGTGCGCGAGGAGGCGGGCGAGCGGCGCAAGGAGGCCATCGCGGCCGTCGCCGCCGACGCGGGCCTGCCCAAGCGCGAGGTCTTCGACGCCGTCGTCGCGGCGAAGAACGCCGAGAAGAGCGCCGAGAAGAACGCGTAGGCGGGTTCCGGGACATGCGGGCCCTTTCCTGGGCGGAAACGCAAGGGTCCGGAACGTCCGGAGAAGCTCCAAAATGGGTAAAGAGCTATCGTGAAAAGCAAAGCCGAACCCGCGCGGCGGGCCTCCTGAGGGCCTGAGAGCAAGGGAAGGCCCAAGAGCCTCCCATTGTTCGACCGGCGCTGATGCGCTCCGGCCCCGAAAGGCGTCCACTGGTCGGTGGAGAGGAGCTGGCATGAGTGAGATCACCGGCACCGGCATTCCCGTCGCCCACGAGGCGTACGCCTTCGCCTGCATGCGCTGCGGGTACGGCTGGGAGCAGGCGTACGACATCGAGCACCACATGGACGCCGCCGGCAACGAGTTCATCGTCTACAAGGCCGGTGGTGAGCGGGTTCCCTCGCCGCTGTCCAGTCCGACCTGCATGAACTGCGGCGGGCACGTCGTCCGGATCATGCGCGCGGGGCAGGTGTCCTCGGTCCTGGACTCGTGGGAGCAGATCCACCACCCGCACGGCGCCGGAACACCCCACAGGGCGGTCACGCCGGCCGGACCGATCGGCCTGGCGGGGCCGATCGGTCAGGGCCTGGAGCGCGAGGACCACACGGCGGCCGCGGCGGCCACGGCGCCCACGGCAGGCCCCGCGGCCCCCACCGGCGACGTTCCCGGTCCCGTCCACGTGGAGGAGACACGCCGTCGCCGGCGGCTGTCGGACCTGTTCCGCTCGTCGCCGCGCACCTGATCGCCGTCCGGGCGCAGGCCCATGAGCCTTCGCTCGCGAACTCATGGCCCTCGTACGATCGGGGCCATGAGTTCGAAGGACGCCCCGCCGCCGCTGCCCGAGCCGCTTCCGCTCCCGGTGGCGGATTCCCACACGCACCTGGACATGCAGTCCGGCACCGTCGAGGAGGCCCTCACCAAGGCCGCCGCCGTCGGCGTCACCACCGTCGTCCAGGTGGGCTGCGACATCAAGGGCTCCCAGTGGGCGGCCGAGACCGCCGCCGCCCACGAGAACGTGCACGCCGCCGTCGCCCTGCACCCCAACGAGGCGCCCCGGATCGTGCTCGGCGACCCTGACGGCTGGTCGCGCCAGGGCGCCCGAGAGGCGGGAGGGGACGCGGCCCTGGACGACGCGCTCGGCGAGATCGACCGCCTCGCGGCCCTCCCGTACGTCCGCGCCGTCGGCGAGACCGGCCTGGATCACTTCCGTACCGGCCCCGAGGGCATGGCCGCCCAGGAGCGCTCCTTCCGCGCCCACATCGAGATCGCCAAGCGCCACGGCAAGGCGCTCGTCATCCACGACCGTGACGCCCACGCCGACGTCCTGCGGGTCCTGGACGAGGAGGGCGCGCCGGAGCGGACCGTCTTCCACTGCTACTCCGGCGACGCCGACATGGCCCGGATCTGCGCCGCGAAGGGCTACTACATGTCCTTCGCCGGCAACATGACCTTCAAGAATGCCCAGCCGCTGCGCGACGCCCTCGCCGTCGCCCCGCTCGACCTCGTCCTCGTCGAGACGGACGCCCCGTTCCTGACCCCGGCCCCGTACCGGGGGCGGCCGAACGCGCCGTACCTCATCCCGGTGACTGTCCGCGCGATGGCCGCCGTGCGCGGGATCTCGGATGAGGAGCTCTGCGAGGCGATCGCCGTGAACACGGCTCGCGCCTTCGACTACTGAGAACCGGCTCCACCTCCGGGGACCCGACATCACCGATCCATAACGGTTACGTGATGTAGTCGGGTCGTTTTGGAGAGTGATCGCGGCCGGGGCTAGGGTCCCGGCCTCGTGAGCACTTCCCAGGGCAGTCACCGCGCCGGCCGGCGAGCGGCGCCGGCGCCCGTGCCCGTCCACGACCAGCCGACGCAGGAGGCGGTACTCCTCCCGCCCCAGGGCTCCCGTGTCGAGGCCCGGCGGGCCGCCCGCCGCCGCAAGGCGAGGTCGGGACCCGGTGAGGGCCTGCGGCGGATCCTGCCGCAGGCCCTGGTCGTCGCCTTCCTGGCCGGCGGCACCAGCGCCTTCGTGGCCAACGACAAGGCGATCCGGCTCTCCGTCGACGGCGTCCCCCGGACCCTGCACACCTTCGCCGACGACGTCGACGAACTGCTCGCCGACGAGGGGCTCGCCGTCGGCTCCCACGACATCGTCGCCCCGGCGCCCGGCGCCGACCTGGCCAGCGGCGACGAGGTCGTCGTCCGCTACGGCCGCCCCGTCGCCCTCACCCTCGACGGGCAGCGCCGCCAGGTGTGGACCACGGCCAGGACCGTCGACGCCGCTCTGCGCCAGCTGGGGGTACGGGCCGAGGGCGCGTACCTCTCCGTCTCCCGCACGGCCCCCATCTCCCGCCGGGGCCTCGCCCTCGACGTCCGCACCGAACGGACCGTCACCCTCCTCGCCGACGGCCGCGAGCGGACCCTGCGCACCAACGCCGCCACCGTCCGCGAGGCCGTCGCGGAGGCCGGGATCACCCTCTCCGGCCAGGACACCACCTCCGTGCCGCCCGGCTCCTTCCCGCGCGACGGGCAGATGATCACCGTCCTGCGGATCACCGGCACCCAGGAGGTCCGCGAGGAGCCGATCCCGTACGCCGTCGAGCGGACCCGCGACCCCGAGCTCTTCGCGGGCACGGAGGTCGTCGAACGGCAGGGCGTCCAGGGCGTGCGCCGCGTCACGTACAGCCTGCGGACCGTCAACGGCGTCCGGCAGAAGCCGAGGAAGACCGGCGAGGAGATCGTCCGGGAGCCCGTCACCCAGAAGGTGAAGGTCGGCACCCGGCCGCTGCCCACCTCCGTCGCGGGCGCGGACGGTCTCGACTGGGGCGCGCTCGCCGCCTGCGAGTCCGGCGGCCGGCCGAACGCGGTCGACCCGTCGGGGACGTACGGCGGGCTGTACCAGTTCGACCCCGGCACCTGGCGCTCGCTCGGCGGCAGCGGAGTCGCCCAGAACGCGTCCGCCTCGGAGCAGACGTTCCGGGCGAAGAAGCTGTACGTGCAGCGCGGCGCGAGCCCCTGGCCGCACTGCGGCCGAAGGCTGTACCGGTGAGCCGCATGACGCCGCTCCTCGGCCGCACCGCGGCCGACGGCTGTACCGGTGCCCCGTAGGCTGTACCGGTGAGCACCACCACCGGCCCCGAAGGCCCCGACGCCCTCCTCGGCCCCGCCGACATCCGTGAACTGGCCGCAGCCCTTGGCGTGCGCCCCACGAAGCAGAAGGGGCAGAACTTCGTCATCGACGCCAACACGGTCCGGCGGATCGTCCGCACGGCCGAGGTGCGGCCCGACGACGTGGTCGTGGAGGTGGGCCCCGGGCTCGGCTCGCTGACCCTGGCGCTGCTCGAAGCGGCGGACCGGGTGACGGCCGTCGAGATCGACGACATCCTCGCGGGCGCGCTGCCCGCGACGATCGCCGCGCGGCTCCCGGCGAAGAAGGACCGGTTCGCCCTGGTCCACTCCGACGCGATGGACGTCCAGGAGCTGCCGGGCCCGCCGCCCACGGCGCTCGTCGCGAACCTGCCGTACAACGTGGCCGTGCCCGTCCTGCTGCACATGCTCGACCGCTTCCCGACGATCGAGCGCACCCTCGTCATGGTCCAGGCGGAGGTCGCGGACCGGCTGGCGGCCAAGCCCGGCAACAAGGTGTACGGCGTGCCGTCGGTGAAGGCGAACTGGTACGCCGAGGTGAAGCGGGCCGGCTCGATCGGCCGCAACGTCTTCTGGCCGGCGCCGAACGTCGACTCGGGCCTGGTCTCGCTGGTCCGCCGTACGGAGCCGGTCGCGACGACCGCCTCCAAGCGGGAGGTCTTCGCGGTCGTCGACGCGGCCTTCGCCCAGCGCCGCAAGACCCTGCGCGCCGCCCTCGCCGGCTGGGCGGGCTCGCCCGTGGCGGCGGAGGAGGCCCTCGTGAAGGCGGGCATCTCCCCGCAGGCGCGCGGCGAGTCCCTGACGGTGGAGGAGTTCGCACGGATCGCGGAGGCGAAGGCATGAGCGGGACGGGGACGGAGTCCGGCGCGGGTACGGGTCCAGGGCCCGGCGCGGGCGCCGAGCAGGGCGCGGCGGTGACGGAGGCCGGCGCGGGCGCCGAGCAGGGCGCGGCGGTGACGGAGGCCGGCGCGGGCGCCGAGCAGGGCGCGGCGGTGACGGAGGCCGGTGCGGGCTCCGGGCACGGCGCGCGTGCCGCCGGTGCCGCGCGCGGCGGAGCCGGTGGCGCGGGCGGTCGGAGCGTCACCGTGCGCGTGCCCGCCAAGGTCAACGTGCAGCTCGCCGTCGGCGGGGCGCGTGCCGACGGGTTCCATGACCTGGCCAACGTCTTCCTCGCCGTCTCCCTCCACGACGAGGTGACGGCGACGCCCGCCGCCGAGCTCACGGTCACCTGCGAGGGGCCGGACGCGGACAAGGTCCCCCTGGACCGCACCAACCTGGCCGCGCGCGCCGCCGAGCTGCTCGCCGCCCGGCACGGGATCTCCCCGGACGTCCACCTCCACATCGCCAAGGACATCCCGGTGGCCGGCGGCATGGCGGGCGGCAGCGCGGACGGCGCGGGCGCGCTCCTGGCGTGCGACGCGCTGTGGGGCCTGAACTCCTCGCGCGCCGAACTCCTCGACATCTGCGCCGAACTCGGCAGCGACGTGCCGTTCAGCCTCGTCGGCGGCGCCGCGCTCGGCGTGGGCCGCGGCGAGCGGCTGACCGAGCTGCCCGTGGGCGGCGACTTCCACTGGGTCTTCGCCGTCGCCGACGGCGGCCTGTCGACACCCGCGGTGTACGGCGAGTTCGACCGCCTCCACGCCGGCGACACCGTCCCCGAACCCGCCGCCTCCCCCGCCCTCCTGGACGCCCTGGCGACCGGCGACGCGACCGCCCTGGCCGGCGCGCTCACGAACGACCTCCAGTCGGCGGCGCTCTCCCTGCGCCCGTCCCTGACGGCCACCCTGGAGGCGGGCACGGCGGCCGGAGCCCTGGCCGCCCTCGTCTCGGGCTCCGGTCCGACGACGGCCTTCCTGGTCAAGGACGAGGACGCGGCCCGGACGGTGGCCGACGCCCTGATCGCCTCGGGCACCTGCCGCACCGCCCGGGTGGCCACGTCCCCGGCCCCGGGCGCGACCCTTCGCTAGTCCTTGGTCCCGTCCTTCTTCAGCGTGGCCAGGAGCAGGTTCGGGTCCGGTACCTCCTTGAAGAAGGACGCGCTGGTCACGTAGACGGTCTTGCCGCGCACCGCGACGGACGTCGGGTTGGACAGCCCGTCCTGCCCCGTGAGCACGACCTCGTGCGTCCCGTCGGGGCGTACGAGGGCGACGTCGTCGCTCAGGATCAGCGCGGCGAGCACGGTGTCGCCCTTCCCGGTGAAGCCGAAGTCGTCGATCCAGGTGAGCCCGGTCGCCCGGGTCTCGATCGGGCCGGCGGTCTCGTCGGCGCGTACGGGGATGCGCAGCAGCGTCTGGCGGTCGGTGTTGGACACCCACACCGCGCCGTTGTGGAACTTGATGCCGTTGGCGCCGACGCCGAAACCGGCGGGCGGGGCGACCGGCTGGAGCGCGGCCCCGGTGGCCCAGGCCGTCGGCGTGCCGCCCTTCTGCGGAACGCTCCACACGGTGCCGCGGACCGAGTCGGCGACGTACAGGGTGCCGCACTTCTCGTCGAGGGTGATGGCGTTCGGGAACCCGTCGGCGGGGAGCTGTGCGATCTGCTCGGGCGCGCCGCCGTCGGGGTCGACGCGCCAGACGCCGTTCTCGCTGGTCCCGGTCGCGTACGTGACGTAGAGGGTGCCGTCGTGGGCGCGGGTGATGCCCATGGCGGCGGCCACCCCGATGACGGGGGTGTTCGGGTTCTCGACGGCGGGCAGGGTCGCGAGGATCCGGGTGTCGCCGTTCTTGTCGACGCGGGCGATCTGCCGCGCGAAGGAGAACGTCACGTACGCGGCGCCGTCAGGTCCGACGACGATGTTCTCCGGGGCCTGTCCGGCGGCGAAGTCGAAGTGCGCGACGACACGCGGATCGGTCACGACGGGCCCGCCAGCGGACGCGGGACCGGAGGCGAGCAGGGCGAGAGCGAGGGCGGCGGTGGCGGCGACCGCCAGGCGTGGGAGCCGGGGCATGGGATCTCCTGGTGCGGGTTCGGGTCGTGGGTGCCGTTGCGGCACCCATGAACATGACGAACCGTCAGGCGAGGGGGCGGGTGCCCCGGCCGTCGGATCGCCCGCCTGGCCGACGACTTGGGGCCAGTCGGCCCGTACTCAGACCCGAGTTGAGTATCCGAGCGCTGCCGGGGGCCCGCCGCCGGGCGGGACCGTACCCGTATGGGAAACAGGGGAGTCAGCGCTCGGGAGCTTGCCGCCGCCACGCCCGCGACGCGGGACCGGTACGTCGACCTCCTGCGGGTCGCCTCGCTCGGGGTCGTGGTCCTCGGGCACTGGCTGATGGCCGCCGTGGGGGCGGACGGGCAGGTCGGCAACCTGCTCGCCGTCGTGCCGGAGCTCCAGGTCGTGACGTGGGCGCTCCAGGTCATGCCGGTCTTCTTCTTCGTCGGCGGGTTCTCGCACGCCCTGGCCTACCGCTCCCGCCCCGCCTACCCCGCCTTCCTGCGCGCCCGGCTCCAGCGCCTGCTGCGGCCGACGATGGTGTTCGTGGGGGTGTGGGGCGCGGCCGCCCTGCTGATCCAGCTGCTCGGCGCGGACGGCGGGCTGACCGGCGTCGCGCTGCGGCTCGTCACCCAGCCGCTCTGGTTCATCGGGATCTACCTCGCGATGGTGGCGTTCACCCCGCCCCTTCTGAAGCTGCACGAACGCTGGGGCTGGGGAGCCTTCGCCGCGCTCGCCGGCGGGGCGGTCGCCGTGGACGTGCTGCGGTTCGCGCTCGACGTGCCGTTCGTGGAGTTCCTGAACTTCGCCTTCGTCTGGCTGGCGGTCCACCAGCTCGGCTTCCTGCGGGCCGACGGCATGATCCGCCTCCCCGCCGTCCTCGCCGGCGCCGGGCTGCTCGCCGCCGCGGGGCTCGTCGCCCTCGGGCCGTACCCGCTCTCCATGGTCGGGATGCCCGGCGAGAAGGTCTCCAACATGGCCCCGCCGACGCTGGCCCTCCTCGCCCACGGCCTCTGGCTCGTCGGCGCGGTCGAGCTGCTCAAGGGCCCGGGCACCCGGTTCGCCGCCCGTGCCGGGGTCTGGCACAAGGTCGTCGTCGCCAACGGGATCGCCATGACCGCGTTCCTGTGGCACCTGACCGCCATGCTCGGCGTGTACGGCACCCTCCTCGCGCTCGACGTGACGCTGCCCGCGCCCGCGACGGGCGCCTGGTGGGCGCAGGTCCCCCTCCGTATCGTCGCCGCGGCCGTCCTCACGGCCCTGCTCGTCGCCGCCTTCCGCCGCTTCGAGCGGCCGCCCGCCCCCGTGGCCTTCACCGCGGGCTCGGGCGGACCGGTCGCCGCCCTCGGCATCACCCTCGCCCTGTTCGGCGTCCTCGGCCTGTCGATGGTCGGCTTCGGCGGGCTTCTGGAGGGCCACGCGGCCACCCTGATCGCCGTCCGGATCACCGCCCCGGTCGCGGTGGCGATGGCCCTCGCGGGCTGGCTGCTCGTGGAACGGGTGGGGCGCGGACGGGCGACCTGACTGACCGTCGGACGGGAGGGCGGGTGCCGGGGCCGTCCGACCTGCCCGAGACGCCTACCCCTACGCTGGTCCCTTTCACGTGATGAGTCGGTGCGGGACGACGGATCGGAGCGGTACGGGTGACGGGGGCGAACGGCGCGGAGTTGGTCGGCGAGGTTCTGGGCGGGCGTTACCGCGTGACCGCGATGATCGGACGCGGTGGCATGGGCGTGGTCGCCCGTGCGGTGGACCAGGTGCTGAACCGTGAGGTCGCGGTCAAGGTGCTGCGGGCCTTCACCGACGCCTCCGCCGCCGAACTGGCCGATCTGCGCCTCCGGATGGAGCGGGAGGCACAGGCCGCGGCCCGGATCAGGCACAGCGGTGTGGTCACCGTGCACGACGTGGTCGAGGAGCGGGGGCTGCCCGTCATCGTCATGGAACTGGTCGACGGGCCCTCCCTCGACGACGTCCTCACCGAGCGCGGCGCGCTGGACCCGCGCGAGGTGGCCGCGATCGGTGCCAAGCTCATGGACGCGCTCGACGCGGCGCACCGGGCCGGCATCCTGCACCGCGACGTGAAGCCGGGGAACGTGCTGCTGGAGCGCGAAGGCAGGGTGGTGCTCACCGACTTCGGCATCGCCACCATGGAGACCTCCGGCGACGACGCCATGTCCAAGCTGACCCAGAGCGGCCAGATCGTCGGCTCCCTCGACTACCTGCCGCCGGAGCGCGCCCAGGGCCAGGAGCCGGGGCCCGCCTCCGACATCTGGTCGCTCGGCATGACGCTGTACGCGGCCGTGGAGGGCGCGGCGCCCTTCCGCCGTACGTCGGCGTGGTCCACGCTGTCTGCGATCGTCACCGAGCCGCTGCCCGAGCCCCACCGTGCCGGACCGCTCGCCCCGGTGCTGCGGGCGCTCATGGCCAAGGACCCGCGTCAGCGCCCCGACGCCGCCCAGGCCCGCGAGATGCTGGAGGCGGTCGCCGGGGGAGGGACGCCGAACCTGGCGCCCGGCCCCGTTCAGGCCCCGGCTCCCGGCCACCTTCACGCTCCCGCTCCCGCCCCCGGCCCCGTACAGGCCCCGGCTCCCGGGCACCTTCACGCTCCCGCCCCCGGCCCCGGGCCCGTCGCCCCGCCCGGTGCCTTCGGGCCTCCCGCGGCGCCGTTCCAGCAGCCCGCCCCCCAGCCGTTCCAGCACCCCGCCCCGCAGCAGGCCGTCCAGCACGGCACGGCCGCCGGCCCCGGCAGCCGGGCCGAGGCACGCACCTCGACCATCCGCGCGCGTCGGCGGCGAACCCGTACCGTCGTCGCGGCGGCGGTCGCCACCGTCCTCGTCGGGGGCGGGGTCGCCTACGGGCTGATGAACACCGGGAACGAACCCGGCGGCGGCTCGCAGGCGGCGGCGCCCACGACGAGCGCCCCGGCCGACGGCGACATGTCCGGTACGGGCGGGCTCACCGACGGCCCGAGCGCCCCGGGGGACCTGACGTCCATGGCCCCCGACGAGACGCCGAGCGGCACCCCGAAGAAGCCCGGCGGGCCGACCTCCACGAAGAAGCCCGACGACAAGCCGACCACCACCCCCTCCGCCCCGCCGAGCACCACCCCCAGCGCCACGGTGAAGGAGCCCGTCCCGGTCTCCACGGCGTGCACCGGCTGGGCGCACTCGAACCGCAGCGACGGCTACGGAAACATGTCGCAGGGCTCCCACCTCTACACCGGGCCGTACGCGGAGTGCTCCTGGGTCACCGCGATCAAGAGCGGCACGAAGGTCTACTACCACTGCTACGCCACCAACGCCCACGGCAACAAGTGGATCTACGCGCGCATCGAGGGCACGGAGACCGAGGGCTGGGTGTACAGCGAGAAGGTCACCCAGAAGGGCGGCTCGCTCGCCCGCTGCTAGCGGGCGGGATCACCGCACGCCGTCGTACCGGTCCGGCCGTCTACCCTTGGACGTCGATCCATCCCCCGGTACAGGAGTCAAAGTGGCCGTCAACCTGGTCAATGTCGAGGCTGTCAGCAAGGTGTACGGCACACGTGCCCTGCTCGACGGTGTCTCGCTCGGCGTCTCCGAGGGCGACCGGATCGGCGTCGTGGGCCGCAACGGCGACGGCAAGACCACCCTGATCCGGATGCTCGCCAAGCTGGAGGACGCCGACACCGGCCGTGTCACGCACAGCGGCGGACTGCGGCTCGGGGTGCTCACCCAGCACGACTCGCTCGACCCGAAGGCCACCATCCGGCACGAGGTCATCGGCGTCATGGCCGACCATGAGTGGGCCGGCAGCGCCAAGATCCGCGACGTGCTCACCGGCCTCTTCGGCGGGCTCGACCTGCCTGGCTTCGAGCAGGGGCTCGACACGGTCATCGGCCCGCTCTCCGGTGGCGAGCGCCGCCGGATCGCGCTCGCCAAGCTCCTCATCGAGGACCAGGACCTGATCGTCCTCGACGAGCCCACCAACCACCTCGACGTCGAGGGCATCTCCTGGCTCGCCAAGCACCTCCAGGAGCGCCGCTCCGCGCTCGTCTGCGTCACCCACGACCGCTGGTTTCTCGACCAGGTGTGCACCCGCATGTGGGACGTGCAGCGCGGTGACGTCCACGAGTACGAGGGCGGCTACTCCGACTACGTCTTCGCCCGCGCCGAGCGTGAGCGCATCGCGGCGACCGAGGAGACCAAGCGGCAGAACCTCATGCGCAAGGAGCTCGCCTGGCTGCGGCGCGGCGCCCCCGCCCGTACCTCCAAGCCCCGCTACCGCATCGAGGCCGCCAACGAGCTGATCGCCGACGTGCCGCCGCCGCGCGACACCTCCGAACTGATGAAGTTCGCCAATGCCCGGCTCGGAAAGACGGTCTTCGACCTGGAGAACGTCACCGTCACCGCCGGACCCAAGACGCTGCTCAAGCACCTCACCTGGCAGCTCGGCCCCGGCGACCGCATCGGCCTGGTCGGTGTCAACGGCGCGGGCAAGACCTCCCTCCTGCGGGCGCTCGCGGAGGCGGCCGTCAGCCAGGGCGAGAAGCAGCCGGCCGACGGGAAGATCGTCGTCGGCAAGACCGTACGGCTCGCCTACCTCTCGCAGGACGTCACCGAACTCCCCGGCACGCTGCGGGTCCTGGAGGCCGTCCAGCAGATCCGTGACCGCGTCGACCTCGGCAAGGGCCGGGAGATGACCGCGGGTCAGCTCTGCGAGCAGTTCGGCTTCTCGAAGGAGAAGCAGTGGACGCCGGTGGGTGACCTCTCCGGCGGCGAGCGCCGCCGCCTTCAGCTGCTGCGCCTGCTGATGGACGAGCCGAACGTCCTCTTCCTCGACGAGCCCACCAACGACCTCGACATCGAGACCCTGACCCAGCTGGAGGACCTCCTCGACGGCTGGCCGGGCTCCATGGTCGTCATCTCCCACGACCGGTTCTTCATCGAGCGCACCACCGACCGCACGTTCGCGCTGCTCGGCGACCAGACCCTGCGGATGCTGCCGCGCGGCATCGACGAGTACCTGGAGCGGCGCCAGAAGATGATCGAGGCCTCGGTCCCGGCTCCGGCCGCCGCGGCCACGCAGGCGAAGCCCGGCGTCTCCGCCGCCGACGCGCGCGCCGCGAAGAAGGAGCTGCAGAAGGTCGAGCGGCAGCTCGACAAGGTCTCCGAGAAGGAGGCCAAGCTGCACGCCCGGATCGCCGAGAACGCGACGGATTTCGAGAAGGTCGCGAAGCTCGACGCGGAGCTTCGGGAACTGGCTGGGGAACGCGAGGAGTTGGAGATGCGGTGGCTGGAACTGGCGGAGGACGCGTGAGGACGCGTAGAGAAGCCGTGCGAAACGGGTAACGAGGGCATCACGGGCCGGTCCTCCCTTGGGCACAAGGGGTGGACCGGTCTCTTTTGCGCCATCCCGTGGGTGGTAGAAAGAAAACCCGCTCACATCAAGGGGGAACGCGCTGATGACCCAGCCGCCCAGCAACCAGCCGCCGGGCTTCGGCGCACCGAACCCGGACCCGGCCCAGAACCCGCCGCAGAACGCGCCTCAGGGCACGCCGCCGGTCCCGCCGCAGGCTCCGCCGATGCCGCCCCAGGCCCCGCCGGTCCCGCCGCAGGCCCCGCAGGCTCCCCAGGGCGCCCCGCAGACGCCGCCGCCCGCCGCGCCGGGACCGTACAACCAGGCCCCGCAGCCCGGTTACGGCTACCCGCAGCAGCAGCCCGGCCCGTACGGCCAGCCGCCGCAGTCTGGTTACGGCTACCCGCAGCAGCCGGGACCGTACGGCCAGCAGCCCGGCCCGTACGGCGGCTACCCCACCCAGCCCCCGGCGCCCGCGCCCGGCGGCAAGAACCCCTTCAAGGGCAAGCCGGGCGTCGTCATCGGCGCGGCCGTGGCCGCGGCGCTCGTCATCGGCGGCGGCGCCTGGTTCGCCCTCAGCGGTGACGGCGAGGACAAGCCGGTCGCCAAGCCGACGGCCACCAGCGGCACTCCGAAGCCGTCCGAGTCCGTCGACCAGGGCGACGGCACCGGGGACGGTGACGGCCGCAACGCCGAGGACGACCTCAACGCGGGCCGTCAGGCCGGCGAGGCGAAGATCGACTGGCTGCTCAAGAACAACATCGACCTGCCCCGCAACGGCGCCGACGTCTTCGGCCCGTGGGTCTCCGGCGACGTCGTCGCCAAGGCGATGTACAAGAACGTCAGCGGCTTCGGCCTCGGCGACGGCGCCTCCAAGTGGACCCTCGACCTGCCCTTCGAGGTCTGCGCCGCCGCCCCCGAGCCCGCCGCCGACGGCACCACCGTCATCGCCATCAACGACAAGGCGGGCGACCGCGCCGACTGCAAGGTCCTCCAGCAGATCAACCTGAAGACCGGCAAGGCGGGCTGGAAGAAGACGCTCGACAAGGGCACCGGCTTCAGCTCGTTCTCCGACATCACCCTCGCCATCAGCGGCACCACGGTGACGGCGGCCGGCATGAACCACTCCTGGGGCTTCGAGCTGGCCGACGGCAAGCCGCTCTTCGGCAAGCCCGCGGCCGGCTCCTGCCAGCCGTACGCCTTCGCGGGCGGCGCCAAGCTGATCGCCGCCGCCAGCTGCCGTACCGGCGACGTCAACAAGCCGCAGGAGCAGGTCAGCGAGGTCGACCCGAAGACGGGCAAGCCGAAGTGGACCTTCAAGCTCCAGCCCACCTGGGAGGTCGACAAGATCTACTCGGTGGACCCGCTGGTCGTCTCCGCCCAGCAGCGCGACGAGAAGAAGTGGACGGTCTTCGCCGTCACCGCCGACGGCAAGCTCCGCTCGCAGATCGAGGGCGGCAAGGACAAGTACGCCCCGGACTGCGGCGGCGGCGCGTTCGTCGTCTTCGGCCGTAACCTCCAGGGCTGCAACGGCGTGGCCGCCGACGCCAACACCTTCTACATGGCGACGGACTCCGAGTACCGGCAGTCCAACGCCGTCGTCGCCTTCGACCTGAACACCGGCAAGCAGAAGTGGCGCGCCGCCGCCCCCGCCGAGCGCACGATCACCCCGCTGCGCATGGAGGGTTCGGAGGTCGTGGTCTACATGAAGGCGCTGTACGACAAGGGCGGCGCCGTCGCGACCATCGCTCCCACCGGCGGCTCGCCGAAGATCCTGCAGCAGCACCCGGTGTCGACCGCCGAGATCGAGGACGACTACTACAGCCCGTCCTACGTCTACTCCGGCGGCCACTTCGTCGTGGCTGCGGGCCGCGTCAGCGCCCGCAACGACGCGGAGGAGAAGGAGACCAAGACGATGATGTCCTTCAGCAAGTGACGCCCCTCCGCCACCGATGAACCCACCGCAGCAGCCGGGAGAGCGCCCCACGACCGCCGTGCACACGGCGGTCGTGGCGGCGCTCCTCGCCATCGTCACGACGACCGGCGCTCCCCTGACTTCCGAGGTACCCACACCATGACCCAGCCGCCCCCGCCCCCGCCGAACCAGCCGCCCGGCCCGCCGCCCGGTGGGTTCGGAGCGCCCCAGGACCCGCCGCCCGGTGGGTTCGGGGCGCCCACGCCGCCGCCGAACCAGCCCTCGTACGGCTACCCCCAGCAGCCGCCGGCCCAGCCGCCGACGCCGCCCGCCCAGCCGCCGACCCAGCCGCAGTACGGCTACCCGCAGCAGCCCGCCCAGCCGCAGTACGGGTATCCGCAGCAGCCGCAGCAGCCGTACGGGTACCCCACGCAGCCTCAGCAGCCCTACGGCTACCCGCAGCAGCCCACGGCCGTCGCGCCGGCCCCCGGCGGCGGCAAGAAGCTGTCGGCGCAGATGCAGATCGTCATCGCCGCCGTGGTCGCCGTCGCCCTCATCGTCGGCGGCGGGATCTGGTACGCCAACTCCGGTGGTGGCGAGGAGAACAACACCGCGGGCGGCACCTCCAGCGGTGCGACCGGCGGTCAGAACAAGGGCGGCGGCAACGGCCTCGGCGGCAACGGCAAGGAGAAGGTGCCCGCCAACACCAAGTCGTCGCTCAAGTTCCAGCTGCCGCAGCCCAAGGTCGACGACACCACGGACGTCAGCGGTTCCTGGATCACCGAGAAGGCGTACGTGAAGACGGGCGTCAACTCGATCGTCGGGTACGACCTCGACAAGGGCACCCCGGTCTGGACCCTGGCCCTGCCCGGCCAGGTCTGCGGCACGTCGCGCCATGTCACCGCCGACCACAAGACGGCCATCCTCTTCGAGGCGACCAAGCGCGTCGGGCCGAAGTTCTACCAGCCGTGCACCGAGGTCGGTGTCGTCGACCTGGTGGCCGGCAAGCTGGTGTGGTCCGGCTCCGTCACCGGCGGCAACGCGGGCGACGACAAGGCCCGGTTCAGCGAGGTCACCCTCAGCGGTACGACCGTCGCGGCCGGCGGCACCGACGGCGGCGCCGCCTTCGACCTGGCCAACGGCAACCCGCGCTGGAAGCCCAAGGCCAACGCCGAGAACTGCTACGACATGGGGTACGGCGGCGGCGAGGGCCTCGTCGCGGCGCGCAAGTGCGGTTCGTACGGCAGCCAGTACGTCGTCATCCAGAACCTGAACCCGACGACCGGCGCGGTGATCTCCCAGTACAAGATGCCCACGGGCGTGGAGTACGCGGCGATCGTCTCCACCAAGCCGCTCGTGGTCGCGGCCGACGTCGGTGAGACCGCCGGCGACGGCAGTGGCATCTCGGACTTCTTCTCGATCGACGAGAAGACCGGCAAGCTGAAGGTCAAGATCGCGGCGAACGCGGACCGGTTCGCGGCCAAGTGCCGTTCCACCGAGGTCGAGGCGTGCCAGAAGGTCGTCGTCGGCAACAACCGGCTCTACCTGCCGACCGAGGAGCGCGAGGGCAGCACCGGGGAGTACGGCGACGAGACCAACGAGATCCTCGCCTTCGACCTGACCACCGGCAAGCAGGCCGTCGAGAAGGCGGACGCCGGCGACAAGTGGACGCTGATCCCGCTGCGCATGGACGGCGGCAACATCCTCGCGTACAAGGTCCCGCCGTACGACAAGGGCGGCCAGATCGTCTCCATCGACGGCGGCACGATGAAGCCGACCGTGCTCCTGGAGAACCCGTCGGACAAGACGGTGCGCGACGCGGAGGACAGCTTCTCGGAGGACTACGCCGAGATCCTCTACTCCGGCGGCCGGATGTTCATCTCGGACGTCATGATCAGCAAGCCGAGCTCGTCGTCGACGACCTTGAGGGAGTACCTGGCGCTCGGTTACGGCACCAGCTGACCCCCGGCTCGTGAAGGCACAGCCCGGCGCGTCGATTCACTCGGCGCGCCGGGCTGTTTGCGTGGGGCCCCGACGGGCGAGGTATTCGAAGTCCGGGGGGACGAGCGTGTAGTTTGCCGGGTCATCGGAGTGGCTGGGGCCGGGGGACGGCCTCAGGGGGGAACTAAGGGGTTGCTCGATGGGCGTGCGGCTCATGGTGGTCGACGACCACCGACTGCTCGCCGAGGCGCTCGCCTCGGCGTTGAAACTGCGTGGGCACCGCGTGCTCGCGGCGGCCGCCCCGGTGGCGGGGGCGGCGGAGCTGGTGGTGAGCCGGGCGCCCGAGGTGTGCCTGCTCGGCACGGCCGCCCCGGCCGAGCCGGGGGCCTTCGACCCGATCGTACGGATCAAGCGCGAGCGGCCGCAGGTGGCCGTGGTCGTGCTCGGCCCGGTGCCCTCGCCACGCGGGATCGCGGCGGCCTTCGCGGCCGGCGCGTCCGGATACGTCCGGCACGACGAGCGCATCGAGGGCGTGGAACGGGCGCTGGTCAAGGCGCGGGCGGGGGAGTCGGCGGTGGCGCCGCAGCTTCTCCAGGGCGCCTTCACGGAGTTGCTCAACCCGTCGGCCCAGCCCGACGACGAGGGGCAGCGGCTGCTGCGGATGCTGACGCCGCGTGAGGTGGAGGTCCTTGTCCGGGTGGCGGAGGGCGAGGACACGCGGCTGATCGCGGCGGGCATGGGGATCGCGCCGAGCACGGCGCGGACGCATGTGCAGCGGGTGCTGATGAAGTTGGGGGTGGGGTCGCGGTTGGAGGCGGCGGCGCTCGCGGCGCGGACGGGGCTGCTGGACCGGGCTCCTGTGCCGGGGGCCCGGAGCGCAGGCCCCTAGGCGGGGCGCCGGTCTCGTGGGCTGTGCCCGCCCACCCCCTAGGACTTCGTCCTGGGGGCGCTTCGTCATTGACGCCGATGTTTGATTGTGGTTCCTTGTGCGTGGTTCTGTTTGGTTCCCCGTTGAGGACGCCGCCCGTGAAGAAGACCGTCACCACCCTCGCCGACGGCCGCGAGCTCATCTACTACGACGCGCGGGACGACGCCGTCCGCGACACCGTCGACACCCGGCCGCTCGACCCCGTCACCTCCGCCTCCGAGATCCGCCACGACGCCCTCCTCGGCGACTCCGTCGCCATCGCCTCGCACCGGCAGGGCCGGACCTACCACCCGCCGGTCGACGCCTGCCCGCTCTGCCCCTCGCGCGACGGGCGGCCCACCGAGATCCCCGCCCCGGAGTACGAGGTCGCCGTCTTCGAGAACCGTTTCCCCTCGCTCTCCGGCGAGAGCGGCCGGTGCGAGGTCGTCTGCTTCACCTCCGACCACGACGCCTCCTTCGCCGACCTCACCCCCGAGCGGGCCGCGCTCGTGCTCGACGCCTGGACCGACCGGACCGCCGAACTCGCCGAGCGGCCCGGCGTCGAGCAGGTCTACTGCTTCGAGAACCGCGGCGCCGAGATCGGCGTCACCCTCGGCCACCCGCACGGCCAGATCTACGCGTTCCCGTACGTGACCCCCCGTACGGCCCTGATGCGCACCCGGGCCGCCGAGCACCGGGCCGCCACCGGGCGCAACCTCTTCGACGACGTCGTCGCCCGCGAGCGGGCCGACCAGGTCCGCGTGGTCCTGGAGAACGAGGACTGGATCGCCTTCGTCCCGTACGCCGCGCACTGGCCGTACGAGGTGCACCTGCACCCCGCCCGCCGCGTCCCCGACCTGCCGGCGCTCGACGAGGCGGCGCGCACAGCCTTCCCACAGACCTATCTGGAACTCTTGAGGCGCTTCGACCGGATCTTCGGACCCGGCGAGCCGCCCACGCCGTACATCGCCGCCTGGCACCAGGCGCCGGTCAACGACGCGGACCGCGCGGAGTTCGGGCTGCACCTGGAGCTTTTCACCGTCCGGCGGGCGCCCGGCAGACTGAAGTACCTCGCGGGCACCGAGTCCGGCATGGGCGCGTTCATGAACGACGTCCCGCCGGAGGCGGCGGCCGAACGACTCCGAGAGGTGGCAAGCAAGTGAAATACCTGGTCACGGGTGGCGCCGGCTATGTGGGGAGTACGGTCGCCCGGCATCTGGTCGAGGCGGGGCACCAGGTCACCGTCCTCGACGACCTCTCGACCGGCTTCACCGAAGGAGTCCCCGCCGGCGCCGAGTTCATCGAGGGCCGCGTCCAGGACGCCGCGCGGTGGGTCGACGGCTCGTACGACGGAGTCCTGCACTTCGCCGCCTTCTCGCAGGTCGGCGAGTCGGTCGCCAAGCCGGAGAAGTACTGGGAGAACAACGTCGGCGGCACGATGGCCCTGCTCGCCGCGATGCGCACGGCGGGCGTCCGCAAGCTCGTCTTCTCCTCCACGGCCGCCACCTACGGCGAGCCGGCCACCGTGCCCATCACCGAGACCGCTCCGACCGCTCCGACGAGCCCGTACGGGGCGTCCAAGCTGGCCGTCGACCACATGATCGGCGGCGAGTGCGCCGCGCACGGCCTCGCCGCGGTCTCGCTGCGGTACTTCAACGTGGCGGGCGCGTACGGCGGTTGCGGCGAGCGGCACGACCCCGAGTCGCACCTCGTCCCGCTGGTCCTCGACGTCGCCCTGGGCCGCCGCGAGGCGATCAGCGTCTACGGCGACGACTACCCGACCCCCGACGGCACCTGCGTGCGCGACTACATCCACGTCGCCGACCTCGCCGAGGCCCACCTCCTCGCGCTGGACGCCATGACCCCGGGCGAGCACCTGATCTGCAACCTCGGCAACGGCAACGGCTTCTCCGTGCGCGAGGTCGTGGAGACCGTGCGCGCGGTGACCGGCCACCCGGTGCCCGAGATCATGGCCGCGCGCCGCCCCGGCGACCCGGCGGTGCTCGTCGCCTCGGCGAAGGCCGCGCGGGAGCGGCTCGGCTGGATTCCGTCCCGCCCGGACCTGGCGGACATCGTGCGGGACGCCTGGGCGTTCGCGAGAGAGAGGGAGCGGGGACGCGGATGAGCGTGGCGGGGGAGTTCGAGAAGCTGTACGGGGCGGCGCCGGAGGGCGTCTGGGCCGCCCCCGGCCGGGTCAACCTGATCGGCGAGTACACCGACTTCAACGACGGCTTCGTGATGCCGCTGGCCCTGCCGCACACGGCGGTCGCCGCCGTCTCGCGGCGCGACGACGGGCTGCTGCGGGTCCACTCGGCCGATGTCGGCGGCGGCGTCGTCCAGCTCGGCGTCGACGCGCTCGAACCGCTCACGGGCGCCGCCGGCTGGGCCGCCTACCCCGCCGGTGTCGTCTGGGCGCTGCGGGCGGCCGGGCACCAGGTCACCGGGGCCGACATCCACCTCGCTTCCACCGTGCCGACCGGCGCGGGCCTGTCGTCCTCCGCCGCCCTGGAGGTCGTCACCGCGCTCGCGCTGGACGACCTCTTCGGCCTCGGACTCTCCCGCCCCGAACTCGCCGTCCTGGCCCAGCGCGCGGAGAACGCCTTCGTCGGCGTGCCGTGCGGGGTCATGGACCAGATGGCGTCGGCATGCGCCATCGAGGGCCACGCGCTCTTCCTGGACACCCGTGACCTCTCGTACCGCCAGGTGCCCTTCGACCTGGCGGCACAGGGGTTGCGGCTCCTGGTCGTGGACACCCGGGTGAAGCACGCGCTCGGGGACGGCGCGTACGCCGAGCGGCGCGCCGGGTGTGAAGCCGGTGCGCGGGCGCTCGGTGTGCGCACACTGCGCGAGGTCCCCTACGTGCAACTGCCCGATTTCCTCGCGCGTTTGAGCGATGAATCGGTTCGTCGCTACGTGCGGCACGTCGTCTCCGACAACCACCGGGTCGAGCGGACGATCGCCCTCCTCGACGCCGGGGACACGGCGGCCGTCGGTCCCGTCCTCACCGAGGGCCATGCCTCGCTCCGGGACGATCTGCGGGTCTCCTGCCCCGAGTTGGACCTCGTGGTCGAGGCGGCGAACGCGGCGGGCGCGCTGGGAGCGCGGATGACGGGCGGCGGCTTCGGCGGCTCGGCCGTCGTCCTCCTGGCCGAGGAGCGGGTGGACGCGGTGGTCGCGGCGGTCGGGAAGGCCTTTGCCGAAGCCGGGTTCGCCGCGCCGGGGATCTTCCCCGCGGTGCCGTCGGCGGGCGCACGCCGGGAGTGATCCCGCGCGCGGAACCGGCCGCCCTGTTCGGCCAGTTCTCCCAATCGCCTTCCCCCGCGGCCCCCCGCCCTTACTCTGAGCAGAGCGCCGGTGGGGGCCGGCGCGCATCAGGGGGCGAGGCCAGTCGGGTACGGCGCCCGGGACGGGGTAGCAGTCATGGCACGGCGGCGGCCGTGCGATCGACGGACCCCTGTCCCCGGCGCCGTACCCGCGCCGGTTCCGCTCCTCGACCCTTGGGGGTGTCCGTGGCTCGTATCCGGGTCCTGGTGGTGGACGATCACCGCATCTTCGCCGAGTCGCTGGCCGCCGCCCTCGCGGCGGAGCCCGACGTCGACGTCTCCGCCGCGGGCAGCGGCCCGGCCGCGCTGCGCTGTCTGGACCGCTCGGTCGCGGAGTCGCGCCGGTACGACGTGATGCTGGTCGACGCCGACCTGGGCACGGTCGCCGGCCCGACCGGTGCCCTGGCCCTCGCCCAGCCCGTCCCGGACAGCGGGGAGGGCGTCGTGGACGGCATCTCCCTGGTCGCCGGGGTCCGTGCGGCCCAGCCCGCCGTCCGTACGGTCGTCCTCGCCGAGAAGGACGATCCGCACCGGGCCGCGCTCGCGCTGCAGGCCGGGGCCTCGGGCTGGGTCGCCAAGGACTGCTCGCTCCAGCGGCTCCTGGCGGTCATCCGGGGGGTCCTGCGTGACGAGACGCATCTGCCGCCCGCGCTGCTCACCGGCGTGCTGCGGGAGCTGACGGCGGCCCGCAAGCACCGCACCGAGAGCGAGCAGCTGGTGGAGTCGCTGACCCCGCGCGAGCGTGAGGTGCTGCGCTGCATGGTGGCGGGTCTGGGCCGCAAGGCGGTCGCCGAGCGGCTCTTCCTCTCCCCGCACACCGTCCGTACGCACATGCAGAACGTGCTGGGAAAGCTGGGCGTGCACTCCACGCTGGCCGCCGTCGCGCTGGCACGCCGGGCCGGCGTCGGGCCCGCGGACCTAGCCGGGGATGTTGTCGAACGGGGCGGTCAGCTGGCGTAGCAGCGCGGCCAGTTCGCCGCGCTCGCCGCGCGAGAGCTGGGCGAGGATGGCCCGCTCCTGGGCGAGCAGTCCGGCGAGCGCCTGGTCGGCCCGGTCGCGGCCCTCGGGGGTCAGCCGGACCAGGACCCCGCGCCGGTCGCTGGGGTCGGGCAGCCGCTCGACCAGGCCCTTCTTGGTGAGCCGGTCGATACGGTTGGTCATGGTGCCCGAGGTGACCAGTGTCTGGGTGAGGAGCTGGCCGGGGGAGAGCTGGTACGGGGCCCCCGCGCGGCGCAGCGAGGTGAGGACGTCGAACTCCCAGGGCTCCAGCTGGTGCTCGGAGAAGGCGAGCCGACGGGCGCGGTCGAGGTGGCGGGCGAGCCGCGAGACGCGACTGAGCACCTCGAGCGGTTCCACGTCGAGGTCCGGGCGCTCGCGGCGCCATGCAGCGACCAACCGGTCGACCTCGTCCTCCATGACGATCAGTGTAGAGGGTCTGTTGACATAAAGTCTCTTGACGTCAAGATATATTCCGATGGACTATGGGGAAGGACCGGGCCGGGACCTAGTTCCGCTTCGGCAGCTCGTTCCAGCAAGGGGGCTCGAACATGTATTCCGCACCATCCTCCGCGTCTACCGCGCCAACCTGGGATCCCCAGCAGTACCTGCGGCATTCCGGCCATCGCACACGTCCGTTTCTCGACCTGCTCTCCCGAATACCGCGACTTCCCTCCCTCGGCACCCCGCCCCGGATCGCCGATCTCGGCTGCGGCCCCGGCAATGTGACCGTTCTGCTCGCCGACCGTTGGCCCGACGCGCACATCACCGGCTTCGACCTCTCCCCGGACATGCTGGAACGGGCGGAGAAGGACTGGGCGGGCACCACCGCCGGCGGCGGCTGGCTCGACTTCCGCCCCGCCGACGCCGCGCACTGGACGCCCGACGAGCCCTACGACCTGATCGTCTCCAACGCCGCCCTGCAATGGGTCCCCAACCACCCCGAGTCCTTCGCCCCGTGGATCGACGCCCTCAAGCCCGGCGGAACGTTCGCCTTCCAGGTCCCCGGCAACTTCACCGCGCCCAGCCATGCCCTGCTCGGCGAACTCTGCGACATGCCCCAGTGGCGCGAACGGCTCGACGGCGAGGGCCGCCGCTTCGTCCACATCCTCGAATCCGCCGACTACCTCCTGCGCCTCACCGAACTCGGCTGCGCCACCGAGGTCTGGGAGACCACCTACTCCCAGCTCCTCACCGGCGAGGACCCGGTCCTCGACTGGGTCAAGGGCACGGCCCTGCGCCCCGTCCTGACCGCCCTGGAGGGCGACCAGGAGGCGACGGACGCCTTCCTCGCCCAGTACCGCGACCTCCTGCGCGCGGCCTACCCGCCGGGGCCGCGCGGCACGGTCTTCCCGTTCCGGCGGATCTTCGCGGTGGCGACGAAGCCGGCGTGACGGGACCGTGAACACGGGACCGTTAACCATCCGAAGACGCCCCGCACCGAAAGACCGGTGCGGGGCGTCGAACGTAGGAGAACCCTCGCGGGCGGGAGTCCTAGTACACGGCGTTGTAGATCTGCCAGCCGGTGCCGATCCTGACCCGGGGGCCGAAGGCGGTGGCGCTGATCGGCGAGTAGCGCCACAGCTCGCCCGCCGTGTTCAGACCGAGCAGCTCGGCCTTGCCGTCGCCGTTGAGATCACCGGGGGCGACCAGCCGCGTGTACGTGTTCCAGCCCGAGCCGATCTTCAGCTTCGCCATGAACGGCGCGGTGGCGGAGCCGGTGCCCCGGTACAGGTACAGGCCGCCGGCGCCGTCACGGGTGACGATGTCCGCCCGGCCGTCGCCCGAGTAGTCACCCGCGCCGACGATCTGGTTGAACGCGCCCCAGCCCGCACCGATCTTGATCCGGGTCGCCAGGTGGTTACCGGTGCCGTCGCCCCGGTACAGGTACAGGTTGCCGGAAGTGTCACGGGCCAGCAGGTCGCCCTTGCCGTCACCGCTCAGGTCACCGGGACCGACGAGCAGGTTGTACACGCTCCAGCCGGAGCCGTGGTCGGTGCCCGTGAAGTTGTTGTAGAGACGGTTCTCGAAGATCTGCATCATGACCGGCAGACCGCGGTCGTCGAGGGACGAGGCGAACGTGAGGTGCCCGCCCGCCCACTCGCCGGAGCCGCCGACCTGCTCGCGCCCGGAGAGCAGACCGTTGTTCATCGCCCCGTACCAGAAGAGCGAACCCGCCTTGTCCCGGCCGGTGAGGGCGTTCTTGCCGAAGGCGGGGATGTTGCCGCCGCCGCCGAACTGATCGACGCTCTGGAAGGCGCCCTTGTCGGCGATCAGGACGCGGTTTCCCATGCGCCCGTTGCCGAGGCCCGGGTAGGCCCACAGCGCGCCGGCCTGGTCGCGGGCGAACAGCTCGGCCGCGCCGTCACCGGTGAGGTCGTCGACCGCGACCAGCTGGTTGAAGATGTTCCAGCCCTGGCCGACCTCCACACGCCCCTTGAAGGGGGTCTGGGTGGAGCCGGTGGAGCCGTAGAACCACAGCTTGCCGTCGTAGGACCGGCCGATGACGTCGCCCTTGCCGTCACCGTCGTTGTCACCGACGCCCACGACCTGGTCGTAGATGTTCCAGCCGGTGCCGACCTTCACCCGGCCACCGAGCGGCGCGGAGGCGTTGCCGGTGGCGAGGTAGAGGTACAGGTCGCCGTTGTGCTGGCGGCCGATCACGTCCGCGCGGCCGTCACCGTTCACGTCACCGGGCGAGAAGACCTTGTTGTAGATGGTCCAGCCGCCACCCTGCCAGCGGTACGTGGCCCAGGTCGGCGTCGCGTCGCCGTACATCCGGAGCGTGCCGTACGGCGACAGGACCAGGACCTCGGGCTTGCCGTTGCCGTCCTGGTCGCCGATCGGGACGATGTCGAGGGCCGGCGAGGCGTTGCCGTCGTCGCCGAAGAACTCACCGTTCTCCGCCGAGGACGGCGTCGTGTACGTGACACCGTCCCAGGCGCGGTAGATCAGGTCGCCCTTGCCGTCGCCGTCGGTGTCGAAGCGGACCGGCGAAGCGCCCTCGGCCGTCGCGGTGCGGCCGGCACGGTCCGTCCCGGAGTCGAGCTTCGACAGGTCGGGCTTCTCCGGCAGGGTGAAGGTGCGGCCCTCTCCCGCGGACGGGTCGGGAATCGGGTCGGCGGACGCGGGAGTCGCCAGCAGCATGCCGGCGGAGAGAGCGAGCGCGGTGCACGCCGCGATGCGGCGCGCGCGCCCGAAAGCGTTGAACAAGAGATCCCCCCCAGGGATCAGAGAAAACGACGGACCGGGGCAGAGGTCCGCGACGCCCCCGCACACGACGTACAGCGCGTGCGGAGGGCGAAACACCCCCCCGGATGTGGAGGGGAGCATATCGCCCGTCGGTGACAGGGGATCAACGGATGTCCCGGAAGCGGAGGAACGTTTCCGCTTTCCCTGGCCCAGCCCGCGCGCTGCCCCTCGGTTCTTGCGCTGCCCGTCGGCTCGCGCGCTGCCCCTCGGTTCTTGCGCTGCCCGTCGGCTCGCGCGCTGCCCCTCGGTTCTTGCGCTGCCCTATCGGCTCGCGTGCCGGCCTCTCGGGTCGCGTGCCGGCCTTCTCGGCTCGCGCGGCGTCCCCCCTGGGGCCGCGCGGCGCCCCCCTACAGCTCGCGCGGCGCCCTCCTACAGCTCGCGCGGCGCCCCCTGGAGCCGCGCGCTCCCCCTCAGCTCTTGCGGTGCCCTATCAGCCGCGGCTTCTGCTCCAGGCCGTCCAGGCCGTGCCACGCCAGGTTCACCAGGTGCGCCGCGACCTCCGCCTTCTTCGGCTTGCGGACGTCCAGCCACCACTGGCCCGTCAGCGCCACGCTCCCCACCAGCGCCTGCGCGTACAGCGGCGCCAGCTTCGGGTCGAAGCCCCGGGCCTTGAACTCCAGGCCCAGGATGTCCTCCACCTGCGTCGCGATGTCACTGATCAGCGACGCGAACGTGCCCGTCGACTGGGCCACCGGCGAGTCGCGGACCAGGATCCGGAAGCCGTCCGTGTACCGCTCGATGTAGTCGAGCAGCGCGAACGCCGCCTGCTCCAGGAGCTCGCGCGGATGCCCCGCCGTCAGCGCCCCCGTCACCATGTCGAGCAGCTGCCGCATCTCCCGGTCGACCACGACCGCGTACAGCCCCTCCTTGCCGCCGAAGTGCTCGTACACCACCGGCTTGGACACCCCGGCCTTCGCCGCGATCTCCTCCACCGACGTGCCCTCGAAGCCCTTGGCGGCGAAGAGCGTCCGACCGATGTCCAGCAGCTGCTCCCGGCGCTCCGCGCCCGTCATCCGCACCCGGCGGCCACGCCGGGGCTTCGTCTCGCTGCTTCCGGTACCGCTGGTACTGCCGTCGATCGCCACGTTCTCCATCATGCCGCGTCGGCGGGCTCGCCCCGGCGCCGGGCTTCGATCCGGGACGCGTTCGGCCAGCGCACGTCGTAGGCCCAGCCCAGCTGCTCGAACCAGCGGATCAGCCGCGCGCTGGAGTCGACCTGGCCGCGCAGCACCCCGTGCCGCGCCGACGTCGGATCCGCGTGGTGCAGGTTGTGCCACGACTCGCCGCAGGACAGCACGGCCAGCCACCACACGTTGCCCGAACGGTCACGGGACTTGAACGGCCGCTTGCCGACCGCGTGGCAGATCGAGTTGATCGACCACGTCACGTGGTGCAGCAGCGAGACCCGTACCAGCGAGCCCCAGAAGAACGCCGTGAACGCGCCCCACCACGACATCGTCACCAGACCGCCCACCAGCGGCGGGATCGCCAGGGACAGCATCGTCCAGAAGATGAAGTCGCGGGAGATCCGGCGGAGCGCCGGGTCCTTGATCAGATCCGGCGCGTACTTCGCCTGCGGCGTGCGCTCCTCGTCGAACATCCAGCCGATGTGCGCCCACCACAGGCCCTTCATCAGCGCCGGCACCGTCTCGCCGAACCGCCACGGCGAGTGCGGGTCGCCCTCCGCGTCGGAGAACTTGTGGTGCTTGCGGTGGTCCGCCACCCACCGCACCAGCGGCCCCTCCACGGCCAGAGACCCCATGATCGCCAGCGCGATCCGCAGCGGCCGCTTCGCCTTGAAGGAACCATGGGTGAAGTACCGGTGGAAACCGATCGTGATGCCGTGGCAGCCGATGTAGTACATCGCCACCAGCAGCCCCAGATCGAGCCAGCTCACCCCCCAGCCCCACGCCAGAGGCACCGCCGCGAGCAGCGCCAGGAAGGGCACCGTGATGAACAGCAGCAGCGTGATCTGCTCGATCGAACGCTTGCTGTCGCCGCCCAGCGTGCCGGAGGGCAGATCGGAGAGGTCCTGGCGGGTGGGTTCGAGCACCTCGGGACTTGAGGTCATGGGTGTCCCCTGGGGGGTGAGAGCGAGGGAAATGGAGCCGTGGCTACGGGACCGTAACCTACGGCGACGTAAGTATGGCAGCGCATGGCCGCGCGGCAAGAGGGCACACGAGGGGCTCCGAGGAGTCCAAGGGATGGACACCTATCCTGTGTGCGTCGGACAGCGCGGTCCGCAAGCCTCCAGTACCCCTCCAGATGTGCCCGAACACTGCAAGGAGCCGTCACCTGTGAGCAGTGCCGACCAGACCCCCACCGCCAGCGCCGAGCTGCGTTCCGACATCCGCCGACTGGGCGATCTGCTCGGCGAGACGCTCGTCCGCCAGGAGGGCCACGAGCTTCTCGACCTCGTCGAGAAGGTCCGCCGGCTCACCCGCGAGGACGGCGAGGCCGCGGCCGAGCTGCTGGGCGAGACCGACCTGGAGACCGCCACCAAGCTGGTGCGCGCCTTCTCCACCTACTTCCACCTGGCCAACGTCACCGAGCAGGTCCACCGAGGCCGCGAGATGCGGGAGAAGCGCGCCGCCGAGGGCGGACTGCTCGCCCGCACGGCCGACATGCTCAAGGACGGCGACCCGCAGCATGTCCGCGACACGGTACGGAACCTCAACGTACGGCCCGTCTTCACCGCGCACCCCACCGAGGCCGCCCGCCGCTCGGTCCTCAACAAGCTCCGCCGGATCGCCGCCCTCCTGGAGACCCCGGTCATCGAGGCCGACCGGCGCCGCCACGACCTGCGGCTCGCCGAGAACATCGACCTCATCTGGCAGACCGACGAGCTCCGGGTCGTCCGCCCCGAGCCCGCCGACGAGGCCCGCAACGCCATCTACTACCTCGACGAGCTGCACGCCGGCGCCGTCGGCGACGTCCTGGAGGACCTCGCCGCCGAGCTGGAGCGCGTCGGCATCGAGCTGCCCGCCGGCACCCGCCCGCTGACCTTCGGCACCTGGATCGGCGGCGACCGCGACGGCAACCCGAACGTCACCCCCCAGGTCACCTGGGACGTGCTGATCCTCCAGCACGAGCACGGCATCACCGACGCCCTCGACCTCATCGACGAGCTGCGCGGCTTCCTCTCCAACTCCATCCGCTACGCCGGAGCCACCGAGGAACTCCTCACCTCCCTCCAGCGCGACCTGGAGAGCCTGCCGGAGATCAGCCCCCGCTACAAGCGCCTCAACGCCGAGGAGCCGTACCGCCTCAAGGCCACCTGCATCCGGCAGAAGCTCGTCAACACCCGCGAGCGCCTCGCCAAGGGCACCCCGCACCAGGAGGGCCGCGACTACCTCGGCACCTCCGACCTCGTCCACGACCTCGCGCTGATCCAGACCTCGCTGCGGGAGCACCGCGGCGGCCTCTTCGCCGACGGCCGGATGGACCGCACCATCCGCACCCTGTCCGCGTTCGGCCTCCAGCTCGCCACCATGGACGTCCGCGAGCACGCCGACGCCCACCACCACGCCCTCGGCCAGCTCTTCGACCGGCTCGGCGAGGAGTCCTGGCGGTACGCGGACATGCCCCGCGACTACCGGCAGAAGCTCCTCGCCAAGGAGCTGCGGTCCCGCCGCCCCCTCGGCCCCACGCCCGCGCCGCTCGACGCCGCCGGGCAGAAGACCCTCGGCGTGTTCGGCACCGTCAAGGAGGCCTTCGAGCGCTTCGGCCCCGAGGTCATCGAGTCGTACATCATCTCGATGTGCCAGGGCGCCGACGACGTCTTCGCCGCCACCGTCCTCGCCCGCGAGGCCGGCCTCCTCGACCTGCACGCCGGCTGGGCCAAGATCGGCATCGTGCCGCTCCTGGAGACCACCGACGAGCTCAAGGCCGCCGACGTCATCCTCAACGACATGCTGGCCGACCCCTCCTACCGCCGTCTCGTCTCGCTCCGCGGCGACGTCCAGGAGGTCATGCTCGGCTACTCCGACTCCTCCAAGTTCGGCGGCATCACCACCAGCCAGTGGGAGATCCACCGCGCCCAGCGCCGCCTGCGCGACGTGGCGCACCGCTACGGCGTACGCCTGCGGCTCTTCCACGGCCGCGGCGGCACCGTCGGCCGCGGCGGCGGCCCCTCGCACGACGCGATCCTCGCCCAGCCCTGGGGCACCCTGGAGGGCGAGATCAAGGTGACCGAGCAGGGCGAGGTCATCTCCGACAAGTACCTCATCCCGTCCCTGGCCCGGGAGAACCTCGAACTGACCGTCGCCGCCACCCTGCAGGCCTCCGCCCTGCACACCGCGCCGCGCCAGTCCGACGAGTCCCTCGCCCGCTGGGACGCGGCCATGGACACCGTCTCGGAGGCCGCCCACACTGCGTACCGCAAGCTCGTCGAGGACCCCGGCCTCCCGGCGTACTTCCTCGCCTCCACCCCCGTCGACCAGCTCGCCGACCTGCACCTGGGCTCGCGGCCCTCTCGCCGCCCGGGCTCCGGCGTCTCCCTCGACGGACTCCGTGCCATCCCGTGGGTGTTCGGCTGGACCCAGTCCCGCCAGATCGTCCCCGGCTGGTTCGGCGTCGGCTCCGGCCTCAAGGCGCTGCGGGAGGCCGGCCTCGAAGCGGTCCTCGGCGAGATGTACGAGCGCTGGCACTTCTTCCGCAACTTCCTCTCCAACGTCGAGATGACGCTGGCCAAGACGGACCTGCGGATCGCCCGCCACTACGTCGACACCCTGGTGCCCGACGAGCTCAAGCACGTCTTCGCCACCATCGAGGAGGAGCACGCCCTCACCGTCTCCGAGGTCCTCAAGGTGACCGGCGGCGAGAAGCTCCTCGACTCCAACCCGGTGCTCCAGCAGACCTTCGCCATCCGCGACGCCTACCTGGACCCGATCTCCTACCTCCAGGTCGCCCTGCTCGCCCGCCAGCGGGCCGCCGTCGAGCGCGGCGAGGACCCCGACCCGCTGCTCGCCAGGGCCCTGCTGCTCACGGTGAACGGCGTGGCGGCGGGCCTGCGCAACACCGGCTGACGCCGGCTCCCTACGCGACGGTGCCCCCGTCGGAATCCATGGATTCCGACGGGGGCACCGTCGTCGCTACGGGTGTCAGTGCTGCTGGGCCTTGCGGCGACGCAGCACCAGGACGGAACCGGCACCCGCGAGGGCGAGGGCCCCCGCGGCGATGAGGCCCACCGGCGCGGAGGAGCCCGTCTCGGCGAGGTCACCCTCGGAGCTGCCGCCACTTGCGGACGCGGACGGCGTCGCGCCGGCGGAGGCGGAGTCCGTGGCGGACGGCGTCGTGCCCGGCGTGCTCGTGGACGCCGAGGCGCTCGGGGACGCCGACGTGCTCGGGCTCGTGGACGTCGAGGTGCTCGTGCTCGGCGTCACCGACGGGGTGCCGGTCGACTGGCTCGGCGTCGGCGTCTTCGAGGCCGGGCAGGTGTGCGAGAGGTTGAACTTGTTCTTCGGCACGCTGCCCGTGATCTCGGCCTCGACCTTGACGAGCTTCGCACCCGGCTCCGACGCCACGTAGGCGTGCTTGTCGGTGGGCGGGCCGAAGGTCGTGATGGTCTGCGTGCCGCCCGGCTCGAAGGTCACCGTGAGCTTCGCCCAGTGACCGTCATTGCCCGGCAGGACGAAGTGCCAGCCGTCCATCGTGGCGGGGATGTCCGCGCAGTTGCCGAAGCCCTTCTGCGGAGCGCCCTCGTCCATCGCGGTACGGGGAAGCTCCTGACGGAGGGTGGGATGGGTCGTGTCGCCGCCCGCGGCGGAGGCCGCCGGAGCCAGCACGAGGGAGCCCGCCACGGCCGCGATCAGCGCGCCGGCGGGAATGAGGGATCGTCGCATGTGCAGTCGTCCATCTGGGATGAGGGAAGCCGTGGGGGGCGGCGGCCGAAGCCTAGCCGCATCCTTAAGTCACGCTTAACCCGATTCTCATAACAATCAGAGCGCGAAGAACGTCCCGACCAGCAACACGGCCCCCACGCCTGCCATCGACCACGCCGTCCGCGTCAGCCGCAAGCCGCCCCCGACCAGCGGCGCCGCCAGCAACAGCGCACCGCCCAGCGGGAGCCAGGCGTGCAGACCGCCGCCCCACCCCGTGCGCACCGCCACGCTCGTACCCGGCTTCACCACCACCGGCAGCGTCTGCCCCTTGGCCGCCGCCACCGAGCGGTCGATCGTCAGGGTGGAGTGCGGCGAGGGCGGACCGGACGGCACATAACGGCCGCTGCACGTCTCGTCGTTGCAGCCGGTCACCGTCAACGTGCCGTGCTCACGGCCCTTCGGAAGCAGTACGTGCTGCGCCGTGCCCCACGACGACCAGGCTCCCGCGACGAGGAGCAGCAGGGCTATCAGGGCCATGGCGGCGTTACGGGCGTGCGTCATGACCCGCGATCGTACAGTCGTACCGCGACGGCCGGACCGTCAGGAGTTGTACGCCGACTGCGCGCGCTCCAGACCCTCCGCCACCAGGCACTCCACGGAGTCCGCCGCCCGGTCCACGAAGTAGTCGAGCTCCTTGCGCTCCGCCGAGGAGAAATCCTTCAGAACGAAGTCCGCGACCTGCATCCGGCCCGGCGGACGCCCGATGCCGAACCGCACCCGGTGGTACTCCGCGCCCATCGCCTTCGTCATCGACTTCAGACCGTTGTGGCCGTTGTCGCCCCCGCCGAGCTTCAGACGCAGCACCCCGTAGTCGATGTCCAGCTCGTCATGGACCGCCACGACATGCGCCGTCGGCACCTTGTAGAAGTCCCGCAGCGCCGTCACCGGACCACCCGAGAGATTCATGTACGACATCGGCTTCGCCAGGATCACCCGACGGTTCGCCGGCCCCGGCGGACCCATCCGCCCCTCCACGACCTGCGCCTGCGCCTTCTGCGCCCGCTTGAACTTCCCGCCGATACGGTCGGCGAGCAGGTCCACCACCATGAAACCCACGTTGTGGCGGTTGGCCGCGTACTCCGGCCCCGGGTTGCCGAGGCCGACGATCAGCCAGGGGGCGTTCGCGTCGTCCGTCATCTGCGTCTGGTCTCCTCGTGTGCGGACACGTATGCGTACAGAAGAAACGGGGTGACGGGCCCGAACGGCCCGTCACCCCGTCGCGTCAAGCAGAGCCTACGGCTCAGGCCTCGGCGCCCTCGGCCTCGGCGGCCTCACCCTCGGCCTCGGCGGCCGGCTCCTCGGCCTGCGCGGCCAGGATCTGGATGGCGACGGCGTCGGCGTCGGTCACCAGGGAGGTGCCCTTCGGCAGCGCGATGTCCTTGGCGAGGATGGAGGCACCGGCCTCCAGGCCCTCGATGGAGACCGTGACGGACTCGGGGATGTGGGTGGCCTCGGCCTCGACGGAGAGCGTGTTCAGCACGTGCTCCACCAGGAAGGTGCCCGGCGCCAGCTCACCCTCGGTCTCGATGACGACCTCGACGGTGACCTTCTCGCCGCGCTTCACGAGCAGCAGGTCGACGTGCTCCAGGAAGCCCTTCAGCGGGTCACGCTGCACGGCCTTCGGGATCGCCAGCTCGTTCTTGCCGTCGATCTCGAGGGACAGCAGGACGTTCGGGGTACGCAGCGCGAGCAGCAGCTCGTGGCCCGGCAGCGTGACGTGGACCGGGTCGGTGCCGTGACCGTAGAGAACGCCGGGAACCTTGTTCTCGCGGCGGATGCGACGCGCCGCACCCTTGCCGAACTCGGTACGGGTCTCGGTGGCGAGCTTCACCTCGGACATGTGCACTCCTCGTAAATGGTGACGAATGTGACTGTCACCCGGCCACGACTGGCGATGGCCTGCTACGAAGAGCGCGTCGATAACGGACCGCCGTACCGCCTGGGTACAGCCTCCCTCGCCGAGCAACTACGGCAGTCTACCGGCCGCCGGCCCCACCACCCAACTGGATCACTCCAGGGCCGGGGCCGAGGGCATGAGAAAGGCCCGCCTCCCGGAGGGGAAGCGGGCCTCACTCGGAAACTGCACGGATCCTCGGAGAGGTCAGTGCTCCTCGAACAGGCTCGTCACCGAACCGTCCTCGAACACCTCACGCACCGCACGCGCGATCGTCGGCGCGATCGACAGCACCGTGATCTTGTCGAGCTCCAGGGAACCCGGCACCGGCAGCGTGTCCGTGAACACGAACTCGCTCACCTTCGAGTTCTTCAGACGGTCCGCGGCCGGCCCCGAGAGGATGCCGTGCGTGGCCGTCACGATGACGTCCTCCGCGCCGTGCGCGAAGAGCGCGTCGGCGGCGGCGCAGATCGTGCCACCCGTGTCCACCATGTCGTCCACCAGGACACAGACACGGCCACGGACGTCACCGACGACCTCGTGCACCGTCACCTGGTTGGCGACGTCCTTGTCACGACGCTTGTGCACGATCGCCAGCGGCGCGTCAAGCCGGTCGCACCAACGGTCCGCCACCCGCACACGACCGGCGTCCGGAGAGACGATCGTCAGCTTCGAACGGTCCACCTTGCTGCCCACGTAGTCCGCCAGGACCGGCAGCGCCGACAGGTGGTCCACCGGGCCGTCGAAGAAGCCCTGGATCTGGTCCGTGTGCAGGTCGACCGTGAGGATCCGGTCCGCACCCGAGGTCTTCAGCAGATCGGCCACCAGACGGGCCGAGATCGGCTCACGGCCACGGTGCTTCTTGTCCTGACGGGCATAGCCGTACGACGGGATGATCACGGTGATGCTCCGAGCGGAAGCCCGCTTCAGAGCATCGATCATGATCAGCTGCTCCATGATCCACTTGTTGATCGGAGCCGTGTGGCTCTGGATCAGGAAGCAGTCCGCGCCACGAGCCGACTCCTGGAAACGGACGTAGATCTCACCGTTCGCGAAGTCGAAAGCCTTCGTCGGCACGAGGCCGACACCCAGCTGGTGCGCGACCTCCTCGGCCAGCTCGGGGTGGGCGCGGCCGGAGAAGAGCATCAGCTTCTTCTCGCCGGTCGTCTTGATCCCGGTCACAGCACTGTCTCCTCAGACGTGTTCCCTGGCCGCGAATCCCGCGCTCCCGTGCGCGTGTGCGAGCCAGCCGAATTTGTGTGCACGTATCACGGTACGCCGAGTTCGACGCACCTGTTTCCGGTCAGCTTTCGCCGACAGGCCCCTCCACAGCGGCCTGAGCGGCCTGCGCGGCAGCGCTCCCCGGACGCTTCCGAGCCACCCAACCCTCGATATTCCGCTGCTGGCCACGGGCGACAGCGAGCGAACCGGCGGGTACGTCCTTGGTGATCACGGACCCGGCAGCGGTGTACGCACCGTCCCCGATCGTGATGGGTGCCACAAACATGTTGTCCGACCCGGTCCGGCAGTGGGACCCGATCGTCGTGTGGTGCTTCGCCTCACCGTCGTAGTTCACGAAGACGCTCGCCGCGCCGATGTTCGTGTACTCGCCGATCGTCGCGTCGCCCACATAGGAGAGGTGCGGAACCTTCGTCCCCTCACCGATCGTCGCGTTCTTCATCTCCACGTACGTACCCGCCTTGGCCTTCAGCCCCAGGTTCGTCCCCGGCCGCAGATACGCGAACGGCCCCACGGAGGCGCTCTCGCCGATCACCGCGGAGTCCGCCACCGTGTTGTCCACCCGGGCGCCCTTGCCGACCTGCGTGTCCTTCAGACGCGTGTTCGGACCGACCTCGGCATCCTCGCCGATGTGCGTCGCGCCGAGCAGCTGCGTCCCCGGGTGGATGACGGCATCGCGCTCGAACGTCACCGTCACGTCGACGAAGACGGAGGCCGGGTCGACCACGGTCACACCGGCGGTCATCGCCCGCTCCAGCAGCCGCTGGTTGAGCAGCGCACGCGCCTCGGCGAGCTGCACGCGGTTGTTGATCCCCAGGATCTCGCGGTGGTCGCCGGCGACGGACGCACCGACCCGGTGACCGGCCTCACGGAGGATCGACAGCACATCGGTGAGGTACTCCTCGCCCTGGCTGTTGTCCGTCCGGACCTTGCCGAGCGCGTCCGCGAGCAGCCGCCCGTCGAACGCGAACACCCCGGAGTTGATCTCCATGATCGCGCGCTGCTCGTCGGAGGCGTCCTTGTGCTCCACGATCGCCGTCACGGCGCCGGAGGCGTCCCGGACGATGCGCCCGTAGCCGGTCGAGTCCGGCACCTCGGCGGTCAGCACGGTGACGGCGTTGCCGTCGGCGGCGTGGGTGCCGGCGAGGGCCTTCAGGGTCTCCCCGGAGAGCAGCGGCGTGTCACCGCAGACCACGACGACGGTCCCGTCGGGCGCCTGGCCCAGCTCTTCGAGCCCCATGCGGACGGCGTGACCGGTGCCGTTCTGCTCGTACTGGACGGCGGTGCGGGTGCCGGCGTAGTGCGCGTCGAGATGCGCGGTGACCTGCTCACGCGCGTGCCCGACGACCACGACGAGGTGCTCGGGCTCCAGCTCCCGCGCGGCGGACACGACGTGCCCGACGAGGGAACGTCCGGCGATTTCGTGCAGGACCTTGGGGGTCTTCGACTTCATGCGGGTGCCCTCACCCGCTGCGAGGACGACGACGGCGGCCGGGCGGTTGGCGCTCACGGGAATGCCCTTCGGCTTCGGGTGGTGGACACCCGCAGGATACCGGGGGGTTTTGGGGCGGACATGAGTGCGGGTCCTGACCGTGAGGTCAGGACCCGCACCACGGACCTGCGCACTGGGTGCTCCCCCGCAAGGATTCGAACCTTGACCTGCCAAGACCAAAACTTGGTGTGCTGCCGGGTTACACCACGGGGGACCGGTGCGTCAGACCATACCGGAGACACGCCCCGCCGCGGCATTGATCCCAGACCACCAACCGTCGATGCGGCAATACAGCTCGGCACTCCCCGCGACGTCGATGACCAGGCAGCCTCGATAGTCCTCCCCCACGTTCTTCCGGACGGTCTTGGGGTTGTGTTTCTTCAGGGTGGTCCGGCGGAGTTCTGCCGCCCCGATGCCGAGGAGTCCGGCCCAGTACTGCTCCGCCCCGACTACATCGGCAGTCTCGTGGATCATCACCCTGTACCCGACACGCTTCCCGTCGACGCCGAGCAGTCTGAGCCAGGCACGGAACAAGAGGATCATGTCGGGGTCGCTGTTGACGAAGATCACCCGCTCTCGGCGTGCGTACGACTTGCTCTTCTGCCCTTCCGCCCAGTAGAGCCCGACTCCGATCAGGAAAAGCTCGCGATCCGACAGGTCGCCGATCTCGACGTGAGCAGCCTGCTTGACGGCTGCCCGCTCCTCGTCCTGCGCGATCCTGAGCCTCTTGAGCCCCTCGTTCATGAGCGCACGCTGTTCCTCTGGGGTGTGGCGGGGCTCCGGCTTCGGAAGGTCGCGGACCCAGAGGGAGATCGAGCTCTTCGAGCAGCCCAGTTCGACCTGGATCTGGTCGTAGGTCATGCCTTGGGCGCGCAGCTCGCGCGCCCGGTCGCGGAGGTCGTCCTTCGCGCGTGGGCGTTTCGTCCACTCCGGGGGCGGCTCGCCTTCCACGAGGCGGTTGAGGATGTCGTTGTTGTGGATGCCGAGGCGGTCGCGGATCTCGCGCCGGCTGAGGCCCTCGCGGCGTAACGCGACGGCCTGCTCGCGGAGGCTTTCGAAGTCGGCGTAGCGACTCGTTTCAGGGGTCATACGAACACCATCGTCCGGAATGCGGACGTCCGGGTCGAATGCCTGGGCGATTCAGTAGTTCGAGGGACTGGTGTGTGTACGCGGTTGACGGCGGCGCTTCCTCCTCCCGTAGTCGCCGGAAAATGACTGGCCCCCGCCCGTAGGCTGGAGGGCATGACCACAACGGGGGCACACCAGGACGCGACGGGCATGACGCCCAGCGGCCGGTGGTGGTGGGGGAGACGGCGTAGTGCGGTGCTCGACATCGGCCTGGCGGCCGTGTCGTCGCTGGAGTGCGGGATCCAGGGAGTCGGCTTCGCCGACGAGGCGGGGCTGCCGGTGCCCGTGGGGGTGCTGTTCGGGCTGGTCGTCGGGTCCGTGCTGCTCCTGCGGCGCCGGTGGCCGATGGTCGTCGTCCTGGTCTCGATCGCGGTCACGCCCGCCGAGATGGGCTATCTGATGGGGATCGTCGGGCTGTACACGCTCGCCGCTTCCGAGGTGCCCCGCCGGATCACGGCCGCGCTCGCCGGAATGTCGACGGTCGCCGTCTTCCTGGTGACGGTGGTGCGGGTGCGGCAGGACGTCGCGCAGGCCGATGCCGGGCAGCCGGACTTCGATCCCAGTGGCTGGTACATCCCGGTCGTCGCGGTCTTCCTCACCTTGGGGCTCAACGCGCCCCCGGTGCTCTTCGGCCTGTACATAGGGGCACGGCGCCGGCTCATGGAGAGTCTGCGGGAGCGCGCGGACAGCCTGGAGCAGGAGTTGTCGTTGCTCGCCGACCGGGCGGAGCAGGGGGCGCAGTGGGCGCGGCAGGAGGAGCGGACGCGGATCGCGCGGGAGATGCATGACGTGGTCGCGCACCGGGTGTCGTTGATGGTGGTGCATGCGGCGGCGTTGCAGGCGGTGGCGTTGAAGGATCCGCAGAAGGCGGTGAAGAACGCGGCGCTGGTCGGTGACATGGGGCGGCAGGCGCTGACGGAGTTGCGGGAGATGTTGGGGGTGCTGCGGGAGGGGGCGGGCACGGCGGTGCCGGCTGGGGGTCCGTCGGGATCCACGGGGTCCCCTGGTGCGGCCGTTCCGTTGGCTGCCGTCGGGCGGGCGGCTGCGGCTGCTGCCGAGGCGGCGTCGGAGGACGGGCCGTGTCTGGACGCGCTGGAGGCGTTGGTCGAGCAGTCGCGGCAGGCGGGGGTGGTCGTGGAGCTGACGGTGATGGGTGAGGCGCGGGTGTACGCGGCGGAGGTCGAGCGGACGGCGTACCGCGTGGTCCAGGAGGCGCTGACCAATGTGCACAAGCATGCGGCGGGCGCGAAGGTCGTGGTCCGGCTCGCGCATCGTGGGGCGGAGGTCGCGATGCAGGTGGAGAACGGCCCGTCGGACGCGGAGGCCGCCGACGCCCATCTGCCGAGCGGGGGGAACGGTCTGGTCGGCATGCGGGAGCGCGTGACGCGGCTGGGTGGGGTGTTCGTGTCGGGGCCGACGGACGGGGGCGGGTTCCGGGTGTCGGCGGTGTTGCCGGTGGGGGAGCGGGCGGCGTAGATCCGGTCCTTGCGGGATCCTCGACGTTGGATGTCGGATATTGGGTATTGGATCCGATGTCGTGGATCTTGGATCGTGGATCTTGGATCCGATTCCGTACCGCTTAGCCCGTCACCAGCCTCGTCGGTCGCGTCCCCGTGATCAGCGTCGACAGCGCCGCGTCGATGTCCCGGCCCAGGAACCAGTCGCCGGTGTGGTCCAGGCTGTAGACCCGGCCCTCCGCGTCGATCGCGAGGACCGCCTGGTGCTCGCCCTCCTCGCCCAGGGGGGAGATCTCCGTGTCGAGGGCCCGGCCGAGGTCCGACAGGGTCCGGGACAGGTGGAGGCCGGCCAGGGGGTCGAAGTGGAGGGTGGCCGGGGCGATCTGGCGGCCCGTGCCCGGGGCGGTGACGCGGAGGCCGCCGAACTCCGCCCACGCCTCGACCGCCGCAGGGAAGACGCTGTGCCGGTGGCCGCCCGGCGAGACGTGTGCCCGCAGGGTGTCGGCCCATTGTTCGGCGAGTTTGATGTCCCAGCGGCCGGGCTGCCAGCCCGCCTCGCGGAGGGCGGCGTCGACGTTGACCGGGAAGCGGGTGGTGCTCAGGTGGTCGGGCATGGAGGTGCGGTCAGCCGTTCTCGACAGTCGAGGTGGGGTCGACGGTGCGTACACCGAAGTGCGCGAGCATCGCCGTACAGGAGCGACAGGGGGCGGCGTAGCTGCCGTGCAGCGGGTCGCCGGCCTCGCGGATGCGGCGCGCGGTGAGTTTGGCCTGTTTGAGCGAGCGGCGCGCCTCGCTGTGGGTGAGGGGTTTGCGTTGGGCGCGCTTGGAGCGGCCCGTCTCCGTGGCGGTCAGGTGGCGGGAGAGCAGGATGGCCTCGGGGCAGCGTCCGGTGAAGCGTTCGCGCTGCCCGCTGGTCAGGGTGTCCAGGAAGTCCTGGACGAGCGGGTGCAGGGCGGGCGGCTGGTCGCCGCGGCCGGCGGTGCACGTGAGGGTCTCGCCGCGTACCGAGAGCGCGGCGCCGACGGTGGGGAGGATGCCGTCGCGGCGGAAGCGCAGTAACGGGGCGCGGGTGGGCTCGGTGCTGCTCCAGTTGAGGCGTGGGTCACCCTGCGTGGGCGTCGGTGCTGCGTACATGGTGCGTTTCTTCCCCTCCTGCAATCCCCCGAGTTGCTGGAACAGAGTGCCAAATGGGACGCCTCATGTGGAAGCGGGGTACTCGAACGGGGCCTCGGTGTGTCGTAACTATCGCCGGTGTGTCATCCGCTCGTGACAGTTGGTCACGGGCTGTGGTCGTCGGGGGATCGGGCCGGGTGGCGGGCTTGTGGCAGCGCATAGGCTGTGCGGAATCAGCCAGCAGCCAGCGCAGGGGGCAACCGCCATGACGACAGGTCGGCTCGGGCATCACGCCGCGCCACCGAACGCGGCTTACGCCGGGCAGGTCGTGCACTTCCCGGACCCGGTCCGCGCCTCCCGGCATCCCCGAGGGGTGCGGGTGGACGAACACGGCTATCCGGACTTTTCGCCGTACGCCCGGGCGGCGGCGGAGATCGCCGATCCGCCCGAGGGCTTCGGCGTCGACGAGTTGCGGCTGACGGACTACGTGTCGGCGAACGCGGCGCTCGCCGCGACCGGCCACGAGCTGTGGGACACGATTCCGTCGGTGGCGACCCCGCACGGCTGGACGTGGCACCACGTGGCGGGCAGCCGGCGGATGGAGCTGGTTCCGGTCGAGGTGAAGGCGCTGCTGCGGCACCACGGCGGGGTCGCGACGGCCGTCGTGGACCACGACAAGCGCGGTACGCGCCCGCTGCAGGAGACGCGGCCGGCGCACGTCGGCGTGCCGAAGGGCCTGGTGTCGGTGTCCGAGCAGCAACTGCTCGGAGTCGAGGAGGACTTGGGGTACCGCCTGCCGGGCGCGTACCGCTCCTTCCTGAAGGCCGCGGGCGGTTGCGCGCCGGTGGGCGCCGCGCTGGACGCGGAGCTGGGTCTGCTGGTCGACCAGCCGTTCTTCACGGTGCGCGAGGAGGCGGGCGTCAATGACCTCGTCTACGTCAACAAGTGTCTGCGCGACCACCTGACCAAGGACTATCTGGGCGTCGGGTTCGTCCAGGGCGGGATCCTGGCGGTGAAGGTGAAGGGCGACCGGGTCGGGACGGTGTGGTTCTGCGCGTACGACGACGCGCGGGACGCCGGTGAGGCGGCCGCCGCGTGGAGCGTGGGCGAGCGCGTGGAGCGGTTGCTGCTGCCGTGCGGCGAGGACTTCGACGCGTTCCTGCAGCGGCTGGCGGGCAATCCGCCGGAGCTGGAGACGGTGGCGAACCTGATGGTGGACGGCGGCTTCGCGCGCGCCGTGCCCGTGGTCCCGGTAGGGGAGTGAAGTGGCTGTGGTGACGTTCGCGCAGGCGCAGGAGCGCGCCGAGGAATGGATCAACGGTGACGTGCCGGCGTACCAGCACCGGGAGGTGCGGGTGCGGGAGTTCGGGCTCGGTTTCGTCGTCTGGGCGGAGGACCGCGAGGGCGGTCCGATCTCGGACGGCGGCCGGCAGCGGCTGGTCATCGCCCGGGACAGCGGTGAGGCGACGCTGTGGCCGGGGCTGCCGGTGGGTGAGGTGATCCGGCGGTACGAGGAGGAGTACGGCGCGGTCGAGGACGAGGCGGGCGCGGGTGCGCCGGCCGCGCCGCCGGAGCGGGTCGACCTGAACGCGACGTCGTTCCTGCTGAGCCCGCCGGAGTGGCTGCAGGACGCGGCGGACAAGCTGGGTCTGCCGCCGAAGGGCCCGAACGCGTCCCAGGCGGGCGGGAGTTCGTCGACGCCGGAGTCGGAGCCCGTGACCGCGGACGCGGATGCGGGTGCGGGCGCGTCGGAGGGGCGGTCGGTCGACCACGAGCCGACGGCTGCCGACGGGGTGCCGGCAAGGACGCCGTCCGGCGCTTCGGCCTCGACGCCGGCGGGGACTCCGTCCGGGGCGTCGGTCGACGCTCCCGCGAGGCCTGCGGTGAGCAGCCCGTGGGCGGACGCCAACGCGAGTTCGGGCGGTGCGGACGGCTCCGTACCGCTGCCCGCGACGGTGTTCGCGCCGCCGCTCTCGGGGGCGGACGACGACGACTCGTCGCTGCCGGTCGTGGGCGCGGACGCCCCGACGGCCCTGATGGCGGGCGGCAGCGCGCTGCCGCCGACGGCGATCGCCCAGGCTCTCGACCCGCACGCCCCGCCGCCGTCCGGCGCCGAGGCCTCGTTCCCGCCGGGAGCACCGGGAGCACCGGGAGCACCGGGAGCACCGGGAGCACCGGGAGCACCGGCCGCGCAGGGAGTGCCGGGAGCACCCGGGACGCCGGGAGCGCCGGGGGTTCCGGCTGCGCCGGCGGCTCCGGGGGCCGGGCCGGCGTCGTCCGGTGGTCCGGGCGCGTCGCTCGGATCCGGCGCACCCGGCGCACCCGTTCCGCCTGGTGCGCCTGGGGGTACGCCCGCTCCTGGTACGCCCACGCCGCCGCCCGCGCCCGGGGCGCCCGGGGCCGGGGACATCGCGGACGCCGCCACCAGCAAGGCCGCGCTGCCCCCGCGTGGGGCGCGTGGGGCTGGAGGGAATCCTCCTCCGCCGCCGCAGGCGCCGGGGGCCCCCGGCGCCGGGGCGCCCGCGGGGGGCTACATCCCGACGCAGTTGGTCTCCCAGCTCGGCCCCGACGGCCCCCAGCCGCCCGGGCCTCCCGGTCCGCCGACGCCGCCGCCCGCGCAGCCCGTGCACCAGGCCGCGACGATGCTCGCGCACCCGAGTCAGGGTGGGCCCGGCACTCCGCCGCCTCCGCCCGCGCCGCCGGGCATGCCCGGTGCGCCTGGCGTGCCCGGTGGGTCCGACGGTGCCGGTGCCGGTGTCGCGCACGCGGCGACGATGCTCGCGCAGCCCGGTCCCGGAGCGATCCCCCCGCCCGGACCCCCCGGGGCTCCTGGTGCCCCCGGAGCTCCTGGCGCGCCCGGTGCGCCCGGCACCCCGCCCGGTGGGGTGCATCACGCGGCCACGATGCTGGCGCAGCCGGGCCCGGGTGGGCCGCCGGCTCCGCCGGGGCCGCCGCCGTCCATGCAGGGCGCGCCGCCCGCGCCGCCCGCGTACGGCTACCCGCAGCAGCCGACCGGTCAGCCGACCGTCGGCCCCGGCTATCAGGCCGTGCTACGCTACCGCGCGCCCGACGGTTCCGAGGCCCAGATCATCCGGCGGTCCGCTCCCGGCACTCCGCACCCCGAGTGGCAGATCCTGCACGAGCTGCGCGCCATGAACGTACCGCCGCAGCAAGTGCTGGAGCTGCACACGGAGTTGGAGTCCTGTGAGCTGCCGGGTGGTTACTGCGCCCGGATGATCCGGGAGACCTGGCCGCAGGCGCGGATCACCAACATCGCGCCGTACGGCAGGGATCACGCGGGCCGCCAGCAGGGCATGCGGCAACTCCTCACTCATCAGGGTGAGTTGCACCAGGTCGCGGACGGCCCGGCTCGGCCCGCGCCGGTACGGGCTCCGCTGCCGCCGGTGCAGCCGGCGCCGCCGATCCCGCCGGAGGGCATCGCGCAGGAGATGGCGGGTGCCTTCGGGCCCGGTATCTGCCGGTTCGACCAGCGGGCGGTGTCCCGGCAGGGTGTGCCGGAGATCGTCGCGCTGACGCTCGTGTGGGCGGGGCTGCCGGCCGACTTCGGGCCGTTCTTCTGGGCGCAGCCGGCCCAGCCGGTGGTGCCGACGCTCGCGGAGCTCGCGGCGCAGCGGCAGGTCCAGCCGGCGTCGGACGCGGGCTCGTACCTGGTGATCGGTTCGGACTTCGGGCGGGCGCTCTGCGTCCAGTACGGGACCGCGCACATCGTCGCCGTACCGGTCGAGGCCGGCCCGGGGGGTGCGCCGGTGCCGCCGCAGTTCGTGAACAGCGGGCTGCCGGAGTTCGCCCGGTCCATGGCGCTCCTCGGGCGGATGTGGCGGCTGCGGTTCGGGCTCAACCCGGAGCAGGCGGGCCGCTGGACGGTCGACTTCCAGGCGCAGTTGGCGATGCTGGACCCGGCGGCGCTGGCGTCGCCGGAGACCTGGTGGTCGGTGCTCCTGGAGCAGATGTGGGACGGACTGCTGTAGCCCCGCTCTAGGCCAAATGCATGCCATATGCAGGCCATATGTGACGAAGGCGCCCGACGTGGAGGACACGTCGGGCGCCTTTGTCGTGTCTGATGACGCATCCTTGGCATTTGAGCCAGTACGACCGTTACGGAAGGGGCGTCAGGGATGGATTTCGCCGTCGGACGCGGGCGCGGTTACAGCCCCGAGCAGGTCGACCGTCACCTCGCCGCGCTCTTGGGGGAACGCGACGCGGCGTGGGAGCGGGCGGCCGGGCTGACGGCGCTCGTGAAGGAGCGGGAGGCGGAGGCCGTACGGCTGCGGGCGGAGGTCGAGGCGCTGGCGCCGCAGCGGTACGAGTCGCTGAGCGAGGGGGCGCGGAAGATACTGGCGCTCGCGGAGGCGGAGGACGAGCGTCTGGTACGGGCCGCGGAGGCGGAGGCGAAGTCCCTCGCGGAGGTCGCGGAGGGGGAGGCGCGCCTGGTGACGGAGGCGGCCCGCGCGTACGCGGACGCCGTACGGGCGGAGGCGGAGGACGCGGCCGGCGTCACCCTGGAGGCGGCGGACACGGAGTCCAGGGCGCTGCGCGCGGCGGCCCGCCAGGAGGCGGGGGCGATCCGGGCCGCGTCACGGGAGGCGTTCGAGGACACGGTCCGCAGGGCGTCGGCGCTGCGGGGGGCGCAGCGCGCGGAGCAGGTGGTCGTACGGGAGAAGGCCGAGCGCGCGGCGGCGTCCCGGGTGGCCGAACTGGACGCCCGGTACGAGGAGCTCGTCGCCGAGGCGCACGTCCACCTGGCGGAGGCGGAACGCGCCCTCGCGAGGACGCGGGAACGTGCTCGCCACGACCAGGAGGACGCGGATGCCCGAGCGGCGGAGTTCCTCTCCGAGGCGCGGGCGCAGCGGGAGCGCGTCGAACGGGCGACGGAGCGCGTGCTGCGGGAACACGAGGAGGCCCGGGAGGAGATCCACGCCCAGATGGAACACATCCGCGCCTCCCTGGCCACCCTGACAGGCCGCGGCCTCGCCCCCACGGACGACGCGGAGACCTCGGACACCCCGGACCCCGGCGCCGAGCCGGAGGCGGATCCCGAGTCGTAGGCGCCGGGCGTCAGACCGGCCGGATCCCGTCCCGCTGCTCCCGTTCCCGCTCCTCCTCGTCCTCCGGGACCGGGACGTGTTCCTTCAGGACGGGGAAGCGGCGGGGGGCCAGGGTCAGCAGGACCAGGAGGGCGAGGGCCGCGGCGGCAGCCGCGCCCAGGTAGACGTGGTCGACGGCCGCATCGACCGCGCGGCGGAGGCCGTCGTCGGCGTGGTCCAGTGTCTGGGCGAGGCTGTCCAGGTCGGTGCCGGCGCCGAGTCGGGAGGCGAGGACGCCGTTGGCGATCGCCCCGAAGAGGGCGGCGCCCACGCTCTGGCCGACCTGGCGGCAGAAGAGGACGGACGCGGTCGTCGTGCCGCGCTCCTCGTACGGGACGGTCGACTGGACCCCGACGATCAGCGGGAGTTGGAAGAGGCCGAGCGCGCCGCCGAGCAGGAGCATCAGCAGGGCCGGTTGCCAGGGTTCCCCGGGGAAGGGCAGGAACGGGAAGGCGAGCAGGACGAGCAGGGCGACGGTGATGCCGATGACGGCGGTGAGGCGGAAGCCGACGCGGTTGTAGACCCGGTTGGAGAAGGCCGCCGTGATGGGCCAGCTGAGGGTCATCGCGGAGAGGACGAAGCCGGCGGCTATCGGGCCGAGGCCGAGGACGGCCTGGGCGTAGGTGGGCAGGAAGACGGTCGGGGCGACCATCAGGAGGCCGAGTGCGCCGAGGGCCAGGTTGACCGCCGAGATCGTGCGGCGGCGCCAGATCCAGCCGGGGATGATCGGTTCGGTGGCGCGGCGCTCGACGAGGACGGTCACTCCGGCGAGGGCGAACGCGCCGGCGAACAGGCCCAGGGAGGGCGCGGAGAGCCAGGGCCAGGCGATGCCGCCCTGGACGAGGGCGGTGAGCAGGAGGGTTCCGGTCGCGAAGATGGCGACCGCGCCCGCCCAGTCGACCGACACCTTCCGCCTTGCCCGGCCTCCCTGGCCCGTCCGGTCCGCCCCGCTCGTCCGGCTTCCCTGGCCCGTCCGGTCTGCCCGGCCCGCGCGGCTTCCCAGGCCCGTCCGGTCCGCCCCGCCCGTCCGTCCCTCCGGTTCCACCAGGTACCGGGCGATCAGCCACAGGGCGAGCAGGCCCACCGGCAGGTTGATCAGGAAGATCCAGCGCCAGTCCGCGTACCCCGCGAGGAGGCCGCCCGCCGCCGGGCCCGCCACCGAGGCCGTCGCCCAGACCGAGGAGAGCTTCGCCTGGATCTTCGGGCGCTCCTTCAGCGGGTACAGGTCCGCCGCGATCGTCTGGATCGTGCCCTGGAGCGCGCCGCCGCCGAGGCCCTGGACGACGCGGAAGGCGATCAGCGAGCCCATGTTCCAGGCCGCGGCGCACAGCAGGGAGCCGATGAGGAAGAGAATCGTTCCGGCGATCAGGACCGGCTTGCGGCCGAAGGTGTCGCAGAGCTTCCCGTACACGGGCAGGGTGACGGTGACGGCGAGCAGGTAGCCGGAGAAGAGCCAGGAGAAGACCGACAGGCCGCCGAGGTCGCCGACGATCTGGGGTACGGCGGTCGCGACGACCGTGCCGTCGAGCGCCGCGAGGGCCATCCCCAGCATCAGCGCCGCGACGACGGGTCCGCGCCCGCGTGGGGCCGTCGTCGGCTCTGCGGTCTGCGGCCTGGTCGTCCGTGACACCCCGGTGCCCTCCGTCTGATGGGTCGTACATCTAAATCCGTCGCCTCAGCCTCCCACTCGAACCTCGGGGGGAGAACCCCTAGGGGTCTCTCCCCCCTAGAGGGCAGGGGTCGTTCGTCCCGGCGGAGGAGGAGAAGGGGCGCGCCCGTCTTTACCGTGGTCTTACGGAAAACCCCAGGGCGAAGAGTGCGACCAGCACCAGTGATCCCCTGTCCCGCTTCTCGCAGACTCGGACACGGGTCGGATCCGCCCAGGGATTTCCGCCCGGACAGATCCAGCAGACACAGATCCACCCAGACGTTTCCGCCCCGGACCAACCTGCCTAGACATAGGAGACATACCGTGACTTCGGCTGTGACCATCCCCCAGCACGGGGAGACCGGAGGGCGTACGGCCGTCGCCGCGCGGGCTCGGCAGGTCGTCAAGGCGTACGGTGCCGGTGAGACGCGGGTCGTCGCCCTCGACCACGTCGACGTGGACATCGCCCGTGGCCAGTTCACCGCGATCATGGGCCCCTCGGGCTCCGGCAAGTCGACCCTGATGCACTGTCTCGCCGGGCTCGACACCGTCACCAGCGGCCAGATCTTCCTGGACGAGACCGAGATCACCGGGCTGAAGGACAAGCGGCTCACCCAACTGCGCCGTGACCGGATCGGCTTCATCTTCCAGGCGTTCAACCTGCTGCCGACCCTCAACGCGCTCGAGAACATCACGCTGCCGATGGACATCGCCGGCCGGAAGGCCGATCAGCAGTGGCTCGACCGCGTCGTGACCACCGTCGGTCTCGCCGACCGGCTGCGGCACCGGCCCACGCAGCTCTCCGGCGGTCAGCAGCAGCGCGTCGCCGTGGCACGTGCCCTCGCCGCCCGGCCCGAGATCATCTTCGGTGACGAGCCGACCGGTAACCTCGACTCCCGCGCGGGGGCCGAAGTCCTGGGCTTCCTGCGGCAGTCGGTGGACGAGCTGGGCCAGACCATCGTGATGGTCACCCACGACCCCGTCGCCGCCTCGTACGCCGACCGCGTCCTCTACCTCGCGGACGGCAGGATCGTGGACGAGATGTACCGGCCCACCGCCGACGCCGTCCTCGACCGGATGAAGGACTTCGACGCCCGGGGGCGTACGTCATGACCGTCCTGAAGACCTCTCTGCGCAACTTCTTCGCGCACAAGGGCCGCATGGCGCTCTCCGCCGTCGCCGTCCTGCTCTCGGTGGCGTTCGTGAGCGGCACACTCGTCTTCACCGACACCATGAACACCACGTTCGACAAGCTCTTCTCGGCGACCGCCGCCGATGTCACCGTCAGCCCGAAGGGCGCGGCGACCGACGACGAGACCCCGCGGTCCGGGCGCCCCGAGACAATGCCGGCGTCCGCCGTCGAGCGGGTCGCCGGGGCCGAGGGCGTCAAGTCCGCCGAGGGCAAGGTCATCTCGCTCAGCGTGACCGTCGCCGACGCGCACGACAAGAACCTCGGCTCCGAGGGCGGCGCCCCGACGATCGCGGTCAACTGGGGTCCTGGGGAACTCCGTTCCATGGAGATCACCTCCGGTCACGCCCCGCGCGGGCCCACCGAGGCGCTCCTGGACGCCGGCACGGCCGAGAAGCACAAGCTGAAGATCGGCGACGAGCTGCGCACGATCGCCGTGACCGGTGACTTCACCACCCGCATCTCCGGCATCGTCGACTTCAAGGTCACCAACCCGGGCGCCACGGTCGTCTACTTCGACACCGCGACCGCCCAGCGCCAACTTCTGGGCAAGGCGGGCGAGTTCACCAGCATCGAGGTGACGGCCGCGCCCGGCTTCAGCCACGAGCAGGTGAAGAAGAACGTCTCCGCCGCCGTGGGCGGCGAGTACAAGCTGCTGACCCAGGCGGAGTCCGCCGACGAGGGCCGCAAGGACGTCGAGGGCTTCCTCACCCCGATGAAGTACGCGATGCTCGGCTTCGCCGGGATCGCTCTCCTCGTCGGCATCTTCCTCATCGTCAACACCTTCTCCATGCTGGTCGCTCAGCGCACCCGCGAGATCGGTCTGCTGCGGGCGATCGGTTCGAGCCGCCGTCAGGTGAACCGTTCCGTCCTCGTCGAGGCGGTGCTCCTCGGCGTCGTCGGCTCGATCACGGGTGTCGCCGCCGGTGTCGGGGTGGCGGTGGGTCTGATGAAGCTGATGTCCGCCGTGGGCATGGAGCTGTCGACCGGCGACCTGACGGTGAAGTGGACGACGCCGGCCGTGGGCCTCGTCCTCGGCATCGTCGTCACCGTTCTCGCCGCGTACATCCCGGCCCGCCGGGCCGGCAAGGTCTCCCCGATGGCCGCCCTGCGTGACGCCGGTACCCCGGCCGACGCCAAGGCCGGCCGGGTACGGGGCGGGCTCGGCCTGCTGCTGACGCTGGGCGGCGCGGCCGCGCTGTGGACGTCGACGCGGGCGGCGGAGGCCGGTCCCGGCTCCCTCTGGCTCGGCCTCGGTGTCGTCCTGAGCCTCGTCGGCTTCATCGTCGTCGGCCCGCTGCTCGCGGGCGGGGTCGTGCGGGTCCTCGGCGCCGTAGTCCTGCGGGTCTTCGGCCCGGTGGGCCGGATGGCCGAGCGGAACGCGCTGCGCAACCCGCGCCGTACGGGAGCGACCGGCGCCGCCCTGATGATCGGGCTCGCGCTGGTGGCCTGCCTGTCGGTGGTCGGCTCGTCGATGGTCGCGTCGGCGACGGAGGAGCTGGACCGTTCGGTCGGCGCGGACTTCATCGTGCAGTCCACCAACGGGCAGCCGATCGTGCCGCAGGCCCAGGCGGCCCTGGAGAAGACGCCGGGCCTGGACCACGTGACGGAGTACACGTGGGTCGAGGCGACGATCACCGACCCGGCGGGCAAGGCGGTGAAGGAGGGCCTGGTCGCCGCCGAGCCGTCGTACGCGAAGGACCTGCGGCGCGACACGACGGCCGGTGAGCTGGCCGCCGCCTACGGCGCGAACGCGATGTCGGTGGGCAGCGACTACGCCGACGAGCACGATGTGAAGGTCGGCGACGAGCTGACTGTCGACTTCAAGGGCGGCGAGCGCGCGAAGCTGCGCGTCGCGGCGATCACGTCGGACGAGAACAACGTCGACAAGGGCGTGATGTACACCAACGTCACCACGGCGGCGCGGTACCTCCCGGCCGAGAAGATGCCCCAGAGCGTGATCATGTTCGCGACGGCGCAGGACGGCAAGGAGACCGAGGCGTACGCGGCGCTGAAGGACTCGCTCGCCGCGTACCCGCAGTACAAGGTGCAGAACCAGGCCGACTACAAGCAGGACCTGAAGGACCAGGTCGGCCAGCTCCTGAACATCGTGTACGGGCTGCTGGCGCTGGCGATCATCGTCGCCGTGCTGGGCGTGGTGAACACGCTCGCGCTGTCGGTGGTCGAGCGGACCCGGGAGATCGGCCTGATGCGGGCGATCGGCCTCTCGCGCCGCCAGCTGCGCCGCATGATCCGTCTGGAGTCGGTGGTCATCGCCCTCTTCGGTGCCCTCCTCGGCCTGGTCCTGGGCCTGGGCTGGGGCACGTCGGCCCAGCAGCTCCTGGCCCTGGAGGGCCTGGGGGTCCTGGAGATCCCCTGGCCGACGATCCTGACGGTCTTCGTCGCCTCGGCCTTCGTGGGCCTCTTCGCGGCCCTGGTCCCGGCGTTCCGCGCGGGCCGGATGAACGTCCTGAACGCGATCGCGACGGAGTAGGACGGGCCCTGTGCAGACGGCCCCGGTGGACCGGACCAGGTCCACCGGGGCCGTACGGCTGTTCTCGGCCGGTCAGCCGGTCAGCCGGTCAATCGGTCAGCCGGTCACACGGTCAGTACGGGTACGTCGTAGAGCGGGATGTGCTTGTCCCGGGTGACGAGGGTCAGCCCCTCGGTCTGCGCCTGGGCGACCAGTATCCGGTCGAAGGGGTCCCGGTGGTGGGGCGGGAGCTGGCCGGCGCGGATGCCGTGGTCCGCGGTGATCGGCAGCGGCAGGAACTGTGAGTCCCGAGCCCGTTCCGCGACGTCCATAGGGGCGTCGAGCTTGCCGGTCGCCTGCTTGACCGAGAGCTCCCACGGGGTCACCGCGCTGACGTGCACCCGGCGTTCCCGGGCGAGCAGATCCCGGATCTCGTCGGAGAGCTCGCCCTGCAGCCACCACAGGACGACGTGCGTGTCGAGCAGGAGCTTCACTCGTCGGCTCCGAACGCCTCGGCGAAGCCCTCGGGAAGTTCGTCGAAATCGTCGGCGAGCGTGATCCGGCCCTTGAGGGAGCCGTAGTCGGTCCGGCGGACCCTGCCTTCGAGCGGGACCACCTTCGCCATCGGCTCCCCGTACTTGCTGATGATGACTTCTTCGCCGGAGGCGACCGCCTCAAGGATCTTGGAGAAGTGGGTCTTCGCCTCGTGCACGTTGTACTGCCGTGCTGCTGCGTCCATGACTGCCTCTCGGGCGGGAGTGGACTAGGTTCGGACTAACTCTACTGGGCGGCGCCGGACGGGCGCCACCCGATCTGCCCCTTTTCACCCGGCCAGGTGAAGTCGATCCCCCGCGCCGGTGCGCCGCCCACGTCGTAGGCTGGGGGAGCACCCGGCCCCGTCACGGCGCCGGGACCACCCGGCCCGTGCGACGTGTCGGGCTGTTCGCGTTGCCCGCTGCCGTTACCCACCGGGATGGAAGCTCCATGAGCCTGCACGGTCTGCTCGATGTCGTCGTCAAGGACGGCGCCCTCGCCGAAGCGGTCAAGGCCGCGTCCGACGGCAACCGCATGCATGTGGACCTGGTCGGACCGCCCGCCGCGCGGCCCTTCGCGGTGGCCGCGCTCGCGCGGGACGCCGGGCGGACCGTGCTGGCCGTCACCGCGACCGGGCGGGAGGCCGAGGACCTGGCCGCCGCGCTGCGCAGCCTCCTCGACCCCGACACGGTCGTCGACTACCCCTCCTGGGAGACGCTCCCGCACGAGCGGCTCTCGCCCCGCTCCGACACCGTCGGCCGCCGCCTCGCCGTGCTGCGCCGCCTCGCCCACCCGTCTCCCGACGACCCGGCCACCGGGCCCGTCTCCGTCGTCGTCGCCCCCGTACGCTCCGTGCTCCAGCCGCAGGTCAAGGGCCTCGGTGACCTGGAGCCCGTGTCCCTTCGCACCGGCCAGAGCGCCGACCTGAACGCGATCGTGGAGGGCCTCGCGGCCGCCGCGTACTCCCGCGTCGAGCTGGTCGAGAAGCGCGGCGAGTTCGCCGTACGCGGCGGCATCCTGGACGTCTTCCCGCCGACCGAGGAGCACCCGCTCCGGATCGAGTTCTGGGGCGACGACGTCGAGGAGATCCGGTACTTCAAGGTCGCCGACCAGCGCTCCCTGGAGGTCGCCGAGCACGGTCTGTGGGCCCCGCCCTGCCGCGAGCTGCTCCTCACCGACGAGGTGAAGCGCCGCGCCGCCGCCCTCGCCGAGCAGCACCCCGAGCTGGGCGAGCTGCTCGGCAAGATCGCCGAGGGGATCGCCGTCGAGGGCATGGAGTCCCTCGCGCCCGTCCTCGTCGACGACATGGAGCTGCTGCTCGACGTCCTGCCCAAGGGCTCCATGGCCGTGGTCTGCGACCCCGAGCGGGTCCGCACGCGGGCCGCCGACCTCGTCGCCACGAGCCAGGAGTTCCTCCAGGCCTCCTGGGCGGCCACGGCGGGCGGCGGGGAGGCCCCCATCGACGTGGGCGCGGCCTCCCTGTGGGGGATCGCGGACGTACGGGACCGGGCCCGCGAGCTCGACATGATGTGGTGGTCGGTCTCCCCGTTCGCCGCCTCCGACGAGGACCACGACGAGGACACCGTCAAGCTCGGCATGCACGCCCCGGAGTCGTACCGCGGCGACACCGCACGCGCCCTCGCCGACACCAAGGGCTGGTTGGCCGACGGCTGGCGCACGGTCTACGTCACCGAGGCCCACGGCCCGGCGACCCGCACGGTCGAGGTCCTCGGCGGCGAGGGCATCGCCGCCCGGCTCGACGCGGACCTCGCCGAGATCTCCCCGTCCGTCGTGCACGTGGCGACCGGCTCCATCGACTACGGCTTCGTGGACCCGGCGCTCAAGCTCGCCGTCCTCACCGAGACCGACCTCTCCGGCCAGAAGGCGGCCGGCAAGGACGGCCAGCGGATGCCGGCCAAGCGCCGCAAGACCATCGACCCGCTGACCCTGGAGGTCGGCGACTACATCGTGCACGAGCAGCACGGCGTCGGCCGGTACGTCGAGATGGTCCAGCGGACCGTCCAGGGCGCCACCCGCGAGTACCTCCTCGTCGAGTACGCCCCCGCCAAGCGCGGCCAGCCCGGCGACCGCCTCTACATCCCCACCGACCAGCTGGAGCAGGTGACGAAGTACGTCGGCGGCGAGGCGCCGACCCTGCACCGGCTCGGCGGCGCGGACTGGACGAAGACCAAGGCGCGTGCGAAGAAGGCCGTCAAGGAGATCGCCGCCGACCTGATCAAGCTGTACTCGGCGCGGATGGCGGCGCCCGGCCACGCCTTCGGCCCCGACACCCCCTGGCAGCGGGAGCTGGAGGACGCCTTCCCGTACGCGGAGACGCCCGACCAGCTGTCCACCATCGCCGAGGTGAAGGAGGACATGGAGAAGACGGTCCCGATGGACCGCCTGATCTGCGGCGACGTCGGCTACGGCAAGACGGAGATCGCGGTCCGCGCCGCCTTCAAGGCCGTCCAGGACGGCAAGCAGGTCGCGGTCCTGGTCCCCACCACGCTCCTCGTCCAGCAGCACTTCGGCACGTTCTCGGAGCGGTACTCGCAGTTCCCCGTCGTCACCCGCGCGCTCTCCCGCTTCCAGACGGAGACCGAGTCGAAGGCGACGATGGAGGGGCTGCGCGACGGCTCGGTCGACATCGTCATCGGCACGCACCGTCTCTTCTCCTCCGAGACCAAGTTCAAGGACCTCGGCCTGGTCATCGTCGACGAGGAGCAGCGCTTCGGCGTCGAGCACAAGGAGCAGCTGAAGAAGCTCCGCGCCAACGTCGACGTGCTGACCATGTCCGCCACCCCCATCCCCCGTACGCTCGAGATGGCCGTGACCGGCATCCGCGAGATGTCGACGATCACCACCCCGCCGGAGGAGCGGCACCCGGTCCTCACCTTCGTCGGACCGTACGAGGAGAAGCAGATCGGCGCGGCCATCCGCCGTGAACTGCTGCGCGAGGGTCAGGTCTTCTACATCCACAACCGGGTCGAGTCGATCGACCGGGCGGCGGCGCGGCTGCGGGAGATCGTCCCGGAGGCGCGGATCGCGACCGCGCACGGCCAGATGTCGGAATCGGCCCTGGAGCAGGTCGTGGTGGACTTCTGGGAGAAGAAGTTCGACGTCCTCGTCTCCACGACGATCGTCGAGTCCGGCATCGACATCTCCAACGCCAACACCCTGATCGTCGAGCGCGGCGACAACTTCGGCCTGTCGCAGCTGCACCAGCTGCGCGGTCGTGTCGGCCGTGGCCGCGAGCGTGGTTACGCGTACTTCCTCTACCCGCCGGAGAAGCCGCTGACGGAGACCGCGCACGAGCGGCTCGCGACGATCGCCCAGCACACCGAGATGGGCGCGGGCATGTACGTGGCCATGAAGGACCTGGAGATCCGCGGCGCGGGCAACCTGCTCGGCGGCGAGCAGTCCGGTCACATCGCGGGCGTCGGCTTCGACCTGTACGTACGGATGGTGGGCGAGGCGGTCGCCGACTACCGCGCCTCCCTGGAGGGCGGGGTCGAGGAGGAGCCGCCGCTGGAGGTCAAGATCGAGCTGCCGGTCGACGCGCACGTCCCGCACGACTACGCGCCGGGCGAGCGGCTGCGCCTCCAGGCGTACCGGGCGATCGCCTCCGCCAACACGGAGGAGGACATCAAGGCGGTACGGGAGGAGCTCACCGACCGCTACGGCAAGCTGCCGGAGCCGGTGGAGAACCTGCTCCTGGTCGCCGGCCTGCGGATGCTGGCCCGTGCGTGCGGCGTCGGCGAGATCGTCCTCCAGGGCCCGAACATCCGCTTCGCGCCGGTGGAGTTGCGGGAGTCGCAGGAGCTGCGGCTGAAGCGCCTCTACCCGCGTACGGTCGTCAAGCCGGCCGTCCACCAGATCCTGGTGCCCCGTCCGACGAGCGGGAAGATCGGCGGGAAGCCGGTCGTGGGCCGCGAACTGCTGGCGTGGACGGGCGAGTTCCTGACGACGATCCTGGGGTCCTGACCGGCCTCGGCCCCTGCCGGTGGAGGCAGGGGCCGGAGCCGGGTCAGGCCGGGGTCACAGCTGGTCGAGGTCGAGGGCCTCGGCCATCGCCCGGTAGCCCGCGTCGCTCGGGTGCAGGTGGTCCTTCGAGTCGTACGCGGGCAGGAGGCGGTCGATCACGGCCGGGTCGGTCGACGCGGTGGACGGGTCGGCGACGGCGCGGTCGAAGTCGACCACGGCGTCGTACGCGCCCGACGTGCGGACCCAGTGATTGAACGCCTCCCGCTTGGCCTCGACCGCCGCGGTGCCGTAGTTGGAGCCGCCGACCGGGGTGAGGGTCGAGCCGACCACCTTGATGCCGTGGGCGTGGGCCTGGCGGACGAGGGCGAGGTGGCCCTCGATGAGCCGGTCGACGGAGACCTCGGGGGTCGGGCCGCCGGGGAAGGACGGGCCGCTGCCGCCGAAGTCGTTGATGCCCTCGAGGAGGACGACCGTGCGGACGTTCGGCTCGGTCAGGACGTCCTTCTTGAACCGCTCGATGCCCTTCTCGCCGGCCCAGGTCGTGTCGTTGGTGACCTGGTTGCCGCCGATGCCGTGGTTGAGGACGGAGCGCGGCTTCCCGGCGGCGGCGAAGCGCTCGGCCAGCTCGTCGGGGTAGCGGTTGTTCGCGTCGGGGCCGGAGCCGACGCCGTCGGTGATCGAGTCGCCGAACGTCACGATGCCGTCCCGGCGCGGGGCCTTCCCGCCGGTCACCTCGACGCCGGAGAGGTAGTACCAGGACGCGCTGGTCTCCTTGAAGGCCGTACCGTCCCGGTCCGAGCGGTGGTCGCCGTCCGCGCGGTAGCTGGTGGCGGCGGCGAAGTGGTGGAAGGTGGCCGGGCCGGTGGGAGCGGCCAGGTAGAGGGTGACGGTCACCGACTCCAGCGCCTTCACGGTGAACGGCACGCCGTCGCTGTACGCCGCTCCGCCGGCCGGGATCGTCACCGAGCCGCTCTTGCCGAAGGTCAGCTGCCGGACCGAACCGGCCTGCACGGAAGCCCCCTTGTCCGTGCGGGCGACGGTCGCGCCGGTGATCCGCAGCGGGGTGGTGCCGTACCGGTTGGACAGTTCGATCCGGGCCTTGGTGCCGCCGGTGGTCACCCGGACGACCTGGCGGACGGTGTGGTTCGAGAAGCCCTGCTGGGACCAGTTGGAGCCGAAGGGCGCGGTCGCGGACTGCGGGGACGCGGCCCAGGCGCCGCGCCACTGGCTAGGGGCGTGGCGGGCCGCGCCGTCGTGGCGGGCTGTCGCCTCGGCGGTGCCGACGAAGGGAAGGGCGGTCAGGGCGGCGGCGGTGAACGCGGCAACGGCGGTGCGGCGTACGGACGTTGTGGAAGGCGTGATCGTCGTCATGCATCTGACCAATCGGAGTCGGGCTCCGCATATTCCCCGGGCGGTGACGGTGACGGCGAGGTGCCGGTCGTGAAGAGCAGTCCGGCGAGCGTGCGGAAGACCTCCTCGGGGTCCCGGTCGCCGATCGGGCCCGTCAGGTTGTGGCTGAGCAGCAGGGTCGCGAAACCGTGGGCGAGCGACCAGGCCGCGACCCCCGCGAGACGGCTGTCTCCCGTGCTGCCCGCGGCGCTCGTGACGCCCTCGACGCCCGCGCGGAGCCGGTCCCCCGCCCGTTCCTTGGCGGCCAGCAGCTCAGGGTCGTCGGGCCTGTGCAGGTCCGGCTGGAACATCACCTGGAAGTGCGCCGGGTGCTCGGTGGCAAACCGCACGTACCGCACCCCCGCGTCCTTCAGGTCCTTCGCCTCGCCGAGCGCCTCGGCGAGCAGCTCGAAGCCCTCGGCCGCCACGGCCGTGAGCAGCCCCGCGCGGTCCTTGAAGTGGTGGGCCGGGGCGGCGTGGGAGACGCCCGCCCGGCGCGCGAGGTCGCGCAGGCTCAGCGCGGACGGGCCCTCGGTGGCGATGACGTCCAGGGCGGCGGTGAGCACCGCCTGCCGCAGGTCGCCGTGGTGATAGGTGCGCCGACTGGTCATGGACAGCACCCTACGCCGCATCTAGGCATTGACAAGTTCGCGTCGGCGCGCGCATTCTGGTCCCTGGCAATCTAGTCAATGTCAAGATGAGGCGACGCAGGCGGAGGAGTCCGACATGAGCGTGAACACCTTGGGTGCCGTGGAACCCGGTCGCGTACGGCAGATGTGGCACCTGATCGAACCCCTGCACGCGCTTCTCTACTACGCCCCCGAGGCCTTCGACGAGGCCCGCGCCCTCGGCCACGACGTCTCGGAGCGCTGGCCCGCGTACTTCGCCTGGCGCGCCGCGCCCCTCGGTCCGGTCGGGTCCGGGCGGGTCGGCTCGGCCTTCTACAGCTTCAGCCCGGAGATGGTGGCCCGGTACGTGCCCGGGGTCTGGCGGACGGCCGCCCCGGCCGCAGCCCTCGACGGCCGTCTCCGCGCGGTCGACCGGACCTACCGTTCCGTGTTCGGCGAGGAGGCCGTCGAGGGCCCCGCGATCGCCGAGGCGGCCATGCTCGCGCGACGCGCGGCCGAGGCCGCGGTGACGGCCGGGCGCCCGCTCGCCGCCGCCAACGCCGAGCTGCCCTGGCCCGACGCCCCGCACCTGGTCCTCTGGCAGGCCGCGACGATCCTGCGCGAGCACCGCGGCGACGGCCACGTGGCCGCGCTGCTCGCCGCCGGGCTCGACCCGGTCGAGTCCCTGGTCTCCTTCGCGGCCGTCGGGGCGGCCTCCGAAGCGACCTTCGCCAGCCGTGGCTGGAGCGGGTCCGACTGGTCCGCCGCCCGCGCCCGCCTGACCGCCCGCGGCCTGCTCGCCGCCGAGGAGGGCGGTGCGGGCCCGGTCACGGTCACCGACGCCGGCCGCGCCCTGCGCGCGGAGGTGGAACTCCGTACGGACGAACTGGCCGCTGCCCCCTGGGTGGTCCTCGGTCCGCAGTCCACGGCCCGCCTCGTCGAACTCCTCGGCGAACCCTGGCTCGCCGCCATCGGCTCCGGGCTGCTGCCGGCGGAGAACACCCTGGGGATCGGCAAGATCTGAGGCGGTGCCCCTCCCGGCCGTTCCGCCCGTCCCGTCAGGCCCGCTCGTCCCGCCCGGACGCACGGCGGCCGTGGGGGGGGGGGGGGGGGGCGCCCCCCCCCCCGCCCCGAGGGGGGGGGGGGCCCGC